>NZ_JBEYWO010000051.1:0-41475 GCF_040644455.1 Streptomyces sp. NPDC046977
GAACAGGCCGTTGATGGTGCCTTTGGAGCGGCCGCGCCGGCGGCGCAGCGCCTCGCGGACGGCGGCGACGACGCGTTCGTCGGCCCGCCCGGTGGGGGTGGAGGCGCGGGTGGTGCGGTGGTCGAGGAGCCCCCACAGGCCCTGCTTGCGGTAGTCGAGCCGCATGCGCTGCACCGTGGTGCGCGAGACCCGGCCGAAGCCGAGCGCGGTCAGTTCCTCGGCTTTGGCCTGCTCCCGCTGGGCCAGCGTGTGCTGCTCGGGGTCGTACTGCGGCCGTACGGTTCCGTGGCTGCCGGGGCCGCCGGGCAGGCCGCATTCGACTTCGCGTACGTGTCGCTGCCAGGCCAGCGCCTTCTCGCGGGCCGCGGCGGGTGCGGACTCGAACAGCCCCCACTGCGGGGCCGCCTGGGGAACGTCGGCGCCGATGACGGTGAAGCCGGGGTCGGCGAACAGGTGCCCGGCGAGCACGGCCTGGCCGCCGCCGTCCGGGCCGATGAGGTGGATGCTCTGTCCGGACAGGGCGACCACCTGCCACTTCACGCCGCGGAAGCGCACATGGGCACCCACCTTCACAGCCGGCCGGGCATTACGCCGCGCGGTTGTGAGGTCTCAACTTTTCAGCGGGTTCGACGGCAGTAGTTAGGGTTCTGACCTAGCTATCTGGCGATTGAGTGAGACGGACGTCTGCTCGCTTAGCCCGCCAACTCGCCGTAAATCTCGGCCTGCTGCAGTGATGACCTGGGGTCCCGTCGATTAAGTGAGATTGCGTTGCTTAGTTGAGACTGCCTATGGGCGCCTCCGACCTCATGTTGGGCTTTGTGAGATCCTCCGCGCTCCCGGAAGTGGTGAGGGGGATGCCGCATGGTGTGGCATCCCCCTCCCGCCGGGGCGCCTGCCCGGCGGAACTACTACCGCAGAGCCCTGGCGAGGTCGCGCGGGGGTACGGCCAGGTCAACTCGCGGGTGCGCCGAGCCTTCCTGGGGGCTGAGGTGCAGAGCCGCCCAGCCCTCGGCCGCCCGCACCGTCGCAATCGGGGCGTTGGCGCGGATCGGCAGCACCGACAGCAGCGCCCAGGAGGCGCGCCGGCCGGAGCCGTTGGAGATGGACCGGAAGTGCTCATCCAGACGGTCGGCGACGGCCATGTCGTGGCCGCGGCAGACGCTACCGACGTAGAGGCAGTCGCCGCGCCGGTCCCAGGCGACGTAGACCGCCTTGGCGCACTTCATGGCCTGGCGCAGGGACTCGGGCTGAGCACGCCAGGTCCACGGAGGCAGCGGAGCTCCGGACGGGCGGGACGCCTGCGAGGCCAGGAGCGGCGCGAGGAGCACCGCCACACGGTTCAGGCGACGCGCGATGTGCAGGGGCAGGGTGCTCATCACGCGCCAGCCCCGTCGCCGTCGAGGTCGAGGTCGAGGTCGAACGCCGCATGGCTCGGCCCGTACCGCAGGAGGATGTCGCTGATGCCCGAAAGCTTCTGCCGCAGCGCGTCAACGCCTTCGGGGGAGCCGAAGATGTCCCGCTCGCGGCCCTTCTGCACCACCATGCGCCGCAGGGCGCTGGCCGCCCGGGACGCGTCGGTCACGGCCTGGGTGAGCTGCTGGCGCAGGCGGACGTGCTCGGGGATCTCGATGCCCGATCCGCCGTCCTTCTTCTTCTGCTGCTCTGCCTGGAGTGTCGCCTTACGGCTTGCGGCCTCCGCCGGGTTGGCGAAGTACACGAGGTCCCACTCGTACTCCAGGGTGACGCGGGCCCCGGCACGGTCGATGACGGGCTGGCCGTCGTCGACCGCGGTGCCGTCGATCACGGCGTTGGCGGTGTGGAAGGCCTTCGGCAGGATGGCCGGGTCATCGGCGACGTGGGCGATGGCGATGGAGTGGAGCATGCTCAGTCCGCCCCGGGTCTGGGAGAGCATGGTGAGGATCCGCGTGGGCGTCGCCCGGTAAGGGGCCTTGAGGTCGGCGCGGGTGTAGTCCTCCTTGGAGCCACGGTCGCGGGTGAGGAGACCCTCAAGGATGGCGGCGGTGCCGCCCAGCACCGTCAGTTCTGCGACCGCGTCGAGGTCGCCGGCCAGCGCCTTGGCGAGCAGCTCGTCCAGGATCTGTACGGGATCCTCGCCCTTGGTGAGGTGCCAGTCGTGCCCCCAGACGATGTCGGTGATCGTGCCGCCGTTGTCGAACGTGCGGACGGCCTGGTCGTGGTTGGCGGCGCTGCGGTAGGGAGCGAGGACGACCGTGCCCATACGGCTGCCGAGGGCGGTTCGGGTGACGCGGCTGATCCCGAACTCCTGACGAACCAGGTCCCTCATGCGCCGGTAGTTGCCGGCCAGGAGCACCTGCTGCGGGACGGCAGTCGCCCACAGACGGTGGGCGGGCAGCTGCAGGTTGCGGCGCATCTCGTCCAGGTCCGCCTGGCCAGTGAGTACGCGCATCACGGACTTGCTGATTAGGTCCTGGCGGACGGCGTGCTGGAAGAGGCGCTGCATACCCTGGGCAGACTGGGCGCCCTCAGTCCACGGCGTGACGTGGACGTGCAGGTTGGCGAGGAGGTCGTCGCGGCCGGCGAGCAGGTCCTCCAGCGGGGTCCCGTCCTGGCGCCGGGCGCCGACCACCACCGTGGCCGGGAAGGTCATGGTGTGGCCCTCGCGCCTGGTCGCCTCAGTGAGGGTTTTCTCCCCCAGGCCCCGCAGCACCCGGGCAGCCATGGCCTCGACCTGCTGCCGGCCGTTCCTGATCTCGCTGGTGCTGCGGGGGCCGGACTTGCCGAGCGGACCGATGACGGTGGCGATGCACAGGCGAGCAGCTGCGTCGATCTCGCCACCACTGCGAGCCAGCCACATGCTGACGAGACGGCTGTTGCCGTCACCGCTGACCAGGTAGGTGTCGCTGGTTCCGTCGTCGTACTCCACGCGCACCAGGAACAGCGTGAGCGGTTCCTTGACACCCTGCTGCAGGACGCTGTCGGTGTAGTCGTTCGCACCGCCCTGGGCCTCGTGGGTGCGCCGCATGCTGTCCTCGACCGCCTTGGCGAGCGCCGCGCGGTCCTTCATACGGACCGTGAAGATCGCCAGGTACTCGACCTTGCCGTCGATGGTCACGGCGAGCGTGTCGTAGGTGAGCCGGGGCAGCGTCGGCGGCTCGACATCCATGGGGGTGTGCAGCTGGTGCGCCCAGCGCTGGTTGATGAAGTCCGGCAGGACGCCGAGGTCGGTGTACCTGCGGTGAGGCGCGATCGAGTACAGCGTCCCGCCGACGACCGGCTTGGCCATCAGCAGATTGGTGCCCTCGCCGTCGACGAGAGCGGCGAGCAGCCCGGGATCGACTGCGCCGGAGGTGACCGCGGTGGCCGCGTCCTCGTTGAGGTTGGTCAGCGGGTTGTCCAGCAGCTTCTTGCGGGCCCCGCGCAGTGCGGTGACCGGCACGGGGCCAGGGGTCGGCTCCGGGCGGCGCAGCAGCGGCGGGAGGGAGGTGTCATCGGCGTCGTCGAACTCAGAGTCGCCGAAGGCAGAAGTAATCATCAGCTCGCCCTTTCAGCAAGCAGCGCGCTCGTGGACCCGCAGGCCCGGGCTGCCCTGACGCCTTGCCAGGACCCGCCGCGCGCCGCCAGAGGGCGGCGAGCGCCGTCACGTCTCGGGGTCGGCTCATGGTCCGACTCGATCGGTGCCGACCGGCATTCAACGGTCCCGGGTGGACTCGTGGTCAGCGGGGTCAAGGCGACCCCGATCTCCCGTCGAGGACGGGTGCCAGTTGCCCTTCACGTGCAGTTCGTACGCCTGCACGTGCGGTTCCGCGTATCCGGAGCGGTGCGCGGTCAGTGCAGAGTTACCCACACCAACTCAGTTAGCGTACATGCAGACGCAGTTGAGGTGGAGGCGACAGTATCTGGGTTTCGACCTCGAGCCCCATCCCGCCGGTGGAGGGGGCGTAGGTGCCGCTGGCGTGCCGGCGATGGCCGAGGAGGCCATCGAGGGATGCGCTCGTGCTGCCGGGCGGCAACTGGTCGGCGACGGGGCGGAGTTCGCGCTGAAGGTGGCGTCGGCGACTCCATGGCGGAGGCGGCGATCTGCGACGGCGACCGCAAGGTCGTCGCCGTGCTCCGCATGGTGTGACCGAGAGGGTGAGGGGCCCGCATGCAGTTTGAGGGTTTCGCCATCGGCGGCGCCCGCTGGCGGGCGATGCGGGGGTGGTCAGGGGCGGGTGGCGAGGAGGGCGGCGACCTGGCTGGAGTGCTGGATGTAGGTGGCGAGGTCGGGACTGAGCAGGCCGGCGACCGTGAGCAGGTCGTTCATGCGCCGGGCCACGGGGGCGGCCAGGAGCGGCTCCCAGTGCGCGGCCCGGTTCCGCAGCTCGTGTAGGTCGCCGATCGCCTTGTCCACGGCGGCCCGGCGAGTCCCGGGCGGGAAGGCGTGGTGGAGGTGGGGAACCCACAGGGTCTTCTCGTGCGCGGAGGTGGACAGATAGCGCCACACTCCGAGCGTTAGCTCGGCGATGATCTTCCCGGGCGGCGCCTGGACGCCGTACCGGGCTCGCGCGCTGTCGATCGCCTTGCGTGTCTTGTCGTTGACGTCGACATGCCGGGTCCCGCGGGGCCCGCCCTTCTTGGTGCGCATCAGCGGTGCCCGCAGAGGGCTGGTCGGGTCGTCCAGCCAGTGCCCGCTGCCTGACCAGGTGGCGTCCAGGGCTGCGGCGTAAGCGTTGCGCAGGGCGACCTCGAGATGGCCAAGGTCACGCAGCACCGCGCACGTCAGGGCGGTGTTCCACTCGTACAGGGCGAGCGCGCGGGCCGGGTCTCCGGCGGCCTGGGCCAGGTAGACGCCGTGGCGGGCGGGGCTGAGCCATTGCTCCACCCAGGGGCCTGCGACGGGGACCGGGGCAGCGTGCGTCACGTTGTTCCTCCTCGGGGCTTGGGTATAGTCATGGATGACAAGCCCCGGTGGACCGCTGATCCTTAATGATCATGTCGCCGGGGCTAAGACGTTTCCGGGCCCGGTACACGCCTGCCAACGAGCTGGCCGGACACTGCGGCACCGCTGTCAGGGCGGGTACCGTGAGCCGGGCCGGAGCTCGTGCATCAATAGGACCCCCGAACCGAACGCCCCCCGCTACACTGGCTCCACGGATTGACCCTGATGTAGCGACATACCAATGGATAACTAGGAAGCAGATGGCATACATGAGGATCAAAACGTAGCTATCAATCCGTGGGGGTTGTTCGTGCGCCACGTCTCGTCTCGGGCCGCCGCTGCGGCGAACAAGATCAAACCCCGGCTGGATGCGCTCACCGCCCTCCGCGAGCGAGGCGCCCTGAACGACGTCACCCTGGCCGCTGCTGAGCTCGCTGACCAAGGCCGCAGCCCCACTGTTGTCCCCGTGCGGCGCACCTACATCCGCCACGGCGAGATTCGGCACGTCGAGCACGAGCGCAAGGGTCTGCCGAGCGAGCAGCGCCCGCCCGCAGCCCGCCTCATCGCCCCCCGGGGAGTGGCCGGGCGCCTGCACCTGACTCTGCTCTTTGCCGCGGCCTGCCAGGCCAAGCCCGGCAACCAGTGGCCCAACCGAATCCCCATCGACCCGGACAGCGCCCACCGGTTCTCCTGGATGCGATTGATCGGCGCCCACGCCCGCCACGCCCCCGGCGGCAACTACGTGGCCAGCCCCCGGGTCAACAAGCAGCGGCAGATCACCGAAGGCCTAAAGAAGCTGCGCGACAACCTCCTGGTCGAGTTCCCACACGCTGGAACCCGCCACCCCTTCCGTGACTTCACCCTGCTGTGCGACAGCGGCATGAGCACCCAGGCTGCCGTCATCCCCTACCGGGTGCCTAAGAAGGCCGAGGCGATATTCGGCATCCCGGTAGAGTTCTTCACGAATGGCTGGGTCCACCTGCTTACCCCCAGCGAGACTGCCGCCTACCTGATGTGGCTCGACGTAGACCAGAACCCCGGGCATGACGAGCCCTACGTCACCGGTGCCGAGCGTGCCGGGCATTACGGGCTGGGGCGCGAGGTCTACGAAACCCACAGCCAACTGGAAGCTTTTGGCCTCGTCGACGTCACGCCGGCCGCAGGCCGCTACGACGACGGCAAGTACACGGACTACGGCACAGACCCCGGCATGCCGCCCTGCCACCGCGTCTCGATCCTCCCCGAGGGGCTGCGCCGCGACGCCAGCACCGTCCTGTACGACGCGCTGAAGGGCTACGCCGCCACCGGTGACTGGTCCCGGCCGCTCAACATGCGCATCCCCACGCCCGCCAAGGGCGGAGTATGACCGGATCTGGCGCAGACACGCCTCGACGACCAGCCGTAGTAGCGTGCTGCCGCATAGGGCATCGTGGTCGAGCATCTGATGGCCGAAGCGCGCGGTGCGCGATCCACCCTCCAAGACTCTCCAGGCCTTCTGCACCTTCGTCGCCGACCACGACGCAGTGTTCCCCGAGACATCCCCGACCGGCTGGACGCTGTGGGGCGGCCCTCCCGAGTTGTGGAGCTCTACATCGACACCCGTTGACTGCTGGACCGCCAGACATCGCGACAGAGGACGCGATTCAATGGCAGTTTCCCCCAGCCCCAAGCGGGGCCGATCGCGGCGGCTGGTCGGTCGCGGGTTGCTCATGGCTGGCCGTCTCGCTTGGCGCGGGGGGTCGAACCGGCTCGACAGCGGACAGGTTGTCTGTTTGAGCCAGCGCTGTCCCTAGAGGAGAGCCCCGGTCCACTGCACTGAGTGCTCACCTCGTCGATCAGGCGTAGGAGCACCCGAAGCTGCCTGGGACCGGCCCCCTGTCGGTGCTTGGGCCTAACATGACTGGCAGTTAGTTCAGAGCCCCCGGGAAAAGAGACCTCGGATGTTCATCGCCAACGTCTACATCCGCTTCTTCCGCTCATTCAACTTCGACTACCTCCGCAAGGCCGATGACAGGTTCGTTCCAGACCCTTGGGACACGCTGGGCTCTGACGGTCTGCAGTACCCCTTTGTCAGAGTGCCGCTCGAGGACGGTGTGACCACGGTCGTAGGGGCCAACGAGTCCGGAAAGAGCCAGCTCCTGGGGGCGATCAAGCGTGCACTGACCGGCGAGGACCTCGAGCGCGGTGACTTCTGCCGTTACTCCCAGTTCTTTGCCGTGGACAAGTCAATGTCATACCCGGACTTCGGCCTGGAGTTGAAGAACCTGGATGCTAGTGACCAGGAAGCGGTACGGAAGGCTTGTGGCATCGAACTCGATGACGAGTTCGACAGCTTCTCGCTGTTCCGTCTCAACAACGCAGACCCAGTAGTCTTTCTCCGACAGGGTGACGACTGGGCCAGGTTCGAGGTCGAGGACTTGCAGATCCTCGACGAGATACTTCCCGAGTGGTTCGAGATCGACGCACATGTCGCGCTGCCAGAGAGCGTCCCGATCCAGTACCTGGCCCAAGGCAAGGCTTCCCTGCGCACCAGTCCGAGAAGGGGACGTCAAACGTTCCTCGGTGTGCTCTTCGATAACACCGACTGGTTCACCTCCGCAGAGCAGATCGCTGCGGCGGCACCCAGCCTGGTCAGCGCTTTCAGCACGGCGAGCCAGCAGACCGACAGCCACGACAAGCAGCTCGTCTTGGCTGAGGACCTTCTGCTGAAGGCGGCAAAGATCGATCGGGTCGCCTTCAAGGAGCTGCTCAAGGCCGTGGATGACAGCAGAGACGGCTTCGCCAACGGCATCGTCGAGCGAATGAACGACGCCTTGGCTGCCTCCCTGAACTTCCCCAGATGGTGGTCACAAGACCACCAGTTCCAACTTCTGTTGACGCTGCGTGACCAAGACCTCGTCTTCACCATCCGCGACAGGACCGGCACCGAGTACTCCGCTGATGAACGCAGTGGTGGACTGAAGTTCTTCCTCAGCTACTTCGTGCAGTACCTTGCCCATGAGGCGCCCACGTCTGGCGCCCGAGAGATCCTGCTGATGGACGAGCCGGACGCCTACCTGTCCAGCACTGGCCAGCAGGATCTGCTGCGCATCTTCGAGGACTTCGCCAGCCCTCAGGATCCCTCCCGCACTCCCTGCCAGGTCGTCTACGTCACGCACTCACCGTTCCTCATCGACAAGAACCACGGGGAACGGATCAGGGTCCTTGAAAAAGGGGAAGGGGACGAGGGGACCCGCGTGGTACGCAATGCGGCGCGTAATCACTACGAGCCGCTGAGGTCCGCCTTCGGAAACTTCGTTGCAGAGACGACTTTCATCAGCAACTGCAACCTGATGCTGGAGGGGATGTCTGACCAGGTCCTCCTCGCTGGGATGTCAGCGCGGCTCAGGCGCCAGGGGTCGTCCTCGCTGGACAACCTCGACCTCAACACGTTGACACTGGTGCCGGCTGGCTCCGCACCTCATATTCCGTATCTGGTGTACCTCGCCCGCGGTCGCGACGCCGACCGGCCCGCTGTCATCGTCCTTCTCGACAGCGACTCCTCAGGAGATCAGGCAAAGAAGGCGCTCCAGCGCGGCCCCTTGGGTAAGGCATTGCTTGATTCCCAGTTCATCCTGCAGTTGGGGGACCTGTCGGCCGATCGAGTCGAGAGCACGCTGCCCGCAGGTGTGGTTGCCATCGAAGACCTCGTACCTCTCGAGATCGCCGTCGCGGCCGTCAAGCGATACGCACATGACTTCCTCTTGCCTGATGAGGCAAGCAAGGTAGCGAGCCTGAGGGCCGAAGATGTCTCTGTCACTGACCAGGCCAGCGCCCATGCCGCTTTGGTGAAGGCGTGCGCGAGCAAGCTTCCCGAATTCCACCTCGATAAGGTGGGCTTCGCCCGAAGTGTCATGGAAGCCGTCCGTCACGACGACGACCTGGTCGACGCGGCGGCCATCATGGACCGGAATTTCCGGACGCTGTTCCGTGAACTGGCCCGCATGCAGCGCCAAGCGATGAGGGAGATCACCACAGAACGCACCAGTGCCAAGATCAAGCGCCTCAAGAGGTCCTTCCTGCTGGATCACCCAGTCGGAGCCACTCGAGAGGCCGCCGCGCTCCTCCTGGAAGACGTCGAAGCTCTCCTCGACAACTCTGTAGATGCAGAGGCTCTGCGGAGTGAGATTCGCGGGATCGTGCGCATGTTCGACCTCGACGATGACCCCATTGAGCCGATCACGAACTTCGACGCTTTCCGGGGTTCGTTGGAGACGTTGGTGTACCGCGAGGTCAACGACGCACAAGAAGACGAGTGAATGGTCGATGCTCCCGCGGGACTAACCATGAAGTTCGCGACCTCCGGTGTGGGTTACCCGCGCCGGAGGATACTGCCTAAGGAACGAGGTGCGTGATCGCCGCTGCGCGAGTCGCTACCCGGCCGTCTGTGACCTTCCCCTGCTGGTGAAGCCGATGTTGATGGATTCCAGCAGGTCTAGGGTGATGGTCTCTTCGCCTGTGTGGATGGCTGCTTGGGCGGCTTGGCACACGAGCTGGGAAATGTAGAGCAGACGGCCTCCGGTGCGCTGATGGAGGTATGTGGCATGGCGGGTGAGGTCGCCTTCGGCAAGGCGGTGCAGGCGTACTTGCTTCTCGAAGCCCTTCACCAGGCGTGGCCAGGTCTCCAGGTCGACGCCGTCCCTGTAGGGAATGGGTTCGAGGCGAAGGACGGGGAGCGTGTTGTGCTGCGGGTCCTTGCTGTGCCGGTTGGCTTTGAGGCGTGCCGCGTGAAAGATCTCGGCGGCGCCGGTGCCGCAGTAGATGGTGGTGATGCCGAGCTTGTTGCGGAGGTAGTCGCTTAGGGGCAGGAACACGGCGAGTTGGTCGACGGTGACGCGGTGGATGTCGTCGATGAGGAGGATGTCGGTCTTGGCGTGCTCCAGCACGTGCATGACGGGGATGCTGAGATCGGGGCAGCGTAGTTGCTTGGTCTTTGCCCACTGCGGGGCTTCGGTCAGGTCCTTGGGCTCGGGGGCAAGGCCGAGGAACTGCCCGATCTCCCATAGCCAGGCTTGTTTGGAGTCTGCGTCGTGGGGGGCGAGGATGTGGACGACCGGGATGCGGTCGCTGTAGTACTTCTCGGCTCTTTGCTGGAAGTCTCGACCGAGTGAGCGGAGCAGGAACGTCTTGCCTGTGCCCTCCTCTCCGTCGATGATCGAGCCCAACTGTCCCTGCATTCGAGTGATGTTGGTTCCATAGAGCCTGCTCGCATTGACGATTGCCGCCTCGATGACGGGGATGTTCACCACGCACAGGTGGCCGTTGTAGACCACGCGCGGGTCGGTGTCGTCGACCTTGGTTCCGGCCGGCGCACAGTCGCGCAGATCGGGAGGCTTGAGGTCGGTGCGGGCGAAGTAGTTCCAGCCATCCAGGCGCACCAGCATCTCGGGCGTCAGGAGACGCGGGGCGAGTACGGCCCGGCGCAGCGCTTCGGGTTGTTGCGTGTCGGTCTTGGGCATTGGCTTCTCCGATCTAACGCCTCAGGTCAGGAGATGGGGGTCTGGCACCGAGGTCCTCAGAACCCGGCTCGCCTGCGGGGCCAGGCTCCCGATACTCCCTGGTGCCGGGGGAGGGGACAGTGGGGTAGGCCAGCAGGTGGGTGTCCCTGCCCGGGATTGGCAGGGCCTCGTAGGGCTGGATGGCGACGGGGTCGAAATCCGGGATGCCGGCGTAAGGGTCTTCGGGTTCCTCGTCGTGGACCGGCAGCGTGAAGCCGCCCTGGAACGGCATCGGTGGCTGCGCCGGGGGCTGTGGCCCGCGCGGGCGTGGTGGGCCGGCTTTGGCGCGCAGCCGGCGGTCCCTCATCGCCAGCGCGATGCCTTCCTCGTCGGATGCCGCGCCGCCCTGCTCGACGTACTGGGCTGTGGCCTCTTCCCAGCAGTACTGGGTCCATGGGTGTTCCAGTAGGGCCTCCTGCACGAACCGGGTCTGGATCCAGCGATCCTCATCGCGGTGGTCGTACACCCACACCACGACGGGTTGGTACGGGTCCCAGCGGGCTTCCCAGCGGCCGCCCACCTCTGTCAGCCCGGAGGACAAGCCCTGCAGGCCGGCCAGCTCACGGGTGGGGGACTGGTAGGTGCGGTTCTCGACGGTGACGCCCTTGTCGGTGACGGTGACCCAGGCCGGGATGAGGAGCTTGCGGTTCTCCTCCGGGGTCATCAGCCGCGGTCGGTAGCCGGTGCCGGCAACCAAAGCGGCGTACATCATGTTGGGGGAGACCACCATGCCTGGCGCGTACGGGTTGCGCAGGCCTTTGTGGGGGCGCTGCTGATGTTCGAGGGCGACCCACTCGTAGGCCATTTGCTGCAGCTGGTTCAGGGTCCACAGCGGCTTGCGGTCCAGGCGCTTGCCGCGGTGTTCCAGCCGCCTTGCGGTCCAGCCCACGACGTGCTGGCTGAAGCGGTCGCCGAGCGTGCGGAAGTAGCGCTCGGCTAGCGGCTTGTCGGTGGGGCATCCCTTGCGGGCGAGGCGGACGCTGATGCCGAGGAAGTCGCAGGCGGTCTGGAAGTGCTCGCTCAGGTAGGGGCTGCCCTGGTCGATGATGATGGTGCGGGGCCGGATCACCGGGCGGGCCGCGGTGGCCTCGGTGAAGCGCGGGTCTGCCGCGTTCAGCGCCGCATAGGGCAGAGCCGAGCCGGCTGCCGCGGTCAGCGGCGACCACCCGGGGCGGGTCGGCATCGGCGCCAGGGCCTGGGCCAAGGTGAGAACGATGTCGAAGGCGCGGGTGGCGCGGCCGCCGATTCTCTTGCCGACCGGCCCGTCGCCGGGCACGACCGGCACCAGCATGACGGCCATGATGGTGCGGGTGGCGACGTCGACCATCGCCGTGAGCTCGACGGAGATCATCTTTCCGTTGTCGCCGAGCGCTTTGATCTTCAGTGGGCAGGTGTCGATCTGCACCAGTTGCCCGGGCAGCATGGCGTGGGAGGGCGTGTAGGGAGGCGGCGGCTTGCGGACGCGGCTGCTGCGGGTACTGGTCGGTGCCTGCAGCAGGTCAGTCAGTCCGAGGTCGTCCATCCGCCGGTAGTACGTGGCCCGCGAGAAGCTCAGCCGCTTGCGTTCGGCGGGATCGTCCAGGTCGATGCCGAAGCGCTCTTTGGCCAGGCGGGTGATCTCATCCATGTGACTGTCGATGGTGCTGGTGGACTCATCCGCGTTGGCGTGGGCGACTTCGCGCAGCAGGTCCAGCAGCCGCGGATCGGTTCGGCCCGTTGGCAGGCGCGCCCGGTTCTTGCGGCCGTCGACCAGGGCCAGCGGATTACGGTTGGCGCGCAGCCATTTGCGGCGCTTGGCCTCCAGGGCCTTGACGCTGATGGGCTTGCCGCGGTCTGCGAGTTCCGCGGCCTTGGCCGCGTACCGTTCACTGAGTGTGGTGCGGTCGGGGTCGTAGCCGTCCCGTGGTTTCTGGCCCGGCCGCCGCACCCCGGTGTCGATCTCCATCATGTCTTCGTGCAGGCGCAGCAGCTTCTTACGCTGCTTGTGGCTCAGCGTGCCCTGCATGGTTCCCAGCGCAGGCAGCCCGCTGGGTTCGGCCGGCGCGTTGTCGGTGGCGAGGATCTGGAAGTCCTGCGAGGAGAGCATCGCCCGGTACAGGGCGTCCACCGGCGCGCCGCCGGCCTCGGGCAGCAGGATCACGACGCCGGTGTCGTTCTTGAACGCGGCGACCTGGTAGGTCGCCCCGAGCCATGTCACCCGGTCCCCGAGGCCGACGTCGTCACCGGGTGCCTGGCCGGGCAGGGGGCGGCTCATGCCGCCGCCCAGGCGCGGGCGGTTGGAAGCAGCGGGGCATCCCAGTCGATGTGCAGCCGGTGCCGCCAGATCAGCCGGTATGCGTGATCCAATGCGAGCAGCTCGGGGATGCCGCTGGCCCGCGCCCCGTCGATCAGCGTCCGCGGTTCGGCGAAGGCCCGCAGCAGCGCCTGCTCGCAGGCCGCTTCGTCCTCGATGGGATCAGGCCCCCGGTACTCGGCCAGCCATTCCAGGGTGTTCCTCCGCACCCCGTGCGGCACCTGCCGCACTTCGACCCGCCAGCCGGCCTCCGCGGCCACCGTATGCAGGAGCACGAGCTTGTCCCGCCACTCCTGGTCGGGCTTTTCCGGTTCCACGGCCACCACGATCCGGTCACCGTCGGTGGTGCGGGCGATGAAGTCAGGCCGCCACCTGCGCCGCCGGCCCTTCGTGGTCTGCCATCGCAGCTCCACCGGCTCACCGGAGAACCAGGCCACTGACGGGTCCCAGTCCAGCCCGATCGCCACCCGCATCCGCCGCAGCGACCCGCACGCCACCTGGGTCCGGGTCGTCGCCGACCACCACCAGGTCACCACGCTCTTGCGGCCGTGGTACGCCACCGGGGGCGACGGCGGCTTGCGCTCCTCCAACGCCACCCCCCGCAGCTCGCCAGGGGCCGACCGCACCAGTAGGCCGCGTTCGTCCAGGTGATGGGCCCATACCGAATCCACTGGCACCTCCGCACCGTCCCCGCATGCCACGGCATGTTCAGCGTGGCCACACCACCGCCCTCGGGCCGGCATGGGCGGTGGTCGTTCACCCGGGGGAAGGAAGCGCCGTTGACAACTTCCCCCGGCAACGCTGCGCCCAGGCCCCGCTCCGGCCGGCCTACTCCGCATGTCCCAGGTCCAGTTGCCACGGCAGGCAGGACCGGTCGGCCAGAGATCCGGCCATCTCGGTACTGCGCTCATGCCCCGGGCCCAGGGCCAGCTGCGGCCGGCGCCTACTGCCTCCGGACCGCGGAGCCGGCTCGCGATGCCGCATGACCCACTCCCGCAGCGGCGACCTGGCGCGTACCACGTCCAGCCCCCACCGCTGCAGCACTTCATCCAGCATCGCCAGGACCACGGCGCAGTCCCCGCCTGTTACCAGGCGCCGTTCGTAGTCGACCAGGGCACCGGCGACGAACACCGCCTCCGGGTAGAACACCAGCGGGGCAGCCCGCGCCTCGAGCGGATTCAGGCCCACTTCTGTGGCGCGTTGGTGCCACACCGGCGTGCCGGGAGCGGTGCTCCACCAATGCCTGGCGATCTGGTGGGCATCGGCGAACAGGCCCTCAGCGGCCGTCCCGACCCGGCGCCGCCGCATCAGCCGCCGCTGGTGGGCGTCGAGCACCTCCGGTAGCTTGTCCAGCCGCACCACTCCGGCGGTGTCACCGCGCGCGTCATCGGTCCACCGGCTGTGCCGCACGCATACCTGCCAGTTGTCCGGGCACACCAGCCATACCGGCTCACGGGCTCCCCGCGCCGCAGCGCACAGGTCGCAGCCACGGACCAGGTAACCGTCCGTCGGCTCCCACGGCCAGTGCCAGCGGGCCGGCCCGTCCCCGGGCAGAATCCGCTCCGGCGCCAGATTGGGAAGCGCCCGTTGCAGTGCCGAAACGGGTCGGCCGGCCAGCACCGCCAGGTACTCCAGCCCGGCCTGGTTGACATACATCTCCGCAAACTGCGGGTCGACCGCCCGCTGACCCAGCCCGACTCGGTCCAGCAGCTCGCCCAGCTGAAGACCGTTGGCGCGGGCGAGCCGGTTCACGAACGATCCAGTTGACTCGCCCGGTACATACCGCACCGGCAACGCCAGCCGGAAATGAGGCCCCCACAACCGCGGCGCATCCAGCATTATCGGAACCTTCCAGCTGCCCGGGCTCACCCGCTGCCGATACGGGCGGGCGTCACGTCCATCGTGGCCAACACCTGGAGCTACGGGACATAGCACCTCACTCCTTCGAGTGAACTCCGGCCGCCCGGCCTGGACATGGCTTCCTCACCCGGGTCATCCGGCTCCTTCCCGCCAGGCAGTAACCGCCCGCCACGATCAGCTCCCCGTCCCTGCTCGAGCCTCTACCGCTGCTCGGAGCCTGGCGGCTGTACGCGCCGGTGGAGAACTGCCCCGACCGTGAGGTCTCGCGCAAGACCTCGCCACTCCTTCGAGTGAATCCCCGCCCCTGCCCCACGTGCTGCCGCACGCGGCTCCTCCACTCTCGCAATGGAAAGGCAGCAAAGTCGTTCGGAGGAGCCATGGCCACGCTGACCAGGGCCGACACCGGCCTGAAAACCGTGCTGCACGGACACCAGGAACTCGCTGTCGGCGCCTGCGTCAGCCACTTCCTCGACGGATCAGACCGCGTCTCGGTCATCATGGCCTGCGGCACCGGCAAGACCCTCGTCGGCCTGAACGCCGTCCATGAAGCGGCCCCCCGCGGCCGCGCCCTGGTTGTCATGCCGACCAGGAAACTCCTCGAGCAGACCGCGGCCGCCTGGCACGCGGAGGGCCGCGGCGGCCTCTACATCGGTGTTTGTGGACTCGACACGCCAGAGAACCCCGACCTGCGCGGCGTGCTCACCACCACCGGGCAGGCGGGCAGTGCCACCGAGCAAGCCCGCTTCCTCACCGACCAGATCGCCCAGGCCGACGGACCCGTCAGCGTCTTCAGCACCTACGCATCCCTGAACAAGATCGCCAAGGCGCACCGGGACTTCTTCCTTCCCGACTGGGACGTCATCATTGCCGACGAAGCCCACCGCACCGCAGGCAACGCCGAAAGTCTCTGGGCGATCATTCACGACAACGACGAGCTCCCTGCGCGACACCGCCTCTACATGACCGCCACCGAGCGCGTCTTCGATTACCAGGCGGTGGCAGACGGCCGCATCGACATGCCGCTGACGGAGATCGCCTCCATGGACGACCTCAGTCTGTACGGGCCTGTGGTGTACCGGCTCTCCCTGGCTGAGGCAATCGAACAGGGACTCCTGGCCGACTACCGGGTCGTGGCCGTCGTCATCGACGACGACGACCTGCGCAGAGTCCTCAACCGGCACTCGTGCTTCCGGTCTTCCACCGAAGGGCTGCGGGTCGCCGCAGCGCAAGTCGCGCTCCTGAACGCGCAGCACACCTACGACCTACGCCGCACCTTGACCTGCCACAACCGCGTCAGGTCCGCAGAGATCTTCGCCGAGACCCTGCACGAAACCGCCGCTCTGATGCCCCGCCGCTTTCAGGGGCCGCTGCAGGTAGGCACCGTCAACGCCGCACAGAACCGGTTCGACCGCCTGCAGGCCTTCACCCAGTTCGCCTCCGCACCCCTGCACACAGACCCGTCCACCGGGCTGCCGCTGCGTTCCGTGCTCACCAACTGCCGCTGCTGCACCGAGGGCGTCGACATCCCGGCGATCGACTCCATCCTGTTCGCCGACCCCAAGACCAGCTCGGTGGACATCACCCAGGCTGTCGGCCGCCCTCTGCGGCAGACCCCCGGCGCCGGCAAGGTCTCCACCATCGTCATCCCGGTCTACCTCGAGCCCGGCCAGGAGATGGCAGAAGGCACCAAGCGCACCGCTTACCGGCTGCTCTACCAGGTCCTGATCGCCCTGTCGGTCTACGACGAGCACGTCTTCTACCGCGTGGACATCAAACACTGGAAGCCCCCGCCGTACAGGATCCTGCCACCGTCGGTCGGGCCCGAACGCGCCGACGAAATCATCCCCGTCCTCAGCCTGGAAGCCGAAGAATCACCCAACCGCGTGTGGGAGCTGGGCTTCGAAAGCGCCGAACGCTTCCACACCGAGTTCGGTCACCTCGACGTCCCCAGCCGGTACATCGGCCCCGACCGGTTCTATCTGGGCTGGTGGGTCGGCAAACAACGCTCCCTGCGCATGAACCGCATGCTCCTGCAAGAACGCATCGACACGCTCGACACCCTCCAGATGCGCTGGGAACACCCCCCGCACAGCATCGAACACCGCCTGCTCATCGCCCGCGACTACGCCGCCCATCACGGCCACCTCCACCCCCTGGCGAAGGAAGCCTTCGGGGGTATCCGCCTGGGCCGGTGGCTGGCCGAACGCCGTCGCGAAGCACGCGAACGCACCCTGCCCCACCCCTACCACCGGGCCCTGAACGAAATTGACCCCTGGTGGAACGCCCGCTGGTCCCACGACTGGCAACGCACCTACGTCCAGGCTTTGACGGCCGCCCGCCGCGGCGACCTGGCCCTGGCCGACCTACGGCCCGACCGTGAGGACACCGCCCTCGCCCGGTGGCTGGAAGAGCAGATCACCGCCTTCGACGCCCTCCATCCCGACCAGCAGAACCTTCTGGGCGTCCTGCCTCTCCGCCACCCTCTGGCCGTGCTGCTGCGCCGGCCCCGCGGCGCCGCCGAATACGCCTTTATCCGCGGCCTGCGCGTCGCCCGCGCCTACTGGCGCAGCTATCAGCACCTCAACGTCCCCCTCAACTACGTCGCCACGAACCGTGGCTCCGTCTTCCGACTGGGGGAGTGGATCTCCGGCAAACGCCGCCACCCGGAGCACCTGACCCAAGCGCAGCTAGACGCACTTGAAGCCCTGGACATGCGCTGGATCCCCCGCCAGTCCGTCAGCCGCCGATAGCCGGGCAGCGGGATCGCAGGCGCCGGCCCGCAGTTACGAAGGAGGACGCCGACGATGCTCCCTGCAGATACCGCCGGCTCGTCGGCTCGTCGGCTATGTCGGCGAAGGCGCTTCACTTGCCGGTTGTTCGGGCGTAGCCGCGCTTGGTGCGCCGGTCGCGGTTCCTTGAAGTGGCGTCAGCCATGCCGTTCTTGTTCGAGCGGTGCGAGCTGGCTTTGGAGGTCCGCCAACTGACGCGGGCCGTCGCCTGCTGGTTGGCGTTGTTGTCCAGGTCTTCTGCGAGACGCGTCGCGTACCGGTCCTGAGTGGCGTTGTTGTTGGACGCGACAGCCGCTCCTCGGGTATCGGGCGTTGCTACCGGGGAGTCAATCTGCCGTTGCCGCCGTGCGCGAACACCCCTATCGATCCTCCCAAGGAAGACTTGTTGCCCCCCCCCGCAGCGCAGTGAGGGAGCCGCCAACGGGAGCGAGCAGTGTCTTGGGGCAGCAGCCTCTCGCCGCCCTTCCGGGCCTTTGCGTCACTGATGCTGAAGCCATCTGTAAAGGCTCGGTAGTTGATTCGAGGGCGTCATCGGCAGAGAAACAGCCCGGTGACGGCTTGAGCCGATTCCGGTGCTCTGATCTGGACGGGTGCTGCACCGACGAAAGCTGGCTGCGCAACCCGGGATCATCCAGGAGATCAGCCCGGCACGCACGCAGAACCGCGTCCCGTACTACCTCTGACGACCGAGCCGTTTCGGTACCAACCGAACAGAATTTGCCAGAGTCGGACACGGTACAAAGTGATGCCTTGTGCCCCATTTAGGGGTGGTTGGTGGTTGTGTGGGGCGCGCAGAAGTTCCCTTCTGCGATGTGTCCTCGATCACAATCTTCTCAAGATCCTTATATCGGACATCAATCGGTCACTTCGATCCGGATCTGTGCAATCAGTCAAACGGCTTCCACGATGGGCGAGTTGCGGAGTGCCTTATCCGTGGAATGGCCATCAGTACTGATGGGTTGTTATCGCGCTGGTGGGCTGGAGGTGGGTGTGCGATATTTTTGGCTCGAGTGATGTATTGGGCATGTGAAGATTCCCCGGTTCGGTTGTGAACTTTTCGGCCATTCAAGGGGTTCTTCGTGGGTCGCAGGTGGGGGGGTGTCCGGCATCGTGTGCCGGCTGCCCGTTCCGGGATGGCTTCGTCGCGCTGGTTGCGACGGGTTTCAGGTGTGATGGTGATGGCCTTGGCTGTCGGTTCCGCCACGGTGGTGGGGGAGCCTGGTCTGGCGGTCGCTGTGACCGCGGCGAAGGCATCTGCGGCGGCTCCCGAGGCTGCGGTGTTCGGTCCCGCGCAGGCGCAGGATGAGGCGTCGGCGCGGTTGATGGCGCGGTTGCAGAATCGGCAGATCGAGGTCCTGGGCGCCCGTACGGATGCGTCGCAGACGTTCGTGGGTCCGGACGGTCTGCTGACGTTGTCGGCGTTCGCCGAACCGCGGTGGGTCAAGCGCGGCGGTGCCTGGGTCGACCTGGACGCGACTCTGCAGGCGGGTCCGGGCGGGACGGTGGTGCCGGCAGCGTCGGAGTCGCCGCTGGTGCTGTCGGGCGGCGGTAGCGGAGCGCTGGTGTCGATGACGGTCGACGGGAAGAAGACGTTGCTGACGTGGCCGTCGGCCCTGCCGAAGCCCATGCTGTCGGGTACCACGGCCACCTACCGGGACGTCCTGGACGGCGTGGACCTTCAGGTCACCGCCACTGTCGCGGGCGGAGCGGAGGAGACGCTGGTCGTCAAGACTGCTGAAGCGGCCGCCGACCCGGCACTCGCGGACTTGGTGCAGACCGTCGCCACCGCCACCGAGACGACCGTGACGACCGACACGGGCGGGAACCTCACGGTCAAGGACACCGGCGGCCACGCTCTGGTGACCTCACCGGCCCCAGTGATGTGGGACTCCGCCACGACCGCCGAAGCCATCGCGCCGAAGGCCGGCCCTACCGCGACCACCTTCAAGGAGGCGGGTACCGCCGACACCCAGGCCAAGAAGCAGGCCGCGGGAACGCGTTCCGGCCCCCGGGGCCCCGGCAGCCACGCGCACCAGGCCCCGGTGAAGGCCCGGCTGGAAAGCCACAAGCTGCACCTGACGGTGGACCGTGCGCTGCTGACGGCGAAGAACACCGTCTTCCCGGTGTATGTGGATCCGGCGTATGTGCCGCATCCTGCGTCGGGTTCGACGCTGCACTTCGATGAGGTCCAGCAGGCCTACCCGACGACATCGAACTGGGACTCCGCCCCGAGCAACGGGCTGGCACTCGGCTACCAGGGTTTCTCCTCCCCGACCGGGATCGAGCGCACCTATTACACCCTGAGCGTGCCCTCGACGATCTTCGGGACGAAGATCCTTTCCGCGACCCTGAACACCAAGGTCACCTACGCCGCGTCCTCGGTGTCCAACTCCACGACGGTCAACGCCTTCTCCACAAGCGGGATCGGCACCGCGACCACGTGGAACAACCAGCCCGACAAGCAGACCGGCGGGACGAACCCGAACTATCCCAGCCCGAACGCGTCGGCGACGTTCACCACCACCAGCCAGAGCCCGAACCAGAGCGTGAAGTTCGACGTCACCTCCGGGATGCAGTACCTGGCCGGGATCAGCCACAGCCCCTGGACGCTGGGCCTGTTCAACGCCACCGAGACGGACTCCAACGACTTCGTCCGCTTCGCGCCCAACCCGACGTTCTCCATCACCTACGACCACGCGCCGACTACACCCAGCGCCCTCGCAGTCTCGCAGGGAGCCACGGCCGGATACACCGCTTCGCACACCCCGACGTTCTCCGCGACGTCCACGGACGCGGACAGCGACACCGTGCGCCAGGACTTCCAGGTGCTCTCGGGAAGCACCGTGGTGGCCTCCGGTTCCAGCGCGTTCGCTAACTCCGGACTGGCGGGCACCTGGGCGGACACCACCTCGCTCGCCGACGGCTCGTACACCTGGAAGGTCCGGGCCTACGACGGCAGCCAGTACTCCGCCTGGTCTGCGGCGCAGAACCTGAAGGTGGACACCACCGCACCCGCGAACACCGCCGTGTCCTCGAACGACTTCCCGTCGAACACCTGGTCCGGTACGCAGGACGCGGACGGCAACTTCAACGGAAAGTTCACCGTCACCCCACCCAGCAGTGATGTGGCGGCGGTGACCTGGACCCTGGACAGCGGGACGTGGACGTCCACCGCCACCACAGGGGCAGCGTTCACCAAGACCTTGACCTTCCCCGCAGGCCGGCACCAGATCAGCGTCAAGACCGTGGACGCGGCCGGGAACCTCGCCTCAGGCGCCTGGTATGTCTTTTACGCCGGCTCGGGCGCGGCACTGACCTCGCCCGGCGAGGGCGAGCGTCCAGCGCGCCGGGTGGCGCTGATGGCCCAGGGCCAGAGCAGCTATACCGGGGTGACCTACCAGTACCGGGTCGGCGTGACCGACTCCTGGCACGGCATTCCCGCCAACACCGTCACTGTGAACTCCACGGGTGCCAAGCTCACGGCCTGGCCGGTCGCGCTGACCGTGTCCGGTGGTTTGGCTGTTCCGCCCGCGCTGACCTGGAATGTTGCCGACAGCCTTGCCGACGGCCCCGTCGACGTGCGCGCGTACTTCACTGATGGCACCACCCCCGGGGCATCCCCGGCGAACACGATCACCGTGGATCGCAACTCCGGCACAGCCCCAACAGAGCAAGTCGGCCCGGGCTCGGTGAACACCCTCACCGGCGACTTCACCGTCTCGGCAACCGACGTCACAGTATTCGGACAGACCGTGTCGCGCACTGCCTCCTCTCGGCGCCCGACAGCCGGAACTGATACTGCAGGTCAGGTCCCGATCTACGGCCCGCAATGGACTGCGGGCACCGCTGCTGAGCTCACCGACTCCGACTGGGCCAACGTCCACAAGGTGACCGACACCTCGGTGGGGCTGACCGACGTCGAGGGCATGCTAACCGGCTTCACCGCCACGACGTCCGGCGGCTGGAAGCCCGAGCCCGGCTCCGACGACCTCACCTTGACCAGCAAGGACAAGGACGGTCATGCCACCAACGCTCTCGCCGATGTCACGGACTTCACCCTGAAGGACGACCAAGGCGCCACTACCATCTTCGCTCGGGTCAGTGGGACGTACACCTGGCTGGTTTCCACCACGAAGCTGCCGACCGCCAACTCCGACACCACGGTGGTCCCCGAGGGAGTCCCCGCCGGGGGCGGCGTGACGCTGTCCCGTCCCAAGTACCTGATTGCCCCTACCACAGCGGTCAGCGCCGATAAGTGCCAGGGCGCGATCGACGCCGCCACAACCGGGCACAGCGATTCCTTCGCAAACACCGCCACCAACACCGGCTGCCGCGTTCTGCAGTTCGTCTACGCTACGACGACCTCCGCCACCACCAGCGCGTTCGGTGACTACAACGGCCGCTTGTCGCAAATCAAGCTCTGGGCCGTCACACCCGGCAGCAGCACCACCACAGCAAGTGTGATCGCTCAGTACGCCTACGACGACTCCGGCCGACTGCGAGAGGCGTGGGATCCGCGGACCAGCCCCAATCTGCTGAAGACGACTTACGCCTACGACAGCGCGGGCCGCATCACTACCCTCACCCCGCCCGGCGAGCTCCCCTGGACAGTGACCTACAAGGGCGGCTCCGACACTGACCCTGACAGCGGCAGGCTCTGGTCCGCGTCACGGCCGAACCTGGTTCAAGGCAGCAAGAGCAC
Source organism: Streptomyces sp. NPDC046977 (assembly GCF_040644455.1). Taxonomy (NCBI): domain Bacteria; kingdom Bacillati; phylum Actinomycetota; class Actinomycetes; order Kitasatosporales; family Streptomycetaceae; genus Streptomyces; species Streptomyces sp. NPDC046977. The sequence continues at coordinate 22,082 of NZ_JBEYWO010000051.1, forward strand.
TCTGGACGGCACCACCGCGACTAGCAGCGTCGTCTACAACGTGCCGCTCACAGATGCCAAGGCCCCCAATGCGATGGGCAGCGCAGACGTGAGTGCCTGGGGCCAGACCGATGTTCCGACCGACGCCACAGCGATCTTTCCGGCCGCCATATCCTCGGACGACTACGTTCCGACCTCCCACACCGGGGCGGACCTGGTCAAGGAGAACTACAAGCAGGCAACGGTCACCTACACCGACGCCTCCGGCCGCGAGGTCAACACCGCCACCCCAGGCGGGCACATCACCACCACAGAGTACGACCAGTTCGGCAACACCATCCGCGAGCTGACCGCGGCCAACCGGGAGCTGGCCCTGACCTCGGCGACCACCGGCCGCGCCTACGACGAACTGTCCCTGCTCCGCATCGCTGGCAAAACAACATCCGAGCGTGCTGAGCTTCTGACTACTCGCTCCGAGTATTCCCCCGACGGTCTGCGCGAGACCGACGAATATGGACCGCTCCATGAGGTCATCCTCACCTCGGCACTTCAGGCCGAGCCGGGAGGAACCGACCTGCCGGCAGGGACGTACGTTCCGGCCAGAACACACACGGTGAACACCTACGACGAAGGCCGACCTACCGACGGCACCGCCACAGTGGCCAACCAAGCCACCACGTCCCAGGTCGGCGCCTTTGTTGACGAACTGCACCCCGACGGAGAAGTCCGCGGCACCAAAACGGAATACGACTGGGTCAAGGGCCTGCCCACCAGTACAAGTACCTCTTTCGCGCTCACACTCACCACGAACACGTCTTACGACGCCCAAGGTCGGGTGACCAAGTCGACGCTGCCGAAATCCGATGGCACGGACGCCGGCACCTCGGTCATCACCTACTACTCCGCGACCGGCACGGGTCCCTGCCAGGGCCGTCCCGAATGGGCCGACCTTGTGTGCACCACTGGTTCCGCCGGAGCCATCACTGGTGGCGGCAGCAACCCCGCCCAACTGCCCACCTCGACCACCGAATACGACCGGTGGGGCAACGTGGCCAAGATCACCGAAGCAGTGGGTACCACGACCCGCACCACTACCACCCAGTACGACTCCGCTGGCCGTGGCATCAGAACCTCTGTCTCAGGCGGCCTCGGCACAGCCGTTCCCGACGCCACCACCGCATACGACACGAACAGCGGCGAAGTGGCCAGCGTGACGTCAAACGGGCGAACGGTTACGCACACGTACGACGTCCTGGGCAGGGAGATCTCCTACGCTGACGGCTCGGGTAACACCACTGCTGTCGCCTACGATGGGCTCGGCCGGCCCGTGAAAAGTACGGACTCGGCACCCTCCACAACGACATTCACCTACGACACGTCCGCAGACCCGCGAGGTCTTCCCACATCGCGAACCGATTCAGTCGCAGGAACCTTCGAGGCCACCTACGACGCCGACGGCGAACTCGCAACCGAATCGCTGCCTGGGGGGTACACACTCAGCGTCACGCGAGACGAGACAAGCGCACCTGTCTCGCGGATCTACTCCCGAGACAGCGACCATGCGATCGTTGCCACAGACACAATCAACCGATCAGCTCAGAATCAGGTCGCTCGCGAGGTCAACACCAACGGCCAATCACACAGCCGCAGTTACATCTACGACTCTGTTGGCCGTTTGGCTAGGGCAGATGAGGTCAATCCCGACGGATCCTGCTCTCGAAGAGAGTATTCATTTGACGACAACAGCAACCGCAAGGCGCTGACCACGTCGACCAGTGCCGCAGGGGACGACTGCACCAGCAATGGAGCGACGGTGCTGTCGTACACATACGACAGCGCAGACCGCCTGACTGCCAGCGGCACTGTCTATGATGCTTTCGGACGCACCGTCACTCAGGCAAGCGGCGCCACGATCAATTACTACGCCGATGACATGGTGCGCCAGCGGATCACAGGCGGAAGCCGTAGCACGTGGACCCTCGACGCCGTCGGACGCCTCGCCGCATGGACCACAGAACTGCAGGGCGGCGATGGAGCCTGGACGCAAGTCGGAGCAAAGAAGAACCATTACGGTGGCGACGGTGACAGCCCAGTCTGGGTCGAAGAAGATTCGAACGGCACCATCACGCGCAACGTACATGGGTTGAGCGCCGGGCTCGAGGCCACCACCGGCGCGACCGGGAACACGATCCTTCAACTCACGGACATTCACGGCGACGTGACCGTGCAACTCCCCTTGGACAGCGCCGGCACACCTTCGGCGCTGGCGTACGACGAGTACGGCAACCTTTCCTCAGACAGTGCCAACGCCCGGTACGCCTGGCTCGGAGCAACGCAACGGGCATCCGACGCGGCCGGGGGCCTCATTTCGATGGGTGTTCGGCTCTACGATCCGACCGTCGGCCGTTTCCTGACCCGTGATTCCGAGGCCGACGGCGGAGCGAACGCGTACTCCTACTGCTCCGGTGACCCGGTTAACTGTAGCGACCCGACCGGCTTGTTCGATTACGAAATAACCTACCGGATCGGCTGGTCAAAGGTATCGGCAAGTAGATTCTTCGGATTCGTCAAAGCGAACTTCGGTGCGGTTTTCCCGATAGCTGGACACCCGAATAAGCTGCCGGGAGTCGGCACTAGAATTAATCTTCATGTCGGCCCCGCACCGTTTCCGGTTCGCGTTGCTTCAATGAATTCCCATTACTGGAAGTTCGACACTCTGAAGGGGCACCCGGATTACCCCGGATACATCAGCTTCGACTTCAAGAAGAAGAAAAACGGGGACATGACGTTGACGGTTCACGGGCATTCAAGGTTCTCGATCATGGACTTCATCGTCGGCGGTGCCAACTATGAAAAGGTTGCCACTGAGACCTGGGTGAAATTCGTACGGAAACTGCAAACGCTGAACAATCAGATCAACCACTACTATTAAAGGTTGATGGTTGCGATTTCCCTGACGGCCTCGGAAGAGCTAAGGAAGTGCAGTGGTCGGGCGAGTAGTTTCGTACGCATATATTGCGACTGTAGCCGTCCTGTCGGTTGCTGATGCCCTGTGGACTCCGGGCGATGGCCTCGTAACCACGGCCGCAACGCTCCTCACGGCTCCACTGTCGGTCGTAGTTGTCGTTGCTTTGGAACTGGGGTCAACGTTTCAAACCTCGACCGACAATGGAGTAAGTTCCGGAGGTGGCTATGACGTATCGCCACTGATGGCGGTGATCTGGATATGCTGCGCCCTGGTCCAAGCGCTGCTGGTCAAGTTTGCCATCCGGAAACTGAGAAGTCTCCGTTAGGTGTATTTCGCCTATCGCGGTGAGTGAACCGGGAGCTGTTGGCCGGGGAGAACTCGACCTGCGGATCTGGGTTGAGGAATGTGCGGGGAATCCTATGTGGTTCCCCGCACATTGGGGGCGTCCGGGGCGGTAGGCGTCGTCATCAGGTCGTCGCGGTGGGGCGGGCAAGCGAGCGCGGGGAGGCCAGCAACTCCCCGCGCTTGCGGCATTTTGGGATTTCTCTTGATCTCCCTACGGCCTTTCCGCATGTAAGGAGGGGTTTTATGGCTGGGCTGATTCAGCCATGCATTGCTCCGTCTTGCCAGTGGAGCCCTTCCTCCATGAGATCCTCGGCTTTGCTAGGGAAGAGCTCCACCGGGCCGCTGGTCACCTCTTCGGTGACCCTGGCGACGTCACGGGGCTCGGGAACCGTGGCGGTGTGTTCGGTGACAGAGGCGCAGGCCCGGCAGGCATCCGTCAGGCGCCAGATGCGGCCGCATGCGCTCCGCGCGAGTAGCAGGGTGATCGGTCCGTCGCAGCCGCGGTGGCGAGGGTGCCAGTGGCAGCCGTGCTCGCCACAGCGGCAGGTTCGCAAGTGACCAGGGAGTGGTTCGGAACGGGCGTGCTGGGCCAGGTGGTTCACAACGACTGCCTGTGCGGGTTCGAACCCGGGGTTGGCGGGGAAGCGGCCGCACTGGGGGCAATTCAGGATGATCCCGTTGGGGCCGGGTCGGACCTGGAGTGTCCAGGTGCGGTTCACCGGGTGGGGGAGTGCGCCGTGCCCCATGGAGAACTGTCCTCCTTGCTGTATGACGAGTGGTTCGGCCGGCGTCCGAGGTGGGGAGCGCTGGTGTCCGGACACGGTAGTGCAGACCTCTGCCCTGCCGCTCGGAGCCCGGCCAGGGCAAATAGGGCAGAGGTCTGCACTGACAGGGCAGGGTTCTGCACCGTGCGATAGAGCGGTGACGATCACTCCGCCGCCCGACCCGAACCTCGACGCGCTCCGCCAGGAGCTGTCACGACTGCGGGCCGAGCGCGGCTGGACCTACGACGAGCTCGCCGCCCGAACCGGCCTGTCACGCCGCACGCTCATCGAGATCGAACAAGGCCGCACCATCGGCACCCTGGCCACCTGGCACGCCCTCGCCCACGCCCTCGGCGCCCCGCTTGACCAGCTCTTCGGCACCCTCTGCGCCGGCCACCAGCCCCCCGCATCACCGGCTTCCTGACCTGCGCCGAGCTGCTGACCTCTGGCCTCGGACGGCCGGGGGAGCATCACCCGAACCGGCAACCCGCTGCGCACAATCGCTCGAAAACGGGAACGCCAGTACGTCGCATGGGGCCGACCGGATGACGGGACCGGCCCCGATACCGCTGAAGCGCCGTGTCGGCCGTCATTGTCTGCGGTCATGCACTCGACCAATTTCCCGTTCGCCAACAGCGGCCGCGCAGGGGGCCCCGGATGCGTCGGCTCCAGCCGCGCTTTCCCACCCCCGCCAGCGTCGGTAGAGCTGCAGGCGACGCACGGACCGGCGGTCGGCCCGGACCCGGATCGCACTTCCCCTTCATCCGCGACCGGTCTACGCCTTCGCCCTCACCGCGTTCCCCAGAGTGTGGCTCTTGTTGACGGTCCGACAGTCGTCGCCGAATCGTCGCGAAGGCTTGTGTGAGCAAGACCCTGGTGGGCACGCCCGACCCCGACCCACCTCCACCCGCGCTTCTTCTCTCCGACGAGCGCGCTGAGCAGGTCACCCTGGCTGCTTTGCTTCGACAGCCTGGGCTCGCCCCGTATCTGTTGGTGGCTCTGCATGCCACGGACTACAGCAGCCCTGCGCACCGGGAAGTCTTCCTCGCCGCGACCGCCGTCTTCTACCGCAAGGAACCCTGTACGCCGGCAGCCGTCGCGGCCGAAGTCGCCCGTCGGCAGCAGGCCAGCACTGTGCCCTCCCGGGAGGCAGCAAAGGCCCTGATGGTCGACGGCCTTGCGCGTGCCGCAGTACCGGCAGAGCCCGTGGTGGCGCATTACGCCGCGATCGTCCGGGACCTGGCAGCGCTGCGCCGCCACTTGGCCACTGCCTCCTCCGAGGACTTGCCGCCGGTGCCGATGCGCGGCTTCCTCCTCGACGAAGACGACACCTGACCCATCCATGGGCGAACTCGCGCCCTGCTCAGCTCTACGGAGTACTTTTTGATGCTGCAGCCCACCGACGAACAAGCCATGGCGGCCGACGCTTTCGCCACCGGGGATCATCTGGTGATCCAGGCCGGTGCCGGCACCGGCAAGACCACCACGCTGACCCAGCTCGCTGCTGGCACGCCGCAGCGTGGCGTGTATGTCGCGTTCAACCGGTCTATCGCGCAGGACGCTGCGATGCGCTTCCCGGCGACGGTGCTGTGCAGGACCGCGCACTCCCTGGCCTACGCCGCCATCGGCCACCGGTACCGGGCCCGCTTGAACGGCCCGCGGGTGCCTGGCCGCCAGACCGCCCAGGCGCTCGGGATCACCAAACCGATCAAGGTCGGGAACCGCGTCGTCCTGCCGTCGGCCCTGACGTCGACGGTCCAGCGCACCGTGACCCGGTTCTGTCATTCCGCCGACCGGACAATCGGCTACCAGCATGTGGCGCGGCTGCGCGGTATCGACACCGAGGACCTGCATGCCGAGTTCGCCCGTCGGGTCCTGCCCTACGCCCGCGCGGCGTGGGCGGACCTGCAGCACCCCGACGCCGGGGCGGTGCGTTTCGAGCACGACCACTACCTGAAGATGTGGGCGCTGTCCGACCCGAAACTCAAGGCCGACTTCGTGCTCCTGGACGAGGCCCAGGACACCAATCCGGTCCTGGAGCAGGTGCTGCTCAACCAGCGTGGCCACGCGCAGCTGGTCATGGTCGGGGATTCCGCGCAGGCCATCTACGGCTGGCGCGGCGCGAAGGACGTCATGACCGGCTTCGACGGCACCGCCCTGTCGCTGACCCGGTCGTTCCGCTTCGGCCCGCTGCTGGCTTTGGAGGCCAACCGGTGGCTGGCGATCGCCGGTGCCCCGATCCGCCTGGAGGGCACCGAGACGATCCCCACCGAGATCGACGCAGTCACCAGGCCGGACGCGGTGCTGTGCCGGAGCAACATCGGAGCCATGGCCGAAGTCCTTCGCCTCCTCGGCCTCAGCCGCCGGGTCGCCCTGGCCGGGGGAGGCGACAGCCTGCGCACCCTGGCCTACGCGGCCCGCGACCTGCAGGACGGACGCCGCACCACCCACCCGGAACTGGTGCTGTTCACCTCCTGGGGCGAACTGCAGGACTACGCGGAGCACGACCCCGCCGGCGGTGACCTGCAGCCACTGGTCGACCTCGTCGACCAGCACGGCGCGGATGCCATCCTGGCCGCGGTCAACCGCCTCGTCGACGAAAAGAACGCGCAGGTCACGGTGTCCACCGTGCACAAGGCCAAGGGCCGCGAATGGCCCCAGGTGAAGATCGCCGAAGACTTCCACCCGCCCAAGGACAGCGGCAAACGCGACGAGCACGGCAACCCTGTGCCCGGGCCGATCGACGACGCTGACGCCCGCCTCGCCTACGTCGCCGTCACCCGCGCCCGCCAACGCCTCGACCCCAGCGGCCTGGCCTGGATCAACGACCACCCCGCCGGAAACCCGCAGCGCTCACTCACCCTGGCACCTGTCTCACTGCCGGGCTGAGTCGTCGTCACCGTGGCCTGTGGACACGCGCCCTGGACTGACCGCTAAGAGCTCGTAACAGGATCTTGCCGAAGTGCCCTGGTCGGGCGTGACGGCGGTGATGATTCATCGTTGCGTGGATTGGGCCTTGAGTTCGTAGCGCACGGGACGAGGGCGTGCGCACCCTCCGCGCTGTGCGCGGCCGTCCCGTCCACCAGGGCGTGACGCCGTGGGGATGCCTGCGCCGGTTCGGTCACCCCGCTCGCGGCCTGTGGTAGGTCCCCAGGATCAGGGCTCGCAGGGTACGCAACGCAGGTGACATGTCGTCACTGCGGGACGCGAGGGCGATGGTCCGATGCAGTCCGGGCGGCGCGAGCGTGCGTACGCCGAGCGGCACCGCCGACGACGCGGCCATCATCCGCGGCACCAGTCCCACCCCGAGACCGGCGCTCACCAGGGCGCACACCGTGACGTAGGCGGGTGTCTCGCACACCACCACCGGCCGTACGCCCGCGGCCCGCAGTGTCGCCTCGATCGCGCGCCGGTTCGGATGGTCCGGGGTGCTGCTCACCAGGGGCTGGCCCTCGAGTTCCGCCCATTCCAGCGGATTGGGGGCGGCCGCCAGCACATGGCCGGGGGCCGTGATCAGAACGAGGTCCTCCACCAGTAGAGGTTCCACCGCCACCCCGGTGGGCGGAGCCGGGTCCGGTCCTCCTTCGTAGACGTGGGTCAGCGCGAGATCGGCCTCTCCGGCGGCCACGGCGGCGACGCCGGCCGGGGGCTCGTACTCCGCGACGACGACGTCCACCTGCGGATGCTCCCGGCGAAGGGCGGTGAGCACGGGTGGCAGCAGGTGGATGCCCGCGGTCGTGAACGTGCCGATCCGCAGCCGCCCGCCGGCCGGTCCCGTGAGCTGCGACAGTTCCAGGCGTGCGCGTTCCATCTCGTCCAGGGCCCGACGGGCGTGGCTGACCAGCACTTCACCGGCTGCCGTCAGGCGTGCGCCGCGGTGCGTGCGCACCAGCAGTTCCGCTCCGGCCTCCCGTTCCAGTTTCGCCAGCTGCTGGGAGAGCGCCGGGGCGGTGTAGCCGAGACGGGCGGCGGCGCGTGTGATGGACCCGGCCTCGGCCACGGCCACCAGCGCGGCGAGACGCGTCGAGTCGAACATTAAGCGTTCCTTTGGGCCGGGCGTCAAGATTCCAAATACACCCTAAAGGCCACAAGGCCTCACGATGACATGCATGAACCCACAACTCCTCACCTTCACCGGGGTGGCGGCCGGCATGGTCGTCATGCCCGGCGCGGATTTCACCGTGGTCGTGCGCAACGCCCTGGTCTCCCGCCGTACCGGGATCGCCACGGGTATCGGGATCGCCTGTGGACTGCTGGTGCACACCATGCTCGCCGTAGCGGGCCTCGCCGCGGTCCTGGTGGCGGTCCCCGCGCTTTTCCGGTTGGTGCAGGTACTGGGCGGCGGTTACCTGGTGTACCTGGGCGCGCGGGTCCTCCTCGCGGCGGCGCGCCAGCGCCGGTCCGCGGTGGAGGACGCGGTGCCCCTTCACGAACCCCGCACCGCTCGCGGGGCCCTGCCCGGGCTGCGGCAGGGCTTCCTGACCAACGCGCTCAATCCGAAAGCGCCCGTGTTCTTCCTCAGCCTGCTCCCGCAGTTCGTGCCGCCCGGGCAACCGGCGATGCCGCTGACGCTGGTGCTGAGTCTGATCGTCGTGGCCCTGGCCCTGGTGTGGTTCCCCGCCGTGGCGTTGCTGGTCGACAGGCTTGGCGCATGGCTGCGGAGGCCGATCGTCGCTCGCGTGGTGCAGTCCGTGAGTGGCGCCATGCTGGTCGCGCTCGGAGCGGTGCTGCTGGCGGGGACCCCTGCATGATCACGTGTGCGGGTTCGGGCCCGCGTCGCCCTGCCGGCGCCGGGACCGTGATCATGGCCTCCCGAGGCGGCGATCTCGTCGGTCAGAGCGTCTTCAGGAGTTCGTCGGCCATCATCGCGATTCCGTCGAGCTGCACCATGAGGTGGCCCTTGCCCGGGAGCATGCGCAGCACGGCGTCCGGCAGCTGGTCGGCGAGGCGGCGTCCGTGAGCCGGAGGGACCGTGCGGTCGGCGGCACCGTGCCAGATGAAGCAGGGCATCTGGACGGCGACCGGGTCGAATCCCCACGGCCGGACGAAGGCGAGGTCGTCGTCGACCCATCCGTCGACCCCGTCGCGCAGGCCGTGAGCCCAGCGCTCCGCCATCTCCTCCGCCGGTCCTGCCCCGGCGTCCACGGACATGGCCGCGCGTTCCCGGTCGGACAGCAAGGACGCCAGCAACGCGCGGACCGCGTCGACCGCGTCGGGCCGTCGCATGCCGACGGCGTCCGCCTCCAGCGCGGGACGCACCGCGGCCTCCCCTCGCAGCGCGAGCCCGAACTCCTTGATGTTCTGCTCTCCCATGTCCGACAGGAAGTCGAACCCGGGCGCGTCGTACGGCGCGAGGCTGCACGACGTCGCCACGCCGGCCACCCGGCCGGGAAGCGCGGCAGCCGTGGCCAGTGCGTGCGGACCGCCACCGGAGTGGCCCAGGGTCAGGCAGCGGTCCGCCTCGAGGTGGTCGAGCAGCGCCTCGACGTCGGCGGCGACGTCGAGGACCGCGCGACCGGGCTTGCGCGTGGAATTGCCGTAGCCGGGCCGGGAGAAGGTCACGAGGCGCAGTCCCCTGTCCCAGGCGTCCCGCTGCATGACGCGGCTCTGGGGCACGGCACCGGGTGTGCCGTGGTGGTAGATCAGGGGAACACCGCCGGGGGGACCGGAAACGGCGATGTCGAGCTGCCGGCCGTCCGGCAGGGCGATGAGCGTCATGGGGAGTCGTGCTCCACGGGTCAAGGGAGTACTCGGAATGCGCGGCGACAGCGGCAAGACAGCGAAGTCCCTTTGCCGGTGGGCGGCGTCAGGCGGCCGCGGGCCGGCGGTGGTCGCCGGCTCTGTTCCTTCGGCGGCGCGGCGTCACCGCCCGGATTGGTGCTCAGCCGGCGCGCACGCCCTCGATGAAGCGTCCGGCGATGTCGATGCGCTCTTCGACCGAGGAGAGCGGCCACTGGTCCAGATCCATGAAGAGCTCATGGACGCCAGCCTCTGCGGCGCTGAGGGCGTAGGCCACGTACTGTCCGAACGAGCCGCGCTGGGGCACCTCTTCCGGAGCGGCGTCCGCCTCGGTGATGTGGGCGTTGACGCGCATCACAACCTTCAGCTCGGAGGGGTCGCGGCCGATGGCCTCGGCCTCCTTGAGTACGGGCGTCCAAAGTGAGTGGTAGAAGGGCAGCGGCATACCGCCCGAGAGCCATCCGTCGGCGGCGCGCGCGATCCGGCTCAGGCCGGCCGGGTTGAAGGCTCCCAGCAGCACCGGCGGTCCCGGACGTTGCACGGGCTTCAGGCCGACAACCGTCTCGGGGATCGTGAAGTACCTGCCTTCGTGGGTGAAGAGTCGCTCGGCGGTCCAGTAGCCGCGCAGCACGTTCAGCGTCTCCTCCAGTCGTTCGCCGCGGCGCGCCCAGGGGAGACCGAGGGCCTCGTACTCCTCGCGCATCCAGCCGAGGCCGAGCCCGGCGTCGAGGCGCCCGCCGCTGAGCACGTCCAGGGTCGTCAACTGGCGTGCCAGCATGATCGGTGGCTGCCAGAGCGCGTTGAGCGTGCTCGTGCCCAACCGCACGCGGCTGGTGTTCGCTGCGGCGAAGGACAGGGCCGCTGCCGGGTCCATGCAGTTCTCGAAGACCCGCGGCATCACGCCGTTGTTGCCCGGATAGGGGTCCTTCGGCTGCTCGGGGCTCAGGACGCGGTCGCCGGTCCACAGTGAGTCGTACCCCATCTCCTCGGCCGTGCGGCTCACGTGGGCGATCACGTCGGCTGTGGAGTGCGGACCGAACGTCGGGATGGTCAAACCAAGGCGCATGTCTGTTCCTTGCGGCAGAGCGGTTGAATCACGGGTCGCTCCAAGACCGCACAGCCTTTGAGGGAGCGTCGTCCATCCGCCCTGAGCTTGTGGCAACGCACTCCTCAAGGTTGATTGACGTGTCCCCTAAATTACTCCCATGAGGTTGATTGGTCAACCTTTCCGTGGACGGCATCGCCGCCAGGGGGTTCCGGGATTGCAGCGGTATAGGGGTGCTCGCGGCACGGTAGCTCAGGAGAAGTAGTTTCGGATTCAACATTCCATGCTAGGCTCTCGCCGGGCAAACAGTTGATGTGTCATCCAGTGAGAGTGTTCGTGCGGCAGGGAGTCCCGCAACCGCCGCGCCGGATCCCGCCGATCAACGCCCGCGGGTTCGGTGGCTCCTCCCATGGCCGAGGTGTCGTCGCACTGGGGGGAGCTCGGCTTCGAGAGCACACCACGTGCCCGCGGCGACTGTTCGGCCCGGGCTGCTTCGCGTGCGCGTCGCACACAGACATCGATGAGGGAGATTCGGAGTTCCGATGAGCAGTTCGACAGCAACGGTTCCTGGCCGACACGCTGCGCAGCCCCGGCAGGACAACCGGCGATGGTGGGCCCTGTCGGTGATCGCGCTGGCGCAGCTCATGGTGGTGCTCGATGCCACCATCATGAGCATCGCGTTGCCCTCGGCCCAGCGCGACCTCGGGCTGACCGACGGCAGCCGGCAGTGGGTGGTGACCGCCTACACCCTGGCGTTCGGCGGGCTGCTCCTCGTCGGCGGCCGCGTCGCCGACCGGGTCGGCCGCAAGAGGGCCTTCGTCGTCGGTCTGGTCGGGTTCGGCGCGGCCTCCGCGGTCGGCGGTGCCGCCACCGGGCCCGCGATGCTGTTCGCGGCCCGTGCGGGGCAGGGGTGCTTCGCCGCCCTTCTTGCTCCGTCCGCGCTCTCCCTGCTCGCCACGACCTTCACGGACGGCAAGGAACGCGCCAAGGCGTTCGGCGTCTTCGGGGCCCTGGCCGCGGCCGGCGGCGGGATCGGCCTGCTCCTCGGCGGCATCCTGACCCAGTACCTCGACTGGCGCTGGTGCCTGTACGTCAATGTGGCCATCGCCGCTGTGGGCGTGGCGGGCGCGGCGTTCTTCCTCGACCACCGTGCCGGTCATCGCGCGGCGGGGTTCGACGGGCCCGGAATCGTCCTGGGCAGCGGTGGCCTCGTCACCGTGGTGTACGCGGTGAGCCGGGCCGAGTCCGACGGCTGGGGGTCCGGCACGGTCCTCGCTCTGCTCGCCGGCGGCGTCGCGCTCCTTGCGGCATTCACCTGGTGGCAGGCCCGCGCCGCAAGTCCCCTGCTCCCCTTGCGGATCATCGCCTCCCGCGCGCACGGCGGCCCCGTGCTGACCCTGTGCCTGGCAATGGTCGGTCTCTTCGGGGCGTTCTTCTTCCTCACCTACTACCTGCAGAACGTCCTCGGCTACTCCGCCCTCAAGAGCGGATTCGCGTTCCTGCCGATGTCCGCGACGATCCTCCTGACCTCCACGCAGCTCTCCGCGCGGCTGCTGTCCCGCGTCGCACCGCGACTGATGATCGCCCCGGGACTGGCCATCGCCGCGATCGGGATGCTCACCTTCACCGCGTTGAGCACCCACTCCGCGTACGCCACCCACGTCCTGCCCGGCGCCGTGCTCCTGGGCTTCGGCATGGGCCTGGTCTTCATGCCCGTCATGGCCACCGCCACGGCGGGTGTCGCGCCCCAGGACGCCGGTGTCACCTCCGCCGCCGTGAGCACGGCGCAGCAGGTGGGCGGCTCCCTGGGCACCGCGCTGCTCAACACCGTCGCCACCAGCTCGACCAGCCACTGGATCTCCTCGCGCCTCGCCGGGGACGGGACCCTGACGACGGCCGCGCAACGCCGTGCGATGGCCGGCGCCGGCGTCGTCCACGGTTTCGTCACCGCCTTCTGGTGGGCGGCGGCCATCATGTTCGCCGGCGCGCTCGTCGCCGCCGTCGTGATCAACGTTCCCTCGCCGCGTCACCGCGCGACCACGTGAACAACCCTTCCCCGCCCCAACTGCCCCCGCATTCGCGGCAGGCACAGTGCGCCCGGTCGGCCCTGGCAACTGCCGACGCGTCGCAGGTCTGCTCATGATCCAAGAAAGTGCCCCCGCGGAGATCCCCATGAAACGTCCCGGTTCCCCTACGGCCATGGTCGCCGTTCTCGCCACCGCCGGTCTGCTGGCGTCGTTGCTGCAGACACTGGTCGTTCCCCTCATCCCGGACTTCCCCCGGCTGTTGGGCACCACGCCCACGGGTGCCTCATGGGTGGTGACCATCACGCTCATCACCGGTGCGGTCGTCACCCCGGTGAGCGGCCGGATCGGCGATCTCTTCGGCAAGCGGCGCGCGCTTCTGCTGACACTCGCGGTGGTGGCCACCGGTTCGGTGGTCTCCGCGCTCGCCGATTCGCTGTGGCCGATGGTGATCGGCCGAGGTCTGCAGGGTTGCGTGATCGGGGTGATCCCCCTGGCCCTGGGCGTCTTCCGCGACGAACTGCCGTCGGCCCGGATCGGCGGAGCCATAGCCTTCCTGAGCGCGATCCTCGGCCTGGGCGCCGTAGCGGGGATTCCGCTGGCGGGTCTGGTCGCCGAACACTTCGCGTGGCACGTGCTGTTCTGGGCATCGGCCGGGCTGGGCGTGCTCTGCGCCCTCCTCGTCGCGCTGCTGGTGCCCGAGTCGCAGCGGCTGTCCACGGGGCGATTCGACGTCGTCGGTACCGTCGGACTGACCGCGGGGCTGATCGGTCTGCTGCTGCCGGTCGTCAACGCGGGGGAGTGGGGCTGGGGCAGCACCCGTACTCTCGGACTCGGCGCCGCGGCCCTGCTGGTCCTTCTCGCCTGGGGCGCGCACCAGTTGCGCACCCGCTTCCCGATCGTGGACCTGCGGCTCGCCGCACAGCGGCCGGTTCTGACGACCAACCTGGCCACTGTGGCGATCGGGTTCGCGATCTACACCATGCTCTTCGTGTTTCCGCAGGTCCTGCAAGCGCCGACCGCCACCGGGTACGGATTCGGGCTGAGCCTGGTGCGTGCCGGTGCCGCCGTCCTTCCCAACGGCCTGGCCGCGCTCCTCCTGACCCCGGTCGCCACCCGCCTGGTCGAGCGGTACGGGGCACGGCTCGCCATGATGGCGGGCTCGGCGGTCATGGCCGCCAGCTATGTCCTCGTCGCGCTGCGGATGGGCAGTGTCACCGACTTCGTCATCGCGGCGACCCTGGTCGGAGCCGGTGCGGGCATCGCCGTCGCGGCCACTTCGGTGCTGATCACCCATGCGGTCCCGGTGACCGGGACGGCGTCCGCCAACGGCGTCAACACCCTGATGCGCTCGGTCGGCGGCGCGGCTGCCAGCACGGTCCTCGTGCTGGTCCTGACCCACTCGACCGTCGTGGTCGGCGCGACGGCGTTTCCCTCACGAGCGGCCTTCCGCACCTCGTTCGTCGTGGCGGCCGGGGCGGCACTCGTCGGCCTGGTCCTCACCGCGTTCGTACCGGGGCGCGGGTCGGCGTCCGCCGAGGGGGAAGTCCTTTCCGGGACCCGGCACGCGCGGCACATCATGCGGAGGATGCCCGCACGGGCATCCGACCGTGACCACGCTATGACACAAGGTGACGTATCAACTTTTTATCTAGAATGGCGTTCATGACAGGGACACCGCCGTGGCTCAGCGCAACGGAACAGCAGGCGTGGCGCAGTTTTCTCCGGATGCGGGACAGGCTCACCGGTCGGCTGACGCGCGAGCTGCTGACGGATTCGGGGCTGTCCGCGGCGGATTACGGGGTGCTCGTGCAACTGACCGACATGCCCGACGGCCGGCAGCCGGTGCTGGAACTGGCGAAGGCACTGGAGTGGGAGAAGAGCCGGACGTCCCACCATGTCGACCGGATGGCCAAACGCGGCCTGGTGGCCCGGGAGGAGTCCGCGGAGGACCGGCGTGTGTCCTTCGTCCTCGTCACGCAGGCCGGTCGTGACGCCATCGCCGCGGCCGCGCCCCGCCATGTCGCGGCCGTTCGCCGACTGGTCGTCGACGCGTTGACGCCGGCGGAACTCGCGATGCTGGGCCAGATCTCCGACCGTATTCTCGAACGCCTGGAGTGAGCCCGCTCCCCCTGGGATCGGACCGGCGCACCGCGCCCCGAGCGGGGGTTGGGGGCCGCCCGGAGCGGCGCTGACGGAGCGGAACCCGGCCGTCGGGCCGCCGGGCCGTCACCCGCCACTGCCTCAACGCCCCGGTTCCACGGACGGCTCCGTAGCCCTGGTCACGATCCGACCGGCCGACGGCCGGGAGTGAAGGCCGGCCACTCCCGGACCGCGCGGGCCACCCACGGGTCCAGGTCGTCCAGCAGCTTCTCCGCCTGGTCGAAGCCGAGGGCGGGTCCGCGCAGGGCGCCCGCGATGCGCCGCAGAGCTGTGACACCAGCCGTCTCCCACAGGCGCTTGGCCAGGACCTGAAGCCCGAACTCGAACCAGACGTAGTTCGAGCCGTCGCCCCGGAGAGAGTCGCGCATGTCGGGCAAGTCGCGTACGGGCCAGTGTCCGTCGGGGGAGGCCCAGGTGACCTCGAACGCCGTCTCCAGGCGTTCCGCCTGGTCGGGTTCCACCTCGTGGACGTATCCGTGCAGACCCAGGTTCGCCGCCAGCTCGCTCATCCACAAGGAGACCGCCCCGTCGTCCCCCCAGGACGTCGATCCCATGTGTGACAGGTGTGTCAGTTCGTGGGAGACCAGCAGGTCGGCGAAGGAGCCGAGGTCGACTTCGTTCCCGTACGCCCGGCGCAGGCGGTCGAGGCCCGCGGAGTCGATGTGCGGTGTGATCGTGTCGACGACAGTGGTCCAGAACGGGGCGGGCCGCTGGCCGACGACGATCCTGTCGAGTTCGACGTGCGGCATCCCGTACACGGGAAAGGCGGCCACCTGCTCCCAGTTCTCGGGGCCGACGACGAACAGCGGCGGAGTCGCGGGGAGGGCGACGGCGTTCTCGAGCCAGGCCACCGTGCGGGCCGCGCGCTCCGCGACGGCGCGCCCGCGGGCGGCACCGCCGGGGCTCACGAAGACCGGGAAGGGAAAGCCGTCGAGCGGCTCCAGCCCGCGCACGTCGTACGCGGAGCCGGCCGGGGCGGTCATGTCCGGGCCTTCGGACTCTGGGGCATCGGACTCAGGTGCATCGGTGGGGGAGGGCATGGGTGTTCCTTCCTGGGAACGGAGTCGCGGCCTGCGGAGGAGACCGGGGGAATGCGGCCCCGGGTGTCGTCGGCGGACCGTCCGGCGGGGGCCGCCGCCTGCTCGAACGGGGCGTGATCGCCGCCTCAATGTGCTGCTCCCGGTTGACTCGTCAACTGTGCGATCCACGTCGTTCCGGCCGCAGCGGTCCGGTCCCGTGGAGGTACGGCGGGACGACAGCGGGGCCCTCCACCGCCCGGCCCGCTGTGGAGGCCGGGCTGCCCGGAAGGCCCCGCTGCCATCAGGTGCGACTGCGCGCCGACCGTCAGCGCGTGACGCGCGGCGGCGTGGCGGTGCCGTGAATCCGCTTGGCGTGCTTGGCGAAGAGGCGCGGCGCCAGGAGGGGCATGAGCAAACGGGCCGGAAGCGGGGCCTCGGCGAGAATCGCCTTGATCACCTCGCGGTCTCCCTCGTACATGGCCATGCCGAAGATCACCGGGAGGTCCTTCTTCGGTGCCTCGGCCAGTCCGTGCTCACCCATCTTGTTCCACTCGGCGGCGGTGACGTGCTTCTCGGCGAGGGGGAGGATCCGCTCCTCCTCCATGGCCATGTGCTCCAGCAGGGCGGTCAGCAGCCGTTCGAGGGCATCGGCGAACTCACGCCCGCCGCGAGCGGAGCTCCGCCACGCGGGCAGCAGACGCGCCAGTTCGGTGTTGGCCGCCTCGATGGAGTGGTGCTGCTCCTCCATGACCGGCACGATGGCGCCGGCCTCGTCCCCGCCCCGCTCCTGGAGCAGCGGCCACAGGATCAGGTCCTCGCCCTCGTGGTGGAGGTGCAGGAGGCCGCTGAGGAGCGCGATATGGGCGCCGAGGACCTCCGAACGCTTGGTGTCGCCGGGCGCGACGGCCCTGACGAGCTGCGGGAGCTGGCCGAACTCACGACGGAACATGGTGTGCAGCAGGTACATGTCCCGCACGTCGGCCATGGGTTCGTTGATGGTCTGGCTCATTGGATCCTCCGTTGCTGGTGGCGGACGTCTGTCGTGGGTTGCGCCGGACGGGCGCCCGTCCGGGGTTCGGGTGGTTAGGAGGCGATGCCGGTCGGCGGCACGGGCCGGCTCTCCTCGACGGTGGAGTACGCGTATGCGGTTTCGGCGTGGACGACCTGGTCGAGGCCGGCGATTTCGTGGTGGCGTGCGACGCGGAAGCCGACGGTGACGTCGATGGCCCTTGCCAGCAGCCAGGACATCGCCAGGGAGTAGGCGGCGACGGCGAAGGCACCGATGGCCTGCTTGCCCAGTTGTCCCGGGCCCGCGCCGGCCACGAGTCCGTCTGTGGTGTCGAAGACGCCGATCAGGAGCGTGCCGGCGACGCCGCCGACGGCGTGCACCCCGACCACGTCGACGAAGTCGCCCCTGATCGCCTTCGCGACGACCCCGCCACCCTTTTTGCACAGCGCGATGAAACGGTCGAGATCGATCCTGGGCTGTCCCTCGATGTCCACGCCCCGCCGCAACGCCGCCCACACCTCGGCGACCCGCGGATCGCTGGCGTTGTGGAGCCGGGAGCCGGCTTTCCTGGTGGCGGGCATGGCAGGACTTCCCTTCCTCGAAACGGTGAATTTTTCCTGGGAGGCTCGCCTGCGGACGGCGCTTCCCCCTGGCGCGCTTTCACGCAGGCTCGAGTGGGGGCGACGGGGCGATGCCAGCGCACGACAACGATGTTGTGGCTCGGTGGTGCGCGCCGCGCAGAGCAGTGCACGTCAGCGCGGCGCGGCCAAGCTGGACGGTCGGCTGTTTGGTTCACCGGCGTAGTTCGGGTCGGGGCCGAGCGGCCGCGCCTACCGCTTGCCTCGATGGCAAGTGGTTGACGTGTCTCCTAATGTAGATGCGTGTGCTTGATAGTTCAACTTTCACTCGCTGTGGCCCGTCAAGCGCCCACCGTGGCTACGGCCCGGCCGGGTGCCGGTGCGGTCCCGGCCGGTCCATGGCGGGTCGAAGGTGACGAGTGCTGCGGGCATGCCGGGCGCGCGCCCGGCCGCAGCAGATCCATCGCGGTGATCATCCGCGAGTAGCCCGACACCACAAGGCTCGACGTGGGGTACGCGCAGATGTCAGAGACAGGTAGTCGAGTTGGATTGGCGAACTCCTGCTGAGGTAATCAGATTTGGCATATTCTCTAACCACTGTATGAGGGGCAGGGTGATGGCAGGTTCATCGGAAAGCGATGGAAGATCAGCGGTACAGGGGCCCCAGAGCGCGGCGGCCGCGCCCATCCAAACGGCCATCAGCACTGAACCAGCGACTGATAGTGCATCAGCCACTGCGGTGCCCTGGTGGAGACGGCCCGCGGTCACAGCTCTGGTCGGTTCGGTTGTGGGTGCGGTGTTGGCAGGGTGGCTCACTCAGGGCGGGGTGTCAGTGGCCCAGTCCTGGTTCGGTTCTGATCCCAGATCCGTTCCCTACGTCAATGCCATCACCGCTTACCAGTCGACGTGCCAGAATTGGACCGGCCGGGATGCCAAGAGCGCTGTGTCGTCGGTCATCACGCAGGTGAAGGCCAAGTACCCGAAGGAGGGGGCGCCCCAGCACGACGCGGCGACTGCTGAGGGACTGCGAGAGCGGGGTTGGAGACCATCGAACGGAGGACACCTGACAGTCACCGTTCAGGGGCCCAGTGAGGATGTGATGATTCTGACTGGCCTGGAGGTCGAGATCATCAACAAACGTGAGGTGGCGGCAGACGAGTTGCTGTTCGTCGGTGCCGGATGCGGAGCCGAAATACCGGAACGGTATTTCGCCATCGATCTCGACGGAGCCGGCGCCCGACCCCACCACATGCAGTACGACGCTGACACCGGCGAATTCTCCCCGGATCCGAACCCGGGCTTCCCCTACACCGTCTCCCGCGGCGAAGCCGAGGTGCTCGACATCACCACCAGTTGTGCTGGTGCCTGTGAATGGAAGGCTCGCCTCTCATGGATCTTCAAGGGGGAAACCGGCAGCGCCGAGATCACCGACCAGGGATCGCCATTCCTCACACTGCAGGCCGAGGAAGCCAGCCGGCGGCTGAACACGTGGTACATGAACACCGAATAGCGTCCTTGCGTCACACTGGCACGGCCATCGAGGCGTTTCGCTCTAGCCGCCCCGAGCGACGTCTGCGGAGCGGTGGCCGGATCATATTGCGTGGGCTCGGCAGCTCCGCGATGTGTTCTACTTAGGATTAATTCGTGATGTCGCCGGGGCTTGTGGCTAAGGGTTGTCCCGCTATTCGCTCGCGGACGGCGGCGGACGGGCGGCTGACTGGCCATGCCGGGGCGCCACGTATCCGCTTGGGCCCGCCCGCG
>NZ_JBEYWO010000052.1:0-40130 GCF_040644455.1 Streptomyces sp. NPDC046977
CGTCGAGGACTTCGTCACCGCCGTTCGCTTCTGGACCGCCGCCCTGCGCGACCTGCTCGCGACGGAGCCCCTCCTCGTACGCGCGCGTCAGCGGCTCACGGCGTCAGCGCGAGCGTGTCCTCCGTCTTCGCGTCGACCGAGGACTTGGTGAACGCCCACGGCAGGAGCTCGCCCTTGGCCCACTTCGTCGTCTGGTCGGAGTAGTGCGAGCTGTAGGCGTGGCCGGACGCGCCGGTGAGGTTGATCCACCGCGACTTGTCGAAGTCGGCCAGCGAGACCACCATCCGCATCGACGGCACCCAGACCACCTCGTAGCCGCCGGCCGCGTTCCAGCCGGTGGCGTCGACCGCCGCCTCACCGCCGCCGAGGTTCCAGGGCCCGCGGTTCAGCAGCCAGCGGACGACGGCCGGGCCACCGGTGCCCAGCGTCTGGTTGCGCAGCTCCAGCTGGTGCAGCCGGCCCCAGCTCCAGGTGTCGATGTTCTTGCCGAGCTTGGCGGTCAGCTCGTAGCGGGCGTCCTTCATGGCCTGGGCGAACAGTTCGTCGCGGGTCGTGCGCGGCTTGCCGCTGTCCTTGTCGTAGAAGGCCGTGGGGGACGTCGTCCACCACGGGTTGTGCTCGTCGTCGATGATCGACCGCACCACCTCGAACCAGCGGTCGCCGCCGTCCGGCTGCGCCTGGTCCGCGTCGCGCTGGCCGCACTCGCGCACGAGCTTGGACTTGCCGCTCAGGTCGTCGACCGGGCCGGACCGGTCGGCCGCCGGCACGGTCAGGCACTGCCCCTTCGGGCGCAGCTCCTTGGGCAGTTTGTTGCCGAAGGCGAGCTTGAGGATGTTGCGCCAGACCGCGTTGAAGTAGGCCGCGGCCGCGGAGTCGGCGTCCTGGTTGTAGTCCCAGCCGTCCAGCAGCTTCTGCGCGTTGCGGACGTAGTCGTCCTTGTCGTTCTTGATGTCGATCTTCAGCAGGAGCGGCACCAGCAGCTTGGCGATCTCGCTGCTGTTGTCGCCCTGCATCTTCTGCATGTCGTCCATCGAGACCAGCCCGTTGTCCTTGATCTTGGACGCGATCAGGTCGTTGATCCGCTGGCTGCGCGTGCCGTAGCCCCAGTCCTGAGTGAGCAGGTAGGGGTACTTGTGCTGGTCGACCACGGCCTGGTTGGCGGTGACGATGTAGCCGCGCGGCGGGTTGTAGGCCCACGGCATGGCGTCGAAGGGGATCGGCTTGCTCCACTGGTACTTCGGGTCCCAGCCGGGGGCCGGGTAGGTGCCGTCGTAGCCGGCGGCGCGGGTCGGGACCTCGCCGGGTGCCTGGTAACCGATGTTGCCGTGGGCGCCCTTGGCGTCGGCGTAGATCAGGTTCTGCGAGGGGACCGCGAAGTCGCGGGCCGCGGAGCGGAACTCCTCCCAGCCGGTCGCCTTGTCCAGCTCGAAGACCGCGTCCATCGTCTTGGACGGAGTGAGGGCGGTCCACCTCAGGGAGATCGCGTAGCCGTCGCCGCGGTCGGGCGCGGAGTTCGGCACCGGCGCCCGGTCACCGACCTTGAGCAGCTCGGAGCTGCGGTCGGAGACCACCGGGCCGTTGTCGGTGCTGCGGACGGTGATCGTGCGGTCCGCTCCCCCGGCGACCTTGATCGTCTCCTGGCGGATCGTCAACGGCTTCTGCTTGCCGTCGTACAGGTACGTGCTGTCGGAGAGCTTCTCCAGGTACAGATCGGTGACGTCGGCACCCAGGTTCGTCATGCCCCAGGCGATCGACTGGTTGTGGCCGATGACCACGCCCGGCATGCCGGAGAAGGTGTAGCCGGCGACGTCGAAGGGGCAGGCCTGGGAGACCGTCGTGCAGTGCAGGCCCATCTGGTACCAGAGCGAGGGCATCTGGGGCGCCAGGTGCGGGTCATTGGCGAGCAGCGGCATGCCGGTGGTGGTGTGCTCACCGGCGACGACCCACGAGTTGGAGCCGATGCCGTTGCCGTTCGGGCCGAGCAGCGCCGGGATCTTGTCGAGCGTGCCGGAGAGCGAGGCGAGCTGCGACTGCAGGTTGCCGGCGGCCTCGTCGACGGTGGAGCCGGTGCCGTCGCTCGTGCCCGTACCCGTGCCGGCGTCGGTGTCCGTGCTCGCGTCCGTGCCGCTGCCCGTTCCACCGTCCGTTCCACCGTCCGTGCCCGAGTTCGTGCCGGAGCCCGAAGTGTCGCCGGACGCGCCACTCGTAGGGGAATCATCCGGTTCGTACTTGTTCGTGACGGTATCGACCGTTCCGCCGTCGACAATCGGCCGGTGCTTGTCGTACGGGTAGGCCGGGTAGAGGCCGGCGATCTGCGTCTTGTTCAGCCGGCTGGTCAGCAGCGCGCGGTCGATCTCGTCCTGCATGTTGCCGCGCAGGTCCCAGGCCATGGCCTTGAGCCAGGCGACCGAGTCGACCGGCGTCCACCGCTCCGGGGTGTAGTCGTTGGTCAGCTGGAGGGCCGCGTACTCCACGGACAGGTCGGCACCCTTGTGGCCGTCCAAGTAGGCGTTGACGCCGTCCGAGTAGGCCTGCAGGTAGTCCTTGGTGGTCTGCGAGAGCTTCTTGTCGTACTCGGTCTGCGCGACCTGGCGCCAGCCCAGCGTCCGCAGGAAGGCGTCGGTCTCCACCTGGCCGCTGCCGAACATCTCCGAGAGACGGCCGGCGGTCAGGTGCCGGCGCACGTCCATCTCGTAGAAGCGGTCCTGCGCCTGGACGTACCCCTGGGCGCGGAAGAGGTCCTGCGGGGTGTCCGCGTAGATCTGCGGGATGCCGTTGCCGTCCCGCTTGACCTGCACGGGGCCCGACAGGCCCTTGAGCTGCAGTGTTCCGGTGGTCTGCGGGAGGGAGGCACGAACGGTCGCGACGCTCCAGTACGACCCGAAGGCGATGCCCGCCACCAGCAGGAGTACGACCCCGATCACGATCAGGCGCACGCGGCGGGACTTTGTCTTGGGGGGCATCGATGTCCTTCGAGGGCAGGGTGGACCGATTGCTAGGGGCCACCTTAGGCGTAGTGTCCAGCCGCCTCCCAAGCGGTGCCGGGAGCGGGGACGGAAGCTGTACGGAAGCGGTGCAGAAGCCACTCCCGGACGGCCCGCAGAGATCGCAGCGACCCCAAGCGCAGGTAAAATGTTAGGCAGGGCAACGAACTGCGGTGAAAGGACCGGCTCCTGACTGTCGACCGCCTCAACGAGCTCCTGCTGGTGTGCGCCGCCGTGCTGCTCATCGCGGTGATCGCCGTGCGCCTTTCCTCGCGCAGCGGACTGCCGAGCCTGCTGATCTACCTGGGCATCGGTGTGGCGATCGGGCAGGACGGCCTCGGCGTGAAGTTCGACAACGCCGAACTGACCCAAGTACTGGGATATGCCGCACTTGTGGTGATTCTTGCCGAAGGTGGTCTGGGCACCAAGTGGCGGGAGATCAAACCGGCGATGCCGGCCGCCACCGTGCTCGCGACCCTCGGGATCGCGATCAGCGTCGGCGTCACCGCCGCGGGCGGGCACTACCTCGTCGGACTCGACTGGCGCCAGGCGATCCTCATCGGCGCCGTGGTCTCCTCCACCGACGCGGCGGCGGTCTTCTCCGTACTGCGCCGGGTCCCGCTGCCGACCCGGCTGACCGGTGTGCTGGAAGCCGAGTCGGGCTTCAACGACGCACCCGTGGTCATCCTGGTCGTCGCCTTCTCCGAGCACTGGCCGGTGCACAACTGGGGCGTCCTGCTGGGCGAGATCATCCTGGAACTGGCGATCGGCTGCGTGGTCGGACTGGCGGTCGGCCTGCTCGGCGCGTACGCCCTGCGCCACGTCGCGCTGCCCGCCTCCGGCCTCTACCCGATCGCGGTCATGGCCATCGCCGTCCTCGCCTACGCGGGCGGCGCCATGGCGCACGGCTCGGGCTTCCTCGCCGTCTACGTCACCTCCGTCGTGCTCGGCAACGCCAGACTGCCGCACCGTCCGGCCACCCGCGGCTTCGCCGAAGGGCTCGCGTGGATCGCGCAGATCGGGCTGTTCGTGCTGCTGGGCCTGCTGGTGACCCCGCACGAACTGGGCGACGACATCGTGCCGGCGATCGTCGTCGGGCTCGTGCTGACGATGGTCGCGCGGCCGCTGTCGGTGGCCGCGAGCCTCCTGCCCTTCCGCATGCCCCTGCGCGAGCACGCGTTGATCTCCTGGGCGGGACTGCGCGGCGCGGTGCCCATCGTGCTCGCCACCATCCCGATGGTGGCCGGGATCGAGCAGAGCGAGCGGATCTTCAACATCGTCTTCGTCCTGGTGATCGTCTACACCCTGGTGCAGGGCCCGACCCTGCCGTGGATCGCCAAGGCCCTGCGCATCGACGACCCGGGCGAGGCCGAGGACCTGGGCATCGAATCGGCCCCGCTGGAACGCCTGCGCGGCCACCTGCTGTCGATGCGCATCCCCACCCGGTCGCGCATGCACGGCGTGGAGGTCAACGAACTGCGGCTGCCGCCCGGGGCCGCGGTGACGCTGGTCGTCCGGGAGGGCAAGAGCTTCGTGCCGCTGCCGACGACCGTGCTGCGGACCGGCGACGAACTCCTGGTCGTCGCGACCGACCCGGTGCGCGACAAGGCCGAGGCGCGGCTCCGCGCGGTAGGCCGGGGCGGCAAGCTGGCCGGATGGCTGGAATCAGGGCGCGAAACCAGCCGTTAACATGGCTGCACGACAGTCACCACCAACTCTGCCTGACGCAGAGCTGGCGCGACCGCCCGGCGGCCGGACACCCGGTATCTACCTCGGTCAAGCGCGAGAGGACAGCTCTCGGCGCACCGTACGCGACCAGGCGTCCAGGGTGCGCTACCAGGCGGCAGAAAGGCCCGGGCCGTGGCATCCACGGTCGATCGATCCTCCGGTGCTTCCTCCCGTCCCCCACGTCGTCCGTCGCGTCCCTTGTGGCGAAAGCCGCGCCGGGACCGTGCGTCGTCCGGCGCGGGACGGCCCGGCTACGGACAGCTGCTGCGCACGCCCGGCGCGTGGACGTTCCTGCTGCCCGGCTTCGCCGCCCGGCAGCCCTTCGCGATGCTCACGATCGGCATCGTGCTGCTCGTGCAGCACACCACCGGCTCCTACGGCACCGCGGGCGCCGTGTCCGCCGTCACCGGCGTCGCCATGGCGCTGTTCGCCCCGCAGAGCGGCAAGCTCGCCGACCGCTTCGGACAGGGCGCGGTGCTCGTCCCCGGCGTGATGGTGCACACCGCCGCCGTGACACTGCTGTCGCTGCTCGCCCTCGCGCACGCCCCCCTGTGGGCGCTGCTGGCGGTCGCGGTGCCGACAGGCGCCTCGGTACCGCAGATCGGGCCCATGGTGCGGGCACGCTGGGCGGCCACCCTGCCGGAGAAGTCGCCGCTGCTGCCGACCGCCGCGGCCTTCGAGTCGGTGACGGACGAGTTCACCTTCGTCATCGGCCCGGTGCTGGCCACGGCCCTGTGCACCGGCCTCCACCCGGCGGCCGGGCTGCTGGCCGAAGCCGCGCTGACCCTGGCGGGCGGCCTGGCCTTCGCGGTGCAGCGACGGACCGCGCCCGCGCCGGCCGCCCGCGCCGCGGGCGGCACCCGCGAACGGCAGCCCTCGGCGCTGACCGTGCCGGGCGTGCGGGTGCTCGCGGTCGCCTTCCTCGGCATCGGCGCGGTCTTCGGCGGCATGCAGGTCTCCATGACCGCCTTCACCGAGGAGATCGGCCGGCCGGGCATCAACGGCCTGCTGTACGGCACCTTCGCCGCCGGCAACATGCTGGCCGGCGTCGTCTGCGGCGCGGTGGCCTGGAAGTCCGGGCCCCGGCGGCGGTTGGTCGTCGGCTACACCGCGCTGACCGCGGCCACCTCGATGCTGTGGGCGGCACACGCCGTGCCGCTGCTCGGCGGGCTCGGGCTGCTGGTCGGGCTGACCATCGCCCCGGCACTGATCACCGGCTACACCCTGGTGGAATCGCTGGTGCCCGCGCAGGTCCGCACGGAGGCGTTCACCTGGCTGACGGGCGCGGTCGCGCTCGGGCAGGCGGCGGCGGCCACGGCGGCCGGCCGGCTCGCGGACGGCATCGGTGCGAGCGCCGGATTCACCGTGCCCCTGGCCGGTACCGCACTGGCGCTGATCACCTTGCTGTCACTGCGCGGCAGGCTCGCTCCGCAGTCCTCGGGACTGGTCGCGGCACGTGGGGACGGCAGTGGTATCGGTCACCGAGTGCCGGTCACGGTGGACTGACGCCGCGGAATGCTGCACTATTGACCGTCGTTAGCACTCACTGAGTCAGAGTGCCAGGAGGAGCAAGTGCCGACCTACCAGTACCAGTGCACCGAGTGCGGCGAGGGCCTCGAGGCGGTGCAGAAGTTCAGCGACGACGCGCTCACCGAGTGCCCGGCGTGCCACGGCCGCCTGCGCAAGGTCTTCTCCGCGGTCGGCGTTGTCTTCAAGGGTTCCGGTTTCTACCGGACCGACAGCCGCGGCTCGTCGTCCAGCAGCGCCCCGGCGGCCAAGGCCGGCAGCGGTTCGGAGTCGAAGTCGTCCGCGTCTTCGTCGTCCTCGTCCTCGTCGACGAGTTCGTCCTCGGGCACCAGCGGCTCCTCGTCCAGCTCGGCGAGCACCTCCGCCGCCTGAGCGGAGAGCTTTGCGCGTCCGCTCACGCGGATCCGCCCGAGCGGCGCCCCACTTTCGGGTGAAGGCCCCCGTCGGTCACGACCGGGGGCCTTCGGCGTACGCCCGCTCGCGGAATGAGCGGGCGTACGCCGAAGGCCCGCCGGCCGGTTTCGTCATGCGGGGCGGCGGCTGCGGGCCACAGACTGGAGACATGCTGAGCGGTTGGGTCGTCGACCGGCCCGGGCCCATGATCACGGAGCCGTTGGTGCGCGTCGCCCGGCCGAAGCCGGCGCCGGGACCGACGGAACTGCTGCTGCGCGTCGAGGCGTGCGGAGTCTGCCGGACCGATCTCCACCTGGCCGAGGGGGACCTTCCCCCGCACCGCCGGGAGACCGTGCCGGGGCACGAGGTCGTCGGGCGGGTCGTCGCCACCGGCGAGCTCGCCGCCCGCTTCGCCGAGGGCGACCGGGTCGGTGTGGCCTGGCTGCGCGGCACCTGCGGGAACTGCGCCTACTGCCGGTCCGGACGGGAGAACCTGTGCCCGTTCTCCGTCTACACCGGCTGGGACGCGGACGGCGGTTTCGCGGACTTCACCACCGTCCCGGAGGACTACGCGTACGCGCTGCCCGAGGACTCCGACGGCCACGACGCCGTGCACCTGGCACCCCTGCTGTGCGCCGGGATCATCGGCTATCGCGCACTGCGCCGCAGTGACCTGCCGCACGGCGGACGGCTGGGCATCTACGGCTTCGGGGCGTCGGCGCACATCGCCGCGCAGGTCGCGCTGGCCGAGGGAGCGACGGTGCATGTGCTCACCCGGTCCCCGAAGGCACGCGAACTCGCGCTGGAACTCGGTGCGGCCTCGGCGGCCGGTGCCGACGCCCGCCCCCCGGAACCGCTGGACGCGGCCATCCTCTTCGCGCCGGTCGGCGACCTGGTGCCGGTTGCCCTGGAGGCCCTGGACCGCGGCGGCACGCTGGCCGTCGCCGGCATCCACCTCACGGACATCCCCTCGCTCAACTACCAGCGCCATCTGTTCCAGGAACGGAATCTGCGCAGTGTCACCTCCAACACCAGACAGGACGGACAGGAGTTCCTGGCCCTGGCGGCCAGGATCGGGATCCGGGTGACGGTCAGCCCGTACCCGATGGATCACGCGGATCGTGCCTTGGCGGACCTGGCCGCCGACCGCGTCAACGGTGCCGCCGTGCTCGTCCCGGGCTGACGGCGGGCGGCGGCCGGCGCCGAGCCCCGCTGCACCCGGCTCCCGGCTCCGGGGCTTCACTCGACGCGTATCAGGCAGCCCGTGACGTTCGAGGGGACGATCCGTATCCACAGGTCGTCCGTGCCGTCGGCCCACGGGTCGGGGTGCGCGTCCCTGGCGAGCGCGCGCACCTCGTCGGAGTCCGTGACGTGCTCGACGATCCCGAGGAGCAGCACGCTCCAGCCGGCGCTGAGGGACGCGTCGAACCGATCGACCTCGAAGGCGACCTCGGTGCCCCGCCCGGCGGCCGGCGGAGTCTGCGGTGCCGTGCGGTAGACGATGGTGCCGTCGACGACGGAGTAGATGACCGGGAGCACGGCGGGATGGCCCGTGGCGGTGGTCAGCGCGACCCTGCCGACGTCCTGCCCCGACAACCGGGTCCAGCACTCGTCCGCGCCCAGGTCGCAGGGCACCGGCTGGCCGGTCACCACCTCGTCGGGACGGCCCTCGAGATCACCCCCGAGCAGGCGGCTGGC
This sequence comes from Streptomyces sp. NPDC046977, assembly GCF_040644455.1. Taxonomy (NCBI): domain Bacteria; kingdom Bacillati; phylum Actinomycetota; class Actinomycetes; order Kitasatosporales; family Streptomycetaceae; genus Streptomyces; species Streptomyces sp. NPDC046977. Next base: position 8,331 of record NZ_JBEYWO010000052.1, read on the forward strand.
CGTGGTCCGCAGCGCGCCCGCGAGACGGAGCAGGGCGTTGGTGCCGATGCTGTGGTGGCACTGCTCCTCCACGTAACGCACATAGCCCGGGGTCATCCCGGCCCGTTCGGCCACTTCCTCGCGGCTGAGCCCCAGTTGCTCCCGCCGCTGGGCGACGCGGCGGGACACGTCGCCCGGGTGGGACCTGGAGTTTCCGGACAGGTCGTCGTGCAGGGTCTGCCTGGGCACGTCGACCACCTCCCGTTGTCGGGCTCAGGCGCTTCTCTTCGCTCTCCAGCACATCACCGCCCGCGCCGTGCCGCCAGGTCTGAATCCGCGGTCCCCTCGACCGGGCGACGAAGTTATCCACAACCGGCAAGTTGTCCACAGGCCCAAAACGGCCGTCGGCGCCGTGGGGCATCGTGGTCCGTGCCGGTCCGGTGACGAGACCGGCGAGACCAGCGATAACAACGAGAACGACGCGGACGACCAGAACAAGTGGCGGAGGTGGCCCCCGTGATGGGTGGGAACAGCAGGAACCCCGTGAACGGCGTGAACGGCGTGAACGGCGTGGACAGCGTGGGCGATGTGGTGGCAACTGCGGTGACAGGGACAGCGCGTTCGGTCTCCCGGTCGGGCGCCGGGGCTCCGGCGCCACGCACGGTTCCGGACTTCGCACCGATCAGGGCGGGCGGCGGGGGCCGTCGCTTACGGCAGGTGCTGCGCCGGCGACGCCGGGTGGTGGCCGCGGGGCTTGCCATGACGGCCGCGGCAGTTGCGGCAGCCGCGCCCCGGGAGGCGCCTCGGCCTGCCTGGTCCGGCCGGGCGGGGCCCGCGCCCGCGGTGGTCGCCGCGGCGCGTGACACGGTACGCGCGCCGGTGCGGATCGCGGACGCGGAGGCGGTACGGCTCGTGCGCCCCGGCGACCGGGTGGACGTGATGGCCGCGGCGCGCATCGTCGCGCGGGCCGCGCCCGTGGTGGAGGTACCGCGGGAGTCCGACGGGCTCTCCGGCGTGCTCGGCCAGGACGGGGCAGGCGGCGGCGCGGACGGGGCGCTGATCGTGCTCTCGGTGCCGCGCGACACGGCCGCCGCGCTCTCCGGGGCCGCGGCGGAAACCCCTCTGTCCCTGGCGCTGCGGTGAAGGCGACGGCCGCGGACGGTGGCCGCGGGCCCGGACCGCCGGGGAGGAGAGGGCGGGTCGGGGCGAGTCGGACAGGGGTGTGTCGCGCGGCGCCCAAGCCCGTACTCTCAGAGGCCGAACCGCTCACGGACCCCAGGGTTCCGCCGTCCGTCCCGTGGTGGGCCCCGCTGATGCGTCAGGGTTCCGTAGGCCGAACATGCACGGTCGTTCGAAAGGAAATCGTCCCTTGAAGGGCTTCAAAGCCTTCCTTCTGCGTGGCAATGTCGTCGAGCTCGCTGTCGCCGTCGTCGTCGGCGCGGCGTTCAGCAAGATCGTCGATGCGTTCGTGAAGGGCCTCATCAACCCGGTGATCGGTGCCATCGGCACCAAGAACCTCGACGGCTACATCGTCTGCATCGAGAAGCCCTGCGTCGCCTCCGGCGGCGAGCTCACGAAGGGCGTGGGCCTGCTGTGGGGCTCCGTCGCCGGTGCCGCGCTGACCTTCCTGATCACGGCCGCGGTCGTGTACTTCCTGCTGATCCTCCCGATGAACAAGCTCAACGAGCGCCGCAAGGCAGGCAAGGAGGAGGCGCTGCCCGGCCCGACCGAGCTGGAACTGCTGACCGAGATCCGCGACCTGCTCGCCCGCCAGCAGGGCAACGGCGGCGGTCACACCATCCCGTCGCCCTACGACCACGGCGGCGGGAACCGGACGCGCCAGTAGGCACGGCGCGCACGGGCGCGCACGTCCGTCTCAGATGTGGTGCGGGGGCTTCTCGTCGAGGAAGCGCGCGAGATCTCCCGCACCGCCCTGCCCCTGCCGGTCGCCCCAGCCGGCGTCGGTGTCGTCGCTCGACTGCCGGTCCAGCGGGTCGTCGAAGACCAGCGCCGTCGCGGGGTCGCGGGGTTCACGCGGCCGACCGGGTGCGGGCCGCGCTGCGGGGTGGGGATCGGAACTGCTCATGGGGTCCAGGGTACGGGGGTCCCGTACCGGGCCGTCCGGCTCCGGACAGGGGTCGGGCCCCGGTGCAGGGGGGTGGCACCGGAGCCCGAGTCTTGGGTGGGGGGTGGGTGCGGGCGCCGCGGAGGACGCCCGCCGGGGGGGGGTCAGGCCGCCTCGATGGACAGCCCCGTCTGGCGCGCCATGCGCTTCAGGTCGGCCAGGGCGTGCTTCTCGATCTGCCGGATCCGTTCACGGGTCAGGCCGTGCTGCTTGCCGACCTCGGTCAGCGTCCGCTCGCGGCCGTCCACGATCCCGTAGCGCGCCCGGATGATGGACGCGGTCCGGTCGTCGAGCCGGTCGATCAGGTCCTCCAGTTCCTCACGCCGCAGCATGACGAGCACGGAGTCCTCCGGCGAGGCTGCCGAGGTGTCCTCGACCAGATCGCCGAACTGGGTCTCGCCCTCGTCGTCCACCGACATGTTGAGGCTCACGGGATCGCGCGCCCAGTCCAGCACGTCGGCGATGCGCTCCGGCGTGGAGTCGAGTTCGGCGGCGATCTCCGCGGGCTCCGGGTCGCGTCCGTGCTCACGGTTGAACTCGCGCTGCACCCTGCGCACACGCCCCAGCTCCTCCACCAGGTGGACGGGAAGCCGGATCGTGCGCGACTGGTCCGCGATGGACCGGGTGATCGCCTGGCGGATCCACCATGTCGCGTACGTGGAGAACTTGAAGCCCTTGGCGTAGTCGAACTTCTCGACGGCGCGGACCAGGCCCGCGTTGCCTTCCTGGATCAGGTCCAGCAGCGGCAGGCCGCTGCGCGGATAACGTCGCGCGACGGCGACGACAAGACGCAGGTTGGAACGGATGAAGACGTCCTTGGCCCGCGCACCTGCGGCGGCTATCGCCTCCAGTTCCTCGCGGTCGGCGCCGCCTCCCGAACCCAGCTCCTCGCCCGCGAGGAGCTGCTCGGCGTAGACGCCGGCCTCGATCGCCCTGGAAAGCTCGACTTCCTGCGCGGCGTCGAGCAACGGCGTGCGCGCGATCTCGTCGAGGTACATGCCGACGAGGTCGCGGTCGGCCATCTCGCCGTGGCCGTGCGCGCGAGCGCTGCTCTTCCCGCCGTTGGTGCTGCGGGCGACGGCACGGGTTGCCATGCGTGCTCCCTTGCGAAGGTTCGGTCGGGTGTCGGTCGAATGAGCCGCCTCTCAGCAGCTTCGCGACTACCTCTCGGCTGCCCACTCGAAAAGTGATAACGACTGGAATCCGGACACAATTCCCATGCGCAGCCCCATTTTTTACGATCTTGCAGTACCCTGTCCGGCCACAGCGAGAGGTGGATCATTGCCGAAGCCCCCGGAAGTGCAGGTCAGACCGGGTCGGGAGGAGGACCTGCGGGCCCTCACCGAGCTCTACAACCACTACGTCCGCGAGACGCCCGTCACCTTCGACCTGGAACCGCTTTCCCCGGAACAGCGCCGTCCATGGCTGCTCTCCCACCCGAAAGACGGACCGCACCGCCTTTTGGTTGCCCTCGAATCCGCGGAAACCCTCGAATCGGCCGCAACTCCGGACACCACGGCCCCGGCAGGCCGTCTCCTCGGCTATGCGACGAGCAGCCCGTTCCGGCCGAGGGCGGCCTACGCGACCTCGGTGGAGACCTCCGTGTACTGCGCCCCCGGCGCGGTCGGCCTGGGCGTGGGCACCCTGCTCTACACCGCGCTCTTCCAGGCCCTGCGGCACGAGGACGTCCATCGCGCCTACGCGGGCATCGCCCAGCCCAACGAGGCCTCGGCGCGGTTGCACGCCCGCTTCGGCTTCCGCCCGGTCGGCGTCTTCCGCGAGGTCGGCCGGAAGTTCGGCCACTACTGGGACGTCGCCTGGTACGAGAAGGAGCTCACGCCCGGCGCCTGACCCGGCCCCCTCCCGGCCGTGCCCTTCGGACCTGTCGGGCGCCGTTCAGCGCAGCCAGGGCAGGTCCGCCACTGTCCCCTTCCCCGGCTGCAGCCCCTCCGCGATGGTCCGGCAGATCTCGCCCAGCTGCCGGGTCTGCTCCGGCGAGAGGCGGTCGAAGATCGCCCCGCGCACCGCCTCGACATGTCCGGGCGCGGCGTCGGCGAGCGCCGCGAAGCCCTCGTCGGTCAGAACGGCGAGCTGGCCGCGCCGGTCGGACGGGCAGCTCTCGCGCCGCACCCAGCCGTTCTCCTCCAGCCGCGCTATGGCATGCGAGAGCCGGCTGCGCGTAATCTTCGAGCGTTCCGCGAGCTCCGTCATCCGCATCCGGCGCTCGGGCGTCTCCGAGAGCCACACCAGCAGCGAGTAGTAGGCGTGCGGCATGTTCGCGTCGCGCTGGAGCTGCCGGTCCAGGGCGTCGGAGACCAGCTGGGTCGATGCCATGTAGGCGCGCCAGGCGCGCTGCTCCTCCTCGCTCAGCCAGCGGGGTTCGGTCCTGCTCGTCGTCATGTGCCCATGGTACGAATTTATCTTGAAACCTCAAGCAATTAGGGGTACCGTCCACCCTGCTCGCTTGAAAGTTCAAGAAACACCGGGCAAGGAGCTCCAGGAACCGATGACCACCGCACCCGCGCTCCCCCAGGCCGCGATCCGTACCCGCGTGAGCGTCCCGCTGCGCTTCGCCGACGGCTGGACGACCTCCGCCGACGTCCTCACCTTCACCGGCCTCGCCGACGGCAAGGAGCACATCGCGCTCGGCCTCGGCGATCACGAGGGGGCGCCGGTACCGCTCGTGCGCCCGCACTCCGAGTGCCTGACGGGCGACGTGTTCGGCTCCCTGCGCTGCGACTGCGGGCCCCAGTTGCGGGAGGCGACCGAGCGCATCGCCGCCGAGGGCGGTTATCTGCTCTACCTGCGCCAGGAGGGCCGCGGCATCGGCCTGTACGCCAAGCTGGACGCGTACGCCCTCCAGGACCGGGGCCTGGACACCTACGCCGCCAACCGCGCCCTCGGCCGGGCCGACGACGAACGCGACTACACCGCCGCCGCCCAGATGCTCGGCGCGCTCGGCGTGGACACGATCCGCCTGCTCAGCAACAACCCCGACAAGGCGGAGCAGTTGTCCGCCCTCGGTGTCGCGGTCGCCGAACGCGTGCCGACCGCCGTGCACTTCTCGCCGGCCAACGTCCGCTATCTGCGCGCCAAGGCCGAGCACACCCACCACACCCTCGACCTCCCGGCCTGAGGAGGCCCCCCATGCGCATGCCCGCCCTCTACCTGTCGCACGGCGCCCCGCCGCTCGCCGACGACCCCGTGTGGCCGGGTGAACTGGCCGCCTGGTCGGCCGGGTTCGCCCGTCCCACCGCGATCCTGATGATCTCCGCGCACTGGGAGGAGGCCCCGCTCGCGCTCGGCGCGACCACCACCGTCCCGCTGGTGTACGACTTCTGGGGCTTCCCGCGGCACTACTACGAGGTGCAGTACGCGGCCCCCGGCGCGCCCGCGCTGGCCGAGTCGGTCCGCAAGCTGCTGCGCGGCCCGGGCATCCCGGTGCAGGACATCCCGGACCGGGGTCTGGACCACGGGGCCTACGTCCCGCTCGTGGAGATGTTCCCGGACGCGGACATCCCCGTGCTCCAGGTCTCGATGCCCACGCTCGACCCGCAGCGGCTGATGGACATCGGGCGGAAGCTGGCCCCGCTCCGCGACGAGGGCGTGCTGATCGTCGGCAGCGGCTTCTTCACGCACAACCTGGCGGCGCTGCGGCACGCCGGCGGTGTCCCCGGCTGGTCGGCCGAGTTCGACGACTGGGGCCGGCGCGCGCTGGACGCAAGGGACGTCGACGCGCTGCTGGACTTCTCGCACACCTCCCCGGCGGGCACCCTCGCCCACCCGCGCACCGAGCACTTCGCCCCGCTCTTCGTCGCCATGGGGGCGGCCGAGGGCGATCTCGGCGCGCAGCGCAGTGTCATCGACGGCTTCTGGATGGGCCTGGCCAAGCGGTCCGTGCAGTTCGGCTGAGCCGCCGCCCGGCTCCCCGAAAGCCGCTACAGGCCGAAGGGCCCCGCTTCCGGCAGGAAGCGGGGCCCTTCGAACGTTGCGCCGGGGCGTCCGGGTCAGTGGGCGACCACGGGAACAACGATGTCCTCGGCGTTGCCGTCCGCGCCGTCCTCGGACGACGCGGCCACGACGCTGCCGCCGTGGCCGGCGTTGATGAAGGTGAAGGCGATGATCGCCGACACCGCCAGGATGCCGGCGGCCCACCAGATCGCGGTCGAGTAGCCGTGCACCGCGGCCGCGTTGATGAAGCCCTGCTTGCCCAGCGTGCCGGCCTCCGCGGCGTGGGAGGTGATCCACGTGGCGGTGGCGCTGGCCGCGATGGTGTTGAGCAGCGCGGTGCCGATGGCACCGCCGACCTGCTGCGAGGTGTTGACCATGGCGGAGGCGACACCCGCGTCACGCGGCTGCACACCGTGCGTGGCCAGGCTCATGGCCGGCATGAACGCCGTACCCATGCCGAGGCCGAGCAGGATCTCCGCCGGCAGGATCAGGCCCGCGTACGAGCTGCCGACCTGGAGCTGGGTCAGGATCAGCATGCCCACGGCCGCCAGCGCGAAGCCGGGGGTCATCAGCAGCCGCGGCCGGACGCGGTTCATCAGACGCGCGCCGATCTGGGTCGAGCCGGTGATCATGCCCGCGATCATCGGCAGGAACGCGAAGCCGGTCTTCAGGGCGGAGAAGCCCTGCACGACCTGGAGGTAGTAGCCGAGGAACAGGAAGAGGCCGAACATGGCGATGATCGCCAGGCCGAGCGACAGGTAGACACCGCCGCGGTTGCGGTCGGTCACCACGCGCAGCGGCAGCAGCGGCGCCTTCACACGGGACTCGACGATCACGAAGGACACCAGCAGGACGACCGCGACCACGAACAGGGCGATGGTCTTGCCCGCGACCCAGCCGTCGGACTCGGCGACGGTGAAGCCGTAGACCAGCGAGACCAGACCCAAGGTGGCGAGCAGCGCACCGGGGATGTCGAGGCTGCTGTTGTTGCGGCTGCCGGCAGGCTCGCGGATGACCCGGAGCGCACCGAAGACGGCGACGGCGGCGAAGGGGATGTTCACAAAGAACGTCCAGCGCCAGTTCAGGTACTCGGTCAGCGCGCCACCGAGGATCAGGCCGACCGCGCCGCCACCACCGGCGATGGCGCCGAAGATGCCGAACGCCTTGGCGCGCTCCTGGGGCTCGGTGAACATCACCGCGAGCAGCGACAGCGCGGCGGGCGCGAGCAGCGCGCCGAAGGCACCCTGCAGGGCGCGGGCGCCGAAGAGCACCGCTTCGTTGGCCGCGGCGCCACCGATCGCCGAGGCGGCCGCGAAGCCGATGAGACCGGTGATGAACGTGCGACGGCGGCCCCACATGTCGGCGATGCGCCCGCCGAAGAGCAGCAGTCCGCCGAAGACGAGCGCGTAGGCCGTGATGACCCACTGCTTGTTGGCGTCGGAGATGCCCAGGTCGACCTGGGCGGTGGGAAGCGCGATGTTCACGATGGTGCCGTCGAGGACGACCATCAGCTGAGCTATCGCGATGAAGGCCAGCGCCTTCCAGCGCTGGGCGTGGGCCGTTTCTGACATGGATGAACTCACTAACGGTGGGGAGACGGGCACGACGGTGAACTCTGCGGACCGCATGGGCGCCGCGCGCCGATGCGGGCGGGCGCGACTCATGGACCAGAGAAGACGAAGGGGACCTACAGTACGTAAAGGGTAAATGGTCGGCTAGTGAATTACCGGTCGGCCGGCCACGGCGCGCGGCCGCCGGCGGAGGCTCAGTGGTGCCCCCGAAGGTCGTCCAGCGTCACCGACGATCCGGGCAGCACCGAACGTGCCGGAGCCTCCAGACCGTCGACGAACAACTGAAGGTGCCGGTGGATGAAACGGCTCATGTCGCAGTGCGATCCCGGCAGCGGCCGGGTGAGCTGGCTGATCGCCACCATCAGATCGCCGACGTCGATGTCGTCGCGGAGCCGTCCGGACCGGCGAGCAGCCTCCATCAGGCGCGCGACGCCGTCGTGCAGACGGACGCGGCCCTCCTCCAGACGCGGATCACCCTGGCCGAAGCGCGCGACGAGCATGGGACACAGTGCCCCCACCCGCTCGTCGGCGGCTTCGTGCACAAAGGCGCGCAGCGCGTCGAAGGGGTCCGGTTCCTCGGCGAGCAGCCGCTCGGCGCGGTCCGCGATCCGGTCCATCACCGAGTGCGCCACCTGGATCGCGAGTTCCTGGCGGTCGGCGAAGTGCCGGTAGACCGTCGCGTTGCCGACGCCCGCGCGGCGGGCGACCTCGTCGAGGGGTGCGTCGGCGCCGTACTCCAGGAGGACCTCACGGGCCGCGGCCATGATGCGCTCACGATTGCGTGTCGCGTCCGCGCGCTGCTTCACGGCGGTCTGGACCATGACGGGTCCTCCTCTCCACGGTGCCGGGTGTACTGCCTGACGGTTGTCCGGTGCCGCGCATCCGGGGAACGTGTCCCCGCTTGCGCGACACAAGGGTAAACGGGGACGTCGTCCCCGGATATTTCAGCGCCTGTTGTGACCTGACTCACATTCAGCCACACACGGGAAGGACCCCGGCCGCACGGTGGCGGCCGGGGTCCTCCTCGTCTCCGTCGTGCGGGCCCACCGTCCTGGGCCCGGCGTCCCGGTTACTCGACGACGAGCTCGACGTCGATGTTGCCGCGGGTCGCCTTGGAGTACGGGCAGACCTGGTGGGCCTGCTCCAGCAGCTGGCGGCCGGTCTCGTTCTCCAGCTCCGGCGGCAGCTCGGCGCGGAGCACCACGGCCAGGGCGAAGCTCGTCTCGTCCTTGCCGATCGAGACCTCGGCGGTCACCGAGATGTCCTTGGTGTCCACCTTGGCCTGGCGGCCGACCAGGGCCAGCGCACTGGCGAAACAGGCCGCGTAGCCGGCGGCGAAGAGCTGCTCGGGGTTGGTGCCCTGACCGTTGCCGCCCATGGCCGGGGGCATGGCCAGCGCGAGGTCGAGCCAGCCGTCGGAGCTCACGGCCCGCCCGTCGCGGCCGTTGGCGGTGGCGACAGCGGTGTACAGCGCGTCCATGGGAATCCGTCCTCTTTCGATCGCGTACGAACTCGTTGCGACAAGTAGAGCACACAACTCAGTTGCGCACAACTAAAGTGTGGGCACTTCGGATACCCTGGAACCATGACCGCCCCTGCCTCTGCCCCCGCATCCGCATCCGCGCGGGCCGGCGACGACTACCTGCGCCTGGAGCAGCAGATCTGCTTCTCGTTGCAGTCCGCGTCCCGCGCCTTCGGCGGTGTCTACCGGGTCGTCCTCAAGGACCTCGGCCTCACCTACCCCCAGTACCTCGTCATGCTCGTGCTCTGGGAGCACGGCCCGCTGCCGGTGAAACGCATCGGCGAGCACCTGCGCCTCGACTCAGGAACGCTCTCCCCGCTGCTGAGGCGCCTGGACACGGCAGGACTCGTACGCCGCGAGCGCTCCGCCGACGACGAGCGCTCGGTCACCGTCCACCTCACCGAGGACGGCGCCGCCCTGCGCGAGCGCGCGCTCCAGGTGCCGCGCCGCATCTCCGCGGCCACCGGGCTCGGCCTGGACGAGATCATCGACCTGCGCACCCGCCTGGACCGGCTGACCTCGGCGCTCGACACGGCCGACCTGGCGGAGGACGCCTGACGGCGCCTTGCCCTAAGCCGGTGCGGACCCGTACGTCCGCACCGCCCCGCCCCTGATCCGCTACCCTGTCCTGGGCTGCCCTCCGGGGCGGCATCGCCTTGCCGGGACGCTGTCCACGCAGGGCGTGGCCTCAGTAGCTCAGGGGATAGAGCACCGCTCTCCTAAAGCGGGTGTCGCAGGTTCGAATCCTGCCTGGGGCACAGGATTGACCAGCCAGTTTGGCTGCATCGGCCCAGGTCGTCAGGTATCTGACGGCCTGGGCCTTCCGTTTGTGGCTTGGGGCGCTACGGTCGCGACCACTCGTAATACGCTCGCCCTACGCCGCCCCGTCTCCCAAATCTCTCCCACGCAATGAGGGAGAGTTCGCAGGTCAGCGGGCCAACTCCGCGGGGCGATCTCCCCCGCGACGAGCGGATCCCCCCGCGGCTACGGCGGGCCGGCGGCCGGGCTGGACGCAAGGGTGGCTGTCATCCCTGCGGGTTGGGATTGGGTGAGTCGGGCACGTGCGGGGTGCGTACTCACGTTGAGGAGACACAGCCCCCTCCCGAGTCATGCGGGAGGGGGCTGCTCGCGGCCGGGTCACCGTTATCGGGGGCCTTCCTGACACGGCACCCGGCGCGTCCATGTGCCGCGTTTTCGCGGTCCACCAGTCCATCCCATGGGTCAGTAAAGTGTCGATCGCCCAAAAGTGTGAACAGGTGTTCGACTATCTCCAGCATCAATGGCCCCGCGGTACATCCCGCGAGGCTTGAGCGCCTTTGACGATTCAACATATCTGCTACGTAGTAGAAATCGCCAGCATCACTAGCGTGACGGTCTCCCCGACATCAAGATCGTCAACGCCCAGAGGTGCCGCCGATGCCCCCCGGCTACCAGCACGTTGCAGCGGACTTGCGCCGCCGCATCAACGCTGGCGAATGGCCACCGGGCACCCGGCTCCCATCGTGGAGGGACCTCGCCGACTACTACCGTGTCGGCCAAGGCGTCATCCGTCTCGCCGTCGAGCGGCTCCGCGCGGATGAACTCGTCGAGGGACGCCCCCGAGCCAGACTGCAGGTTGCGTATCGTCCCGCTGTGCGCACCCTGGTTCGGCCGGATGCCCCTTGGCCGCACGGCCGCGGCGACACCGAAGTCTCGACCGTCCGCGCGGATGCGTGCCTCGCCTGGCGCCTGGGTGTTCCCGAGCGGACGCAGCTGCATCGGGAGCGCGTCGAGCTCCTGGACCCGGACAGCCGGCCTGCCATGGTGCAGACGACCTGGAGGCGCAGTGCCGCGGCGCGGCCTCACGTCACGCACCAACTGCACGTGACGGGCAGCACTTTAGACCGCGCGTCGGCGACCCTCCTCGGCCTCGGCGTCGGGATGGTCGTCCTGGTCGTGGAGCGCACGCGGTACGACGAGCGAGGCCGGCCAGTGGAGACCGCAGACCTGGTGCTGCCCGCGGACCGGTGGCGCATCAAGATGTGACGCGGCCACTGCGGTGCCTGTGCCATCCGGCGGCCGCCGTCTGCATGGTGGCCGTCCACGCGTCGGGGGCGTCGCCGGCGATCTCGTCCCACATCCGGTTCTGAGCTCGGGCGAACGCGTTGAGGCTTGGCCCCGGGGCGTCGGCGAACGCGGTGCACTCGGCGGCCAGGCGCTCGGCCTGCTCGGGTGTGTGGCCGGAGGCGATGAGCCAGATGACCCACAACGCGGGATCGATCCAGGCTGCTCCGCGGGCGGCCCAGGCCCAGTCGACGAGCCGGGCGCGGCCGTCGGCGATGAGGACGTTGTGCGGGTTCCAGTCGGTGTGGAGCAGCTGCTCGCCGGCGAACAGGTCCGGGGTGTCGCTGTAGGAGCGCATCCGGTCCGGCATGGTCTTGAGCGGGAGGTCGGGCATCGGCAGGCCGGCGAGGGCCTGCATCGCCTCGGCGACGAGAGGCAGGTGGGGGGAGCCGGGTTCGTAGCCGGCGTGGGGGCCGTCGATCTCCTCGAAGCACAACAGGTCCCATCCGCCGTGCAGTACGTGCCACAGCATCGCGGGAGCGAGGGGCTGCACGTAGGCGTTGATGGCGGCCTCGCGTTCCTGCGTCCACACCCGAGGGTGGTCGACCCGCATGCCCTTGACGAACACGATCTCGTCGGCGTTGTTGTAGATGCGGGCGGCGATCTCGCTGTTCAGGCCGGTGGAAACGGTCACGGCCTTGAGGACGGGCCCGGCGAGGGTCTCGATGATGCTGAGGGCGTCGGCGGGGATCTCGGTGTACCGGTGCGTCGGCATGGGGTGAGGATTCCAGACTGGGAAGGCCCGAGGGGGCCGCGACGTGTGCCGCGGCCCCCTCGGTGTGCGGTCGGTTACTGGTACGGGTTGTCGTTGCCGCAGCCCGGCAGGCTGCTGGCGAAGAGCGCCTCGACGTCGCCGACCAGCTCGACGGCGTCCGGGTCCGGGGCGGTACGCGTCGCCGACAGCGACACGAGAACCGGCACGGCCGGGGGCGGCGTGACGGTGGGGCGCTCAGCGAGAGCGAGGGCAGGGGTCATGGTGTACCTCCGTGTTGGCAGTAGTTCTGCAGTGGTGCCTTCGCCTCCTGGAAGACCTTCGCCATCGGCCGGCAGACCCGGCAGGTGGCGGACAGCGTGCAGCCGCTGCAGCCTCCGGTGCGAAGCATGAGGGACTCGGCGATCTCGCCGAGCCGGGCGAGGCCTTCCACGCCTTCGGCGAGGAGGTCGATGTTCGGGTCGCGGCCGACCTTGCAGATCGAGGCGCGCCCGTGCGGGTCGACGTGGAAGAAGGTGACGCCCGCGGGGCAGCCTGTGAAGGGCGCCCGCTGGGTGAGGTGTTCGGGCGACTGGGTCGGCAGCGTCTCGCCTGTGCCGTAGATGGTCGGGCTGATGTTGGCGTACTCGCGGTACGGGACGGCGAGGTCGGCCGCCCACTGGCGCATGTCGCCCTGCTCGTGCGCGTTGCGACTGGTGATGATCAGGCTCATGTCCACGTTCAGCCGGGCGCCCACTGCCCTGGACAGGCCCTCGGTAAAGCGGTCGAACGCGCCGCGCCGCCTTGTCAGTCCGTCGTACGTCTCTGCGGTCGCGCCGTACACGCTCAGGGACAGCCTCGTGGGCGGGTATGTGGTCAGCAGCTTGAAGATGCGGTCGTTGCGCAGGCGCGAGCCGTTGGACAGGATCTCGACCTGCATGCCGAGCTCGTGGGCGCGCTCGTAGACGAACGGGAAGTGCGGGTCGATGAGGGGCTCGCCGCCGGTGATCTGCAGCCAGATGACACCGGCGTCCCGGAGCGTGAGGAGCAGCCGCTCCTTGCCGGCCAGGTCGACGCCCTCGAACTTCTTCTCGCCGAGGTAGCAGTGTTCGCAGTCGAAGTCGCAGCCGAGGTTGATCTCGTACGTGGCGCGGCTGAACTCGTACGGCCCCGGGTCGCGGAGGAGGAGGCTGTCGGCGGCGTCCCGGCCGGTGAGGTCGAGGCCCCAGGAGCGGGCGACTGGGTCGACGAGCCAGGCCGGGACCGTCTCCGCGGCCTGGACGGCTCTTCGGAGCTCGTCGAACTTGGCGGCGCCGACCTTGACGGCCTTCTGGCTGCCAGGGCGCAGGAGCAGGTGAGTGTCCCCGACAGGGGCAGCGATCAGCGCGTGCATCGTGTGCTCTCCAGAGTCGTTGAGGCGAGACGCGGCGGGAGGCTGCTCATACACCGGCCTGCACCCGCGGCCGCCAGGCGGTGCAGACCTCGGCGCCGTGACTGGCGAGCCACCGCTCGAAGTCGGGGACCGCGGCCTCGCCCCCGCAGAGCCCCAGCATCGCCGGGTACTTGGTCAGGAAGACCTCGGCGTGGTCTGCGGCGATGGCGGCCCGGGCGAGGTGGAACTGTGGCCGCTCGGCCTCGGTCGCGGCGAGGCCGTTGCGGTCGGCGTACTCACCGACGACCTCCCAGCCGTGCTGCTGGGCGTAGTCGCGGAGTTCGACCATGACGCGGTGGACGTCCCCGTACTGCGTAGTGCAGACGTAGATCAAGGCCCGACGCGGCTCCCCCGTGCTGCTGGTCATCGCGGCCGCTTCCCGAATGCCGTGAACGCACCGGGGCTGGGATGTCTACGCTGTGCCATGGCTACCTGCTTCCGCGTCAGGTGGTCCGCCCCGGGGCCGTGTCAGGCGGTCGCCGGGGACTGATCGCTTTACCATCCGCGCGCAGCGCGTTCTTCGCTTCCCGCTGGCGGGTACCCATCGTGGGGATACGCTTACTTCGGGTTACAAACGCCAAGAGCACGGGGCCCTTTCATGAGCGATTACGTACCGCCGACCGTGCTGCCTCGGGAGGTTCTGGAACGGCCCGAGATGCAAGCCGCCCTCAGCCAGCATGACTTCGGTACGGTCTTCCTCCTGGCGCGCAGGGAGGCCGGGATCAGCTACTCGCGGATCGCCGCGGCCTGCGACATCAAACCGGAGAGGGTCGGGACGTTGGCGCGTGGCCGCGGCCGCATCACGACGTTCGAGAAGATCGCGCTCATCGCCGACGTGTTCCGCATCCCTGGGCACATGGTGGGCCTGGCTGCGCGCGCCTGGGAGGCCGCCGCGGCGGAGGCCGACGACGACATGCGGCGACGAGAGTTCTTGAAGGTCTCGGTCTCGGCAGCCGCTGGCGCGGGCCTCGCGGCAGGGCTCCCCGAGCCCGTCCACCTCGCGGCCGGGCGCCGCCTCGGCGCCGACGCCCCTGAGCAGCTCCGCCAGCGCACGGCACGCCTGCGGGGCCTGGACGAGATCCTCGGCGGCGGGGATACGTACCGGGTTTACCTCGACGAGTACCAGCGGACCCGGGCCACGGTCCGGCACGCCGTCTGCACCGAGCCGGTCCGGCGCGGCCTGCTCTCCGTCCTCGCCGAGCAGGCGCAGCAGGCTGGCTGGGCGGCATTCGACGGCGGCCGCCACGCTGAGGCGCGCGGGTTGTACGAGGCCAGCCACAAGGCGGCGGGGGAAGCCGGTGACGCGGGCCTGGCGGGCAATGCACTGGCCTTCCTGGCGTACCAGGCCCTCGGCAGCGACCGCCAGGCGGCCATTGAGATCGCCGCCCGCTCGTGCGCTACCGCCGGGCCGGACGCCGCGCCGGGCGTCCGTGCGCTCCTCTTCGAGCGGCTCGCCTGGGCCTACGCGGTCGCGGGCAACGCGGCGTTGGCAGAGAGCTCGCTGGAGACCGCGCGGACCGCCCTCGACGAGGCCGCCGGCACTCCGCAGCCGGACTGGTCGGCATGGGTCGACAGCACCGAGCTCGCCATCATGACCGGCCGGTGCTGGACCGAGCTCCGCCGGCCGCTGCGCGCCGTGCCCGTCCTGGAGAAGGCGCTCGAGGCGTACGACGACCGGCACGCCCGGGACAAGGCGCTGTACATGTCGTGGCTCGCGGACTCCTACCTCGCCGCCGGAGAGGTCGAGCAGGCAGCCGCGGTGACCGGCCGCGCTCTCGATCTGTCCGCCGGGGTGGCGTCGGTCCGGCCGCGGCAGCGCCTCGAGCCTGTCCTGCGACAGCTCGGCGGTCACCGGACGCTGCCGATGGTCGCCGAGCTGCTGGAGAAGGCGCTCGCCTGACCTACTCGCCGGGGTGCGGCGTGGTGCTGTCGCGGATCCAGCGCAGGCAGCCATCCGAGCCGGCGACGATTGCGGTCGCCGAGACCTGGGGGTTGCCCCAGGGATGGTTCTCCAACAGGTGGGCCTCGAGGGCCGGGTAACGTTCCGCCGCGGTGGTCAGGAGGAGTTTCCACTCCGCGCCGGTGCCGAACTGGCCGTCGTGCCAGAACGCGGAGATCACGGGACCGATGATCTGGGCGCCGGCCGCCAGTCTCTCTCCGACCGCCGACCGGGCCAGTTCCACCGCCTGGTCGCGTGTCTCCGTTGCTGTCGATACTTCGAGGTAGTCATCAGCCATGCCCGGAGCGTAGCCGCAGGGCCGAGCAGGTCATGATCCGCTGGTCAGGTGGGAGCAACCCTCGTGGAGTCGAACACGTGATCGAGCTGCCGTCGGACTTGGAGCGCCTACAGGTGCTCCGTACCTACCTGCGCCTGCAGCTAGCCGCGGTGGACGCCGAAATCGCCAAGGCCCAGCGCGGCCCCGAGCGGCGCCCGGCGCCCAGACCTGCGCCACGTCCCGCGCGGCAGCCCGCAGTCCAGCCCGGGACGCTCGCCGAGCGTACGGACCGCGCCGGAGCAGTGCGGCCGTCAGGAATGCCCAACGCCAAGGGCCTCCGCTGGCGCCTGCAGAGCGTCCCGGATCCGAGCGGCAGCGGGTACGGGCGCGGCGTACTGCACCGCGGGGACTGCGAGGTACGGGGCGGTGGGTGGCTGAGCCGGAAGGAACTGGAGCTGGCTCTCGGGATGGAGGACGTCACGCCCTGCCAACGATGCCGCCCGGACCGCAGGTAGCAGACAGCCCCGCCGCACGGGGGGGGGATGTACGGCGGGGCCTGGAGTCCGCCGCACGGGGGGGATGTACAGCGGAGCCTCACTCCCGACCATACGTCAGGAGTGATAGGCCTGCTCGAGGACCCCTGCGATCAAGACATCAACGCCAGGCCGCAGCGACGGGAGCATCCCATCGACGGTGAAGCCGAAGTAGGCCTGCGCGTCGCTGAGGAGGGTCGCCTCGTCGTCCAGGGCGCTGCTGATGGCGGTACGGCGGAGCGCCGCCAGGTCGGTGTGCAGGTCAGCGTCCGCGCACAGGCCGTGGACGCGTTGGACGAGGCGGATCTCCCCACAACCCGGGAAGAGGGGCTCACCGGGCCGGACGCCGGCGGCTTGCGCCTGGGCGTGGACGGCGCGAGCTGTGGTGGGGGCGATGGCGATCGTGCGCTCGTACCGGCGGAAGCTGGGGGCGATCAGCGTGAGGGCGCCATCGACCGGCGGCTCGGGCACGGCCAGGTCGAGGACCTCGCGGCCGCGGAGGCCCGCGCGGAGCAGCAGCTCGACGAAGGCGGTCTCCTCCGGGTCCTGGGCGGCAGCGAGCACGGCGTGCGCCTGCGGTGGTGCCAGGACATCGCTGGTCTCGAGCATCGGCGCTCCCTGATCACTGGTTCTGATGCTGACGGTAGCGGCGGGTACTGACATCACCGGTGAAAACGCAAAAAGTCCCCCCACCGCCCGAAGGCGGTGGGGGGCGGTGCGGGAGGGTTTGCACTACTCGGGCGGCCGGTCGTGATCCTGGCGCTGGGCGTGGGTGACCATGCGCGTGAAGCCGAGGATGACCGCTGCCATGACCACGAGGATGGTGCTGCGGACGGCGCGGAGGATGTCCGCGAACAGTCCCTCGGGCCAGACGGTGATGAGGATCGTGTAGAGGCCGAGGACGCCGATGACGGCGACCAGGCCCATGATGTGCCGGCCCGTCGCGGTCCGGCGCCATGGTGCCCGCAGGTGGTAGATGATCACGAAGCGGGCGCAGGCCAGAGCCACCAAGCCCGAGCCGATCAGGTTCGTCAGTCGTGCCGGATCGTTCACCGCCCCTCCTCGAGGGCCGCGCGGATGCGCGCTGCGAAGTGATTCTCTTCTCGCTGCCGCCGCAATTCGTCGACGAGCTGCCCGACCTCCTGGTCGAGCAGCCCGATCTCCTCGCACGCCTGCCGGGCCCGGTGAAGGGCCCGGATGGCCTCCTGGAGGCCCGGCGTCGGCGGCCGCTCCTCCGCGGGGTCAGGTCGCTGCCGGCGACGGCGCAGGATCCACGGCATCCGCCTTCACCTCCCCGACCTTCGGGGACGGGAGGGCGGTCAGGACCCGGACGGCAGTCCGGGACAGCTCGAGCAACTCGGCGTTCTGCGCCTGTTGCTCAAGGCGGGCCCGCTCGGACGCCAGCGCAGTGTCGCGCCAGATGTCCCGCTCCTTGCGGGCGTCAGCCAACTGTGCGTCACGGTCGGCCCGGATGTCATCGACGGTCCGTCGCGGGACGATGCGGCCGAGGAGGATGAAGAGCACGACCAGGGCGAGGATGCTGCTTGGCCCGACCTGGGCCATGTTGAGGCCGAGGATCTCCGGCATCACTCAGCACGCCCCGGCTGGATGGCCGGGGAGGTGGCGCTCTCGATTCCCGGCGCGACGCCGGTGGGTCGCCATACGGCGTGGTAGGCGGCGCCGGTCGCGATGACGGCGATCATCACGCACGCCGCGATGGTGTGGCCGGTGAACTGGCCGTTGTAGTAGGCGGTTCCGATGCCGATTCCGAAGGCGAACAGGACCATCACGAACGCCTTCGCGGGCGCTGTCCATCGTGGCTGCTGGACGACGGCGATGACGGGTGGAGCGACGACGCCGAGGAACATGGCCCACAGCTGTGCATCTGTCATGACTGACCTCACTTCTTGCGGAGGCCGCTGGCGACCTCGTACGCGTATTGCCAGGTCTTGGGGCCGGTCAGGCCGTCGGCCGGCCCGAGCGCGGAAAGGTAGTGCTGCTGGAGCGCCTTGACCTTGGCCAGGTCCAGGGCGGTCATGGTGCGGGACGGGCCGACCCGGTAGGCGGGGCCCCAGTTACCTCGCTGGAGCCACGTCTGCAGGAGCAGGGCGTGGTCGCTGGTGGCGCCGAGGAGGAACTGCCCGCGGCCGGGGAACGGCGGCATGATCGCGGCCACGGCCGGGGCCCACCGGTACGCGGCGGCCGGCTTCCCGCCCCGCGGATCCGCCGGGTCGGCGGTCGGGGGGCAGATGCCGTCGGGGAAGACGGGGGCCAGGTAGCCGGTCACGCGGGACGAGCGCCGCTCGGTGCGGTGTGACCAGACGCCGTTGCCCTGCCCGGCGTCCGCGGCGCCGGCCTGGATGCTGTTGCCACCCTTGGTGTAGACGTACGTGGCGTCGAAGCCCACGACGGTCTCCGTGTGCGCGCCGTTGTCGATGTTCACCCAGGCGCCGACCGAGGGGTACTGCGACCAGCAGCCGTGCACGCGCGCCCAGGCCGTGAACGCGGACACGCTCGCGGTCTTCGGGACGATGGCCTCCAGGCCGACGTTGGCGTACATGTCCCAGCCGTAAATCACGCACCAGGGCACGCCATCCCAGCCGTACTGCTCCCCGAAGGGAGTCTCGTTGTTCCAGCCGACGACGGGTTCCCAGGCCTCGTAGATACGCTCCGGGACCGCCATGACGGCGTCGATGAGCCTTTTCCACTGGGGGGATGCCTGCGAAGTAGACACGCTCCTCCCCCTTTCTTACGGAGGGTGGATGGATTATCCGGCGACCCAGAGGACTTTCAGGCTGCTGGAAAGGTCGGTCGCAGTCGCCGTGTTGAGTGCGCCACCGGAACTCTGGAATCCCTGGATCTCCACGTAGTCGCCCGCGTTGAGGGCAACGAGCGCGCCGGCGGGGGCACCGCAGGCGTTGCCGCTGGCAGTGGGGATCATCGTGGCGGCACCCTGGACGTTCGCGCCGTTCACCTGGAGTCGAGACCCGCGGTTTCCGGTGGCGTTGCTCGGGAAGCAGGCTTCGCCGAGCAGGAAATAGGTGCCAGGGACTTGGATGACATAGCGCGACGGGTTGGTGGTGGTGCTGTGTCCGCCGTCGCTGTCGATCGTCTCCTGATCGAGAGTGATACTTGTGAACGTTGCCGTGGAGAGAGATTGGGCGCTGCCCTGATATCCCTGGAATCGCGGCACACCATTACTGCCGCCTCCCATCAGGAAATCACCCATCGCCTTTACAGCGGCATTCCACAAGGCCGAGGTAACAACAAGGCCGGGCGTTTCTGTTGCGATGACGGGCACAGTGCGTGGCATGACGGATCACCCCTAATAGGCGAATGCTGAGGCGTCGAATCGCGTGCCGTCCCAGGTGGTGGGGTCCGTCGTGCCGGCTGGGAGCGGCTCGCAGACCACGTCGCCCGACGTGTGGCTCTTGGCGGTGGCCGTGGTGAGCGTGATCGTGGCCGTGGTCCAGCCGGGCGACGTCGCGCCGACGGCCGAGACCGTGACGGTCTCGGCGTTGGCCGTGTTCTGGCCGAGGACGAGCTGCTGCCCGGATGCGAGCTGGGCCGCGAGCAGGTTGGTGTTGTCCTGGGAGGCGTTGATGGTGATGGAGGAGACGCCAGCAGCGATGGTGTTGGCGAGGGTGGTGTGCCAGGCCGCGAAGACGGCGTAGGGAGTCGTGTCCGCCGGCGAGCACTGCAGTGTGAGGAAGGCCTCGTTGTCGTCGGCGAGCTCCCAGTCGATCTTCTCGACGAAGCACTCGATCGTGATCGGCGGTGCTGGGGCCGGTGGCCGGCGCATGACGCGGACCCGGGTACCGAGCTCGAGACCGAGGGCGACCGGCCACAGGGCAGGCATGGCCGACGGATGCAGGCGCAGACCGGCGACGCGCGTGCTCGGCTGCCGGTACCGGGACAGGAGGTAGCCGGCGGCGTCCTGTGCCTCAAGGGCGCTGCTCGGGTTGATCGTGCGGGTCAGCGGCCGGGGGAAGTAGTTGGCGATGGACGTGGCGTCCGGGGCGTAGAACGTCTGGCCGCTGCTTTCCTGGGTGACCGTGACCTGGTTGGCCAGGTGGGTGGAGTCGTAGTCGAGAGTGATTCCCTCGTACGGCCACTCGCCGAGGTCCTGGCGCTCACCGAAAACGTACGCCGAGCTGGTGGCGTTGTAACGGGCCGCACGGCTCCGGAAAACGACCGTGCCGTCCCTGGCTACGTAGTGCTCCCCGTTCTCGGTGTCGACGACGGCCTGCAGCGCGGTCACCGCGTCCTGGCCTTCGGTCCGGGCCGGGCCCATGGACGTCGTGAGGCCGGTCTGGATCGAGGACGGGCCGGTGTAGCCGGAGTACCGCAGAATGCGGGCGTACCGGGCGTCGGTGGATTCGCCGTCGCACGCGGCTTTCCATGCCGCGTAGATGCCGGTGAGCTGTGCCGTGACGAGGAACGTCGCGAACTCGGCGACGAAGGCGATGTCGCCCTTGAATGCGTAGGTCGTACCGTTGCCAATGGTGGTGTCGACGAAGCCGCCGACGTTGTCGCCGATGAGCCCGGTGGGGGCGATGTCGGGCGAGAGGCCGCTGTAGTAGGCGATTGCGGCGCCGTCCTGGCTGAAGACGGCCTGGCCTGTGGCCTGGTTGTAGCCGAAGAGCAGCAGGTGCCAGTTTCCGTCAGCGCAGTTGGTGGCGCCGCCGGGGAAGACGTTCAGGGAGGCCCCGGTGGGCCCCTGGACGCTGAGGACCGGCTTTCCGCTGGTGTCGAGGTAGATGTAGATGTGCGAGCCGATGGGGCCGACGGAGCTCCGCTGGCGGTCCATGGAAGACCACAGGTAGGAGGCGGTGGTGGGGGTCGGCCCGGTGTACCGGAAGGCCAGCATCCTCGACCACCGGGTCGGGTCTGCCGGTCCATTGATGCCGGCGGAGCCCAGGTTGAGGAAAGTCGCCGGGCCGATGAGGTTGGTGCCGGGGTTGGCGTTGGTGATGGTGGCGACGGTGTCGGTGGAACCGGTGTAGATGCCGCCGACGGGGTCGGTCGCGGTGATCGCCGTACCGAATACGAAGCTGCCGGGGCCGTATTTGCTGTTCCCGAGTGCCGCCGCTGGATTGCCGCCAGCGGCGTCGGCTGCGGTGAGGCTACCTGCGGGGTCGTTGAGCTTGTACAGGAAGCGTGGGCTGCTCAGGCCGATTTCGGCGGTCAGGGGGTCGGTGAGCTGCGTCTGCGAGAGCAGCGAGAACGCGTCGACGGCGGTGGGGGTCACGACGCCGTACGTGCCGGAGTCGTCCCACGAGGGCGGGTAGCGCTCGGCGAAACCCGAGTACATCGGGAACCAGGTGCCGGGGCAGGTCCAGGGAGTGGCGACGGAGCCGCGCTCGAGCTGCCAGCCGTCGACCTGGATGGTGCAGGCGGCGGCCGCGGCCGTGGTGAGGCGCAGACCGCAGATGAGGTAGGCGCCGTCGTCGCGGACGGAGGCCGTGACGGTGACCGTGGTCCAGGCGGCCGTCGCGGACCCGGTGAGGGTCGCGCTGCTGCCTTGGGTGATGGTGCTGACCTGGCCCGCGGTGGCGCTGACGAACACGCCGTGTACCTGGAGCGAGGTGCTCGGGGTCAGGTTCCGGACCCGCATCTGCATCGTGTAGGTGACGCCCCGCTCGGCGGCGGGTTGCGGCGTGTAGCAGATGGTCAGGTTGGCGCCGGAGGGGACGGCGAACTGGAAGACCCGGCCGCCCTGCCATGCCGTGCCGGACGCGACGATGCTTCCGCCGGAGGGGTCGACGTCGGAGAACGTGCTCACGCCGCCGTTGCCCTGGGGGATGGTGCCGAGCGGGTAGCCGCCGACGTCGCCGCCCGAGGCCTGCACGGGGGTGAGGAGGTTCCGAGTACGCGGCCACTGGGCGCGGTCTCGGAGCGGCTGGTAGGGCTGGATGTGCCCGTAGAAGGGACCGGCCGCGTTGTTGGGGTCCCAGAGACCGTCGGTGTTGTCGAACGCCCCGGTGCGCTCCCCGGATTGGATCTGGTCGAGCTCGTACTGCCGGCCGCGGCCGATCGTGCGGGAGCCGCGGGCACGGAGGCTGACGTCGGCGTACCGGTCGAGCGGGCTGTCGCCGCCGTTGCAGTTCCACCGGGCGCCGAAGGCGTGCTCGAGCTGGGGCCAGGCCAGGTTGTACGGGCCGCCCTCCTGGCTGTTGATGTTGGCGATCGTGGCCACGAGGCTGGGGACCTCGGTCGCCGAGGCGCTGGTCTGGAAGGCGACCTGCAGCGCGGTCGCGTTCCATGAGTACGTCGTCGAGCCGAGCGTGGTCCAGTTCCAGGAGTCGGCGGAGGCCTCGGCGTAGAAGGTGCCAGCGGCCTCCCGGATGCGCCACCAGCGGTGTGCGTTCGGGTCGTAGGTGCCGAGCGCCGTGATGACGGTGGTGCCGGCGGTCTGCCGGGCGAGCTCGAAGATGCCCGCCCGGAGCCGCATGGAGATGGAGTTGTTGGCGTCCAGGATCAGCCGGAGTGCTGTGCTCGTGGTGCCGTTGCCGTTTGGCACGGTCCCGATCTGGGCGTAGATCTCGGATGAGGTCGCGTCCCATGTCGAGTTCGTGCCGAACGTGTTGGTGGCGCCGGACCCGGTGGGCTGCGCCAGCGACACGAGGTCGTTGACGGTGTCGAGGGACGCGGCGCCACCGGTGATGTTGTTCCACAGGCTGGTGTTGATAGCCGCGGCCGTAAACGGGTCCTGCAGGAACTCGAGCTTCACGGTCACCGCCTCTTGTATGGGGTGTACGTCTGGGGATTACGGGCTCCGACCTGCAAGAACCCCTTCTGGACGACGTCGACGAGCTGCCGTTCCGTCATGACGCTGCCCTCGACGGTGAGCGAGAGGTGGTTGTGGATAACCACCTGTCCACCGGCCGCGCCAGCTCCCACGGGGAGCGGCGACAGCCGACTGCGGTTGGCTGCGAGGTCCTGGACCTTGCCTGCCGCCGTCACGCCAGCGGCCATGGCTGCAACGGACTTGACCGCCTCGTGGGTCGTGGATTCGACGCCCTTCGCCAGGCCCTGGGGGATGTACTGGCCGAGCGCCGCGAACACCGTCGATGGCGAGCGGATCCCGAGGGCCTTCTTGATCGCAGACTGCATCGCTTTCGCGATCTTCGTCATCTGCTTCTCGATGGCCTTCTGCTGGCTCTGCAAGCCCTTGACCAGGCCCTGAGCCGACCGAATGCCCGCCCCGTACAAGGAGTCGGCGACCGCCGCCCCCGTCTTGGTGGCCTGCGTCTTCATGCCCGCCTGCAGGCTGTTCAGATCCTTGATCTGGCCGGCCGTCGCCGCGGCAAGAGCCTGAGCTGTGGCGCCGCCTCCCTCGACGCCAGCTGTGGCAATCTGCTCCACCAGGTCGCTCCTGAGGCCCTTCTTCCTCAGTGCCGCGATGTTCCTCGCGAACGTCGCGGCGGCCGCGGCCTGGTCGCGCATCTTCTGCACGACGTCGAAACTGTTGACGGCGCGACCCTCTTCAGGGGACTCGGTGATGACCGAGATCCCCTGCATCAGCCCGCTGGCGATTTCGTCGCGCTTCGCCGTCCACGTCTTCTTCAGGTCGTCGAGCTTCTTCTGCGCCGCCTTGAGTTTCGTTGCGACGGCATCCCGGTTCTTCGCCAGCTTCATCAGCAGCGCGTTGTCCTTGGCGACGGTGCGCTGCAGGCCCTTGTGCGACGACCCGAAATCGACCCACAAGTCGCGGGCCAGGCGCTGGGTCGCGCTCCGGACACGGGCGGTCGACGCGGTGAGACCGTCGACCATGCCGTGCATGACCCATGCGCCCAACGCCTTGAATTTCCGGCTGGGGCTGGAGATTTGAAGCTCGGACTTGAAGCCCTTCTGCATGTCGACGGCGGCGCCGACCGTGGCCCGGACGGCGAGGCTCTTTGACGCGAGAATGCCGTCGGCCATGCCCTGCATGAGTGCGCGGCCTGAGTGGGTGGTGAAGCCACGGCCAGAGAAAGGGCCGTCCTTGGCAGGGCTGTTCGGGAAGAACCGCTTTACGGGGCCGAGGACCTTGAGGGCGGCATCCTTCACGGACCCGGCCATGGACGAGATACCGTCCGCGAATCCGCGCAAGAGCGCACGGCCCGAGTTGTACAGATAAGTGCCGATTTTCCCGAGGGCGTCGCGGGCCTTACTGGGCAATTTCTTGACCCAGTTGAGGACGACCGTGCCGCCCTTGATCTGGCCGTCGAGGAACTTGTGCCAGGCGCTGCTTGCGATGCGGCCCAGGGACGCGCCCAGTCCGGCGAGCCAGCGGTAGATGCGGCCTGGCAGGTCCGACACCCACTTGAGCAGGGAACGGCCGACGTTGACCGTGGCGTGGTAGGCGTCGGAGAAGCCCTTGCTGATCTTCTTCCAGTGCGTGACGATCCACGTGACCGCGATGCCGATCGGGCCGGTCAGGAAGCCAACGATCTGCTTCCAGTGCGACTTCACGAAGCCGACGACGGCGGAGACGAACGCCAGCGTCTTCTCCTTGATGGCAGTCCAGTGCTTGACCACCCACAGGACCGCCAGGCCGATCGGCCCAGCGAGCAGCGCCAGCAGCAGCGGCCAGTGCGACTTGACGAAGTTGATCACCCAGGAGACCGCGGCACCGATCGCGTGGAAGGCGGCGTCAACGACCCGCCGGAAGCCCGCAAAGTGGTAGTACGCGTAGATCAGCCCGGCGACCAGGGCAGCAATCGCAATGACGATCAGAACGATGGGGTTGGCGTCCATGGCGACGTTCAAAGCCCACTGGGCGACGGCGGCCGCTTTCTCCGCGACGGTCGACGCGATCAACGCGACCTTCTGGGCGACCCACGCGCCAGCTGCTCGCAGCGCGGACAGCGCCGAGGCCGCCATGGCACGGCTGGCCCGGCCGACGGCGAGGGCCGCGGACTTGGCCGCAGTGCCGACAGCACGCATGCCGGATGCCAGCCCGGAGAGGGCCGCCTTGCTGCCGGCCGCGGTTGCTCGGCCGACCGCACGGCCGAACGACGCGACTGCGCTTCCGGCTCGCTTCGCGCCGGAGATCGACGCGTCGAAGGCCTTGCGTAGCTTGCCGCCGAAGCTGCCGGCCCGGCCGCTGAAAGCCGACTCGGCGACCTGGGCGGAGCGGAAGCCCTGCACGATCCGGGCGCCCATCCGGACGCCGGCCGCGCCCGCCTTGGCCATGGCACCGATCGGGCGGAGCACCGCCATTGTGAGCTTCGCGGCGTACGCAACAACCGACAGGAGCAAGATCCCGCCGAGCACGGCCGCCAGCGCCGTCGCCGCCGTCTTGTGCCGACCGAAGAAGTCGATCACCTTGATGATGACCGGAATCAGCTTCGTTCCGATCTGGATTGCGAGCGTCTCGACCCATTGCTTGGCCTTCGCGAGCCTGACGTTCAGAAGGTTCTGGGTTTGGTCCCAGCCTTCGACGTCATGGGTGGCGTGCTCGTAGGACTTCCGAATCTTCTCGACGCGATGGTTGTAGTCCTCGGTGTTTTCCCCGGTGAGCTGCAGAGCGGTATTGAGTCCGATAGCGCCACCGAGCATCTTCTTCATGGCTTCGGTGTAGGTCTGGGCGGCGGGACCGCCGCGCTTCAATTCCGCGCTGAACCCATTCGTCTTGTTGCGGAGAGTCGCGTACTGGGTGAGGAGGTTTGCCTGCTCCGGCGGGAGTGATTTGAGTGCCTTTCGCCAGTCGCCGAGAGACATTGAGCTGGTTCCATAGGATTTGGCGAGCGCCTGAATGCTTTTGGGCATCGCCTGGACCATCATGTCCGCGTCTTTTGCGGCCTGCTTGGTCTTGTTGAAGGAGCTGAGCAGAAGCGTGCCGCTGGGGCCCATCTTCGATAGGACGGTGCGCGAGAGTAGGTCGAACGTACCGGCGAGGCCCCGCCCCTTGTCCTTGACATCCTTGAGTTTCGTTGCGATGTCGGTGGAAGAGAGGCCGAGGCGCTGCATCTCTTGGACTGCCACATTGTTCGGGGAGGCCAGGGATCGGATCGTAGATGCGAGTTCCTGTGTGCCTTCACGGGCACTTGTGCCGTGCTGGGTCAGGGTCGCCAGTGCGCCAGACACTTCTGAGAAGCTAATTTTGTTGGCGGATGCGATCGGCAGCACGGTGGAAAGCGACGCAGCGAATTGCTCCATCGTCATTTTTCCTTCACCGGCGGCCGTCTTCATCGCATTCATGACCTGGACAGAGTCCTTGGCCTTGATGTGATACGACGCCATGACCGAGGTCATGGCGTTGGTGACAGATTCCAGTGAGGCGTTTTCCTCACGCGCACCTTGGGATGCAGCCTTGAGGATTTTCAGGCCGTCAGCACCACGATGTCCGGCCTTTTCGATCTGGTACATGCCCTCGGTGAGGTTGTGCCAGTCGGTACCGGTGTCCCTTGCGATATCCAGAATCCCCGCACGGACTGTCTTGAGGCCCGAAAGGGTTTCTCCGGCAGCCGTGTGGAGGACCATGGTCTGCGCTTCGAAGTCGCCAGCCATTTTCACGCTGGCGACCCCGGCCGCGACCCCGATGAGGCTCACGCTTCGGCCCATGCGGGCCATGCCGGCGAACATGGTCGCTCCGGCCGCGCGGGCTCCCGCCGCGGTGCCGTTGATCTGGGCGCGGGCCTCAGCCATGGAGGCCCGCAGCTGGGTGATGTCGCCCAGCATTCGTACAACTACGGGGGGCAGAAGTCCGCCGCCGCCTCCGCCGCCACCACTCACCGCCCCACCCCCTTCCGGGTTTTGGGGCGTGGCCCGCGTGTGGGTGGGTCAGTGGGCGGCGCCACGCGCGAGCGCGGCCCGCCATGCCATGTGGTAGGTCCGCGCGATGGCGCCGCCTGCTACGAGGCGTTCGTAGGCGGGCATGACGTACGGGCGGGGTGGGAGCTCGGCATATCCCGCAGTGCCGCCGAGCTCCTGGATCCGCCCGTAAACGGCGGTCGGGCCGACCTCGGCGAGCCACTTGCCGAAGCCCGCGGGAATGGGGCCGACGACCTTGATGGATCTGCGGAGCGTGCCGGTCACCAGCGAGGGCGGCTCTCCCGGTGCGCTCGGTGTCGGGGTTCCCTTGGGGTGGCTCGAGGTCGTCAAGATCTGTTTGATGGCGGCCTCGGCCAGGTGCGCGGCGTGCGCGGTCGCCAGCCGCGTTGCGCGCTGCAGGTCGTGCTCCAGAGCCACGAACTGTGCGTTGAGCCGGGCGACGCCGATGACTTGGACCCCGCCGCCGGACATGGGGCTACCCCCTGTCTGTCAGCGGTTGGCCTTGCGTTCGGCGTCGCGTTGCGCCTGCTCCTGGGCGTCCTCGCGGACCTCGTCGAACAGGGCGGCGACGTCGGGGATGACGCTGTCGAGCCAGGCCGGCAGCGCGTCGACCTGCTCGGGGGTCCACCGGTAGCGCTCGGCGTACCAGACGTACATCAGCGCCTGGTCGTATGCGGTCTCGGCGTGAGTTCCAGGCGGGGTGCGTCCCTCCAGCCGGGCTTTCAGCCGGCGGAGGGCTCGGTAGGGGACGCCGGGTCCGCCCGCTGTGCCGGGGTAGCCTCGGGCGGCTGCGGGAAGAGGAGCTTCTGCGCGGGCTCGAGGAGGTCGAGCAGCGCCTGGTCGTCCTCGATGGGGAGCAGGTCAAGCGATTCGGGGGACTCGGACGGGAGGGGCAGGTCGTACGACCAGGCGATGGTGAGGACCTGCAGGAGGCCGTCGCTGAGGTCGTAGACGACGCCGAGCTCCGCGTCGAGGGACTGGACGCCCTTCATGATCCGCTTCTTGTCGCCGCGGCGGAGGGTTGCCGGGTCCCGGAGCTCGATCCAGGCTCCGGAAGGGAGGGCGGTGCGGTCGGACATGGGAGTCTCCTGGTGAGGGTTGTGAGGGTTGTTGGATGCGGCGGGTTAGTAGGTGCCGGGGGCGACGTTGCAGGTCACACTGACCTTGCAGGGGCTGTAGCTGCCGCTGCCCCCGGCGTTCGTCGTGTTCAAGACCGCCTTGAAGGTGTTGCTGTACTCGACCGCCGTCTTACTGCCGTCGGGCTCGGACTCGGTGAAAGCTGCCTGGGCGAAGTCGATCTGCACGGCTCCGTAGGCGAGGCCTGCGAGGCTGTTGGAGATCAGGAGCTGTACCTGCGGCTGCGTGTTGTTGATCATGTACAGGTAGGGCGCTTCGCTGGCGGCGATGAAGTTGAACTTCCCCTCGACGGTCAGGCCGGCGCGCTGGATGATGTACGGCTTCTGAGCTCCGCCGCCGGTGAAGTACGGCGACAGCTCACGCTTGATACTGATCTCGCCGTCGGTGACGGTCGGGATGAGCGTGCCGCCTGCTGCCGGTCCGCCGATGCCGACGGACATCCGCCACGACGCCAGCGGAGCAATGCTGCCGGGGTTGGCGACCGGTGGTGAGCCGAGCGCGACCGACGGGTAGGCAGTCGCCTTCGCGTCGAACGTGAAGAGATCGCTCTCCGCGTTCCACTTGAGGCCCAGCTCGGAGAAGCAACTGCCCGGGTACTGGCGCGCGCCGGATGTAGCGGTGGGACCGAGCATGTGGGTCAGCGTGTGGGACGGCGGCTGACCGGACCCGGAGTTGAGGAGGCTCCAGGCGTAGGTGTACGGCCCGGTGACGGGCTGAACGGCCTGGGCGGAGGCGTGCTGGTAAGCCAGGCCGCCGGTCGGCGTGGTCAGCGGGATCGTGTACGGCCCCGAGCCCGACGGCGTGCCGGTCGTGAAAACCTCGGCCGTGGCCCCACTGCCGATCTGGATGACAGTGCCGCTGGGGATCGTCGCGGCAGTGGAGATGCTCGAGGCGCCCACGGTCGCGGTCGACGACAGCGTGGTCCCGCCCGTGCCGGTCGACGTGCCGGTGACGGACAGGTCGCCCATCAGGTTCCGGAGCAGGTAGCCCAGGCCGTCGAGGAAGACGGGGCCACCGAGATCGAGCTCGCTGATCTGGGTGCCCTGGATCTGCGCGAACGAGTCGGTGGCCATGGCGCCGCGCCAGGCCTTGTCCTCCAGCCACTTCGGGCTGTCCTTCGGCTTGAAGCTGTCGAGGAGCATGGTGCCGGTCATGTTGACCGGGGTGCCCTGGGTGACCTCGTTGGCGATGCCGACGAACTGCTTGGCCGGTGCGTAGGTAACAGGGGTGCTCACCGGTTACTCCTTGCTGCTCAGGAGGCCGCCGGCGTTGTCCGCGGCCTGATTCGGGCGCTTCCTGGTCCTGGCCCAGCGGCCGTCGTCCGGCGGCCCGTCGGGCCAGTCGAAGACCGTCGCGGCGCGCTCGGGGATCTCCGGCGTGCTGTCGGTGGCCGGTACGGCGGGCTGGTGCGCGTGGCAGGTCAGCGGGACGTGCGGGTACACACAGCCGATGCCGTGGACGTACTCGTAGACCCCGCCCGGCTGCTGCTCCGGGGCATCTGGTGCGGGCGCCGGGGCGTCCGGTACGGGCGCCGGGGCGGCGGCCTGGTCCTCGACGACGGCCGCCTCGTCCGCCGGGGGGATGGGCTCGGCCCCGTCCTGGGGGCCCTTGGTACTGGTGGTCTTGGGCATGTGGCCCTCCGGTCCGGGAATGGCGAAGGCCCCCGCCGGTGCGAGGGCCTGGGGCAGCGGGGTGTCGGGGGTCAGGCCTCGACGAACTCGACCGCGGCGAAACGCACCTCGAAGTAGCCCTTCGTGAGGCCGGCCGTGGTGGCGGACTGGGAGTACTCGACGTCGATGCCGTCGGCACCGGCCTCGGTGATGTGCTCACCGGCTTGGAACACGGCGCCGCCGAGGGTCCGGTCGCGGCGCATCCACTCCACGAGCGCGTCGCGCAGGGCGTACGCGTCGTCCTGGGCGTCCTCCGCATACGAGGTGTTGCTGCGCAGGAAGACGCGGAGCAGGACCTCGTAGACGACCTGTTTGAGGCCGGAGTGCTCGCCGCCGAGGGCGCGCCGGATCTCGTGCTGGCGGGGGATGAAGACGAGGACGACGCTGCCGGTTCGGGCCCCGGCCTGCATGCCGTTGAAGTAGTCGGCGGCCTTGTCGTCCTTGGGGGCCCCGCGGCGTACGACGCCGACGCCGGGGATGGCTGAGGTGCGGTAGGTGCGGGTCGGCTCGTCGAAGTCGCCCCCGAAGTAGCAGGCGATGCCGTCGAGGACAGCGGCGATGGCCATCAGCTCACCGCCGCCAGCGACGCGAGGATGCGACGTGCTTCCTTCACCAGGCCGAGCCCGGTGGGCCTGCTGTCCTTGTCCCGGGTCGACGACATGTTGTTGTCCGGGAACTCGTCCTCGGCGGTCGTGTCGGGCCGCATGAGGACGCTGGCGGTGTAGTTGATGACCGCGAGGCGGGCGTCCGCGGTG
The DNA here is from genome assembly GCF_040644455.1 of Streptomyces sp. NPDC046977. Lineage (NCBI taxonomy): Bacteria > Bacillati > Actinomycetota > Actinomycetes > Kitasatosporales > Streptomycetaceae > Streptomyces > Streptomyces sp. NPDC046977. The sequence continues at coordinate 38,777 of NZ_JBEYWO010000052.1, forward strand.
AAGCCGCTGACGCTGAACCCCTCCCCGTGCGCGTGCCGCGTCGGTGCTGCCAGCGGGATTTCGGTCGGCTGAGGTACCGGCGACCAAGGGGGCGGCACATAGTCGCTGGCGACGGTGACGGTCTCCTCCGAGCCGGGTTCCCACAGGCGGTAGGACTGGTCGGGGAGGATCCCGAGGGGGTTGGTCACCATCAACGAGGTCGCGCCCTCGTCTGCGCTCTCGTTGGTGAGGGCGGCGACGCGGCCGGCGATGTAGGTCCAGTTGACGAACAGCCCGGCGCCGGTGCTTCTGGGCGCGCTGATCGGGAGCAGGGCCATGCGGTCTGCCTCTACCCACACGCTCGACAGGTCGAGGACGGGGGTCAGGGCCGTCGGGCTGGGGCCGTAGGCGACCGCCGTGACCGCGATGATCGGCCAGTGGCTGGCGACCAGCTGCAGGTTGCCGTAGGCGTCGACGCGGGCCCGACTTTTCCGGGTCATCACGTGAGCGCCGAGCGGCTGGTTGCACTCGCCATCCGCCCAGTCCGAAGAGGCGAGCAGCAGGTTGGTGAGCACGGCGGTCTGCGCGGCAGGTTCGGTGACGTCCTGGCGCAGGTTGTCGAGCTCGAGGTAGGTGGGGTGCGCCGCGAACTCGGCGGCGGTCACGTACGGGTCGACGGGCATGGTCGCCTCCTTCCGGCGCCGGGGGCCGCTACTTGTCCTTCGAGGCGGCCTTCTTGGCGGCCGTCTTCCTGGCGGGCTTGGCCGAGTCGTCGCCCTGCGCGGTCTCGGTGCCGGGCTGCGTCTCGCCCTCGACGGAGCCGCTGTCGCTGCCCAGGTCGGCGCCCTGCGTCTCGCCTTCGACGGAGCCGCTGTCGCCGCCCGTGGCGTCGCTCTGGGTCAGGGCCGGGTCCTGCTGGCCGGCCTGCGCCGGGTCGCTGGACGACTGCACAGGCTCCGGGGCCTGGGTGACCGGGAGGCCGCTTGCGGCCGCGACGAGCTGCTGCACGGCATCCAGCAGCGTCGCCGGGTCCTTGCGGCGCTCCAGCTCCTCGCGCATGAGGCGGTTCTGGCGCTCGACGTCGTCCTCCCAGGCCGGCTTGCCTTCGATGTGGAAGGCGCGGAGGCGGTCGGAGAGCTCGTTGGGGAAGCCGAAGGCGCCGTTGGCGTCGGCGTCGAAGTGGCCGAAGTCGGGGTCGTCCAGCGCCGAGGCGCCGGTGAGGGTGTACAGACGCATGTCTGCTGCTCCTGGGGTCGTGGCGGGTCTCGGGGGGCGGTGGGGGGGGGGGGGGGGGGCCCCCCCCCCGGGGGGGGGGGGGGCGGGGGGCGGGGGCGGGGCGGGGGGGCGGCCGGCGGGGGGAATGAAGAAAAGAGAC
>NZ_JBEYWO010000053.1:0-39921 GCF_040644455.1 Streptomyces sp. NPDC046977
CCCGGGCGCCCCACGCGGCCGGCCCCCGCCCGGGGCGCCGCGGGGGTCAGGTCCCCGCGGCGCCCCGGTGGCGCGTACGACCGTCGCCTACTCCAGCGTTCCGCTGATCAGCGCCGCGGCGTTGCACGCCGTCGGGGCCGGAGTGGTGTCGGGCGGCGTGCCGGGCTTGCGGCAGGCGACCGTGACGGTGACCTTCTGCTTCTCCGGCACCAGGATCGCCGAGGCCCAGTGGAAGTCCTGCTCGCGGAAGTTCTCCAGCGCCGGGGCGAGCAGGGTCCTGTCGCCCACCGTGATGGTGACGACGCCCGAGTCGCCCTGCGGGTTCTCCAGGACGAGGTCGGTGAGGCGCAGGGTCTTGCCGGCCGCAACGGTGTAGGTGTCCGCGTCGGTGCCGCCCGCCGAGCCGGCGGCGGTCAGACGGGTGGAGAAGAGCGTGGCGTCCACGGGCGGCACGACCCCTTCACCGGGCCTCACGGGACGTGAGGACCCGCCGGTCGACTCGACCGCCCGCTCGGCGCCCCGTGCCGCGGCCTTCGCGTCGTCCGCCTTCTTGTTCGCGTCCGCCGCCTGCGAGGCCGCCGCCTCGACCGGGACCTTCACGGCTTCCTTCGCGGCGCTCCGCACGGCGGGGCGCAGCAGCCCGTACCAGACGCCGAGGAGGACGCCCGCCAGCACGACCACCGCCGCGGCGGCCCGCACCAGCCCGCTGCTGAGCACCGGCTGCTGGACGTAGGTGCCGTCGAGGACGACGGGCCCGGCGGCCGTCGCCGGCGCGTCGTCGCCGGGCGCCTTCGGGACCGCCGTCACCTGGAAGGAGTGCGGTACGGCGACACCGCGCCACAGGGTGCGCTTGGGCCGCACGGGCATCTGCACGAAGGCCGCACGGCCCGGCTCGACCACGACGGGCGCGGACGGCAGGCCGAACCGCAGCGCCTGCGAGCGGTCGGTGCCGGCGAAGGAGACCGCCACCGGGTGGTTGCCCCGGTTGTCGACAGCTATGCGGTAGCGGGCCCGGCCGCGCCCCTGGGCCATCGTCGGCGTCATCTCCGCGGTCACCTGCTCGTACGGCAGGATGCGCAGGACGCCCTCGGGGACGGTGGCCGTCTCCGGCCGCTCCTGCGGCAGTACGCGCACGCCGAACGCCAGGTCGCCCGGGGGCACCGAGGAGTCGCGCGGCGGCCGCGCGACCAGCGTGACCTGGCCGGCGGTGTCGGGGTAGAGGGAGATCGTGACCGGCTCGACCTCCGTCCATCCGGCGGCGGGCCCCAGGACCTCGAAGCCGTACGCCTCGACGATGGAGCCGGTGTTGCGCAGCTCCAGCGTGATCCTGGCCTCCTCGCCCGGGAGCACCGGGACGGGGGCCGCGTCCAGATGAGCAGATGTGGTCATGGCACGAACCTAGAGACCTCTCCTTTCGTGCACCGCCCCGTACGGACACCTCCGAGGGCAGGATCGGCTGCCCGTTGAGTCCCTGTGGAGTGCCTGCTGACTGCCCCCGTGTTCACTGGCTCTCGAATGGAAGTGCGGGCCGGGGGCATTGGGCTGCTCCCGGCGGGCCGGCGGGACCGGATGCGAGGCCGGGACCACTGCTCCGGTCCCGCGCGTCCGCAGGGGACAGCACAGCTCGAAGGGCATCAAGGGGGAGCCATGCAGTACCAGGGGGGCAGCGGCACCGAGCGGATTCCGGTCCGGCTGACCGCGCAGGACCCGATCACGCAGGCGGGGCTGGCCGGTCAGCTGCGGACCCGCCACGAACTGCGTCTGCTCGCGGAGAGCGAGGACGACGGCACCGACAAGGTTGTCGCGGTGTTCGCGGCCGACCGGGTCGGGGAGCCCGAACTCCAGGCGCTGCGGCGCCTGCAGCGCGGCGGCGAGGGGCGCACCGTCCTCGTCGCGACCGAACTGGACGACACCGGCCTGGTGGCCGCGGTCGAGTGCGGCGTGGTCGGCGTGGTGCGCCGCGCGGACGCCTCCGCGCAGCGGCTCGCGGACGCGATCACCGCGGTCGCGCGGGGCGAGGGCAGCGTGCCGGCCGATCTGCTGGGCCGCCTCCTCGACCAGGTGGGCCGGCTCCAGCGGCAGGTGCTCGACCCGCGCGGGCTGGCGTTCACCGGACTCGCGCAGCGCGAGATCGACGTGCTGCGGCTGGTCTCGGAGGGCAAGGACACCGCGGAGATCGCCCGCACCCTGGCCTTCTCCGAGCGGACGGTGAAGAACATCCTGCACGACGTCACCACCCGCCTCCAGCTGCGCAATCGCTCCCACGCGGTGGCCTACGCGATGCGGATGGGCTTCATCTGACGGACCGCCGGACGGGCCGGGAGGGTGGCGGTGCCCCTTGGGGCACCGGCCGGTACCCGAAGCGCTGCCCGTCTCCGGCTGATGGCGGACGCGTCCTGGCGCGAGGGTGTGACTGAGGAGGTCTGTCCGGGCGCCGGCGCACCGCACACCGGTGGGCGAGGGGGAAACGGCCGGGCGACGTGGTGCGACGAGGTGTGTTCATCCCAGGGGTCCGGCGGGCTGTATCCGGTGCTGCTGCCGTCGTGCGGGGCGACCGCGACAGGGCGGTGCCGCGCGCCCGCCGTGCCGTGCGCCGCCGCGGGCCCGGGTGGGTCCTCGCGCTCGTGGCCACCGGCGCCCTCGTCGCCTCGCTGCTGGTCGCCGTCTCCGCGGTCTCCGGCGGTTCGCACGTCGCGTCCGCCGATCCGCCGCCCGCGTCCGCCGATCCGGGCCGGATCGCCTACCGCGGTGAGGGCGAGCACCGCAGCCTCCAGGTCGTCGGGCTGCCCACGGTCACCGGGGACGGCTGCGAGGGCGACGGGCCGTGCGGCGGGATCGGCCGCGCGGCCGTCACCTACGGCCCGGTCGCCCCGCTGCTCGGGCAGGGCGCGGCCGCCGACGACTGCCAGGCCGCCGCGCGCGGCGACGACGTCGTGTTCGTCAGCGACCGCGTGGGCGACGGCGAGGGCATCTACCGGCGCAAGGGCGACGGCCCCGTGACTCCCGTGCTGCTGCGGCCCGGCCGGCGGCTGACGGATCCAAAACTGTCGCCCGACGGGCAGTGGATCGCCTTCGGTTCGTTCCCGGTGGGCGATGACGACGACGGCATCGCGTCGGCGGACCGCTGCGACACCGCGAGCCGTGGTACGGACGACATCTACTGGGGGTCCGAGGTGTGGGTCGTGCGCGCCGACGGATCGGGGCTGCGGAAGGTCGCCGACGGCGGTGCCCCCGACTGGTCGCCGGACGGCACCCAGCTCGCGTACGGCCACGAAGACGCCGTGTACCGCGTACCCGTCGCCGGCGGCAGTCCCGTTCGGGTCAGCCCGCCGGAGACCGCCGCGTACCGGCCCGCCTGGGAACCGGCAGGCGGCCAGGACCGCATCGCGTTCGTCGCGGTCTCCGGCGACCACCCGCAGGAGCTGACCCTCGTACCCGCGGCCGGCGGCGGCGCTCCGGTCGTCGTCGCCGAGGGCAGCACCTACTCCCAGGACCGGCGCGGGGTCGCCTGGTCGCCCGACGGCAAGCGCCTGGCCTTCCTGTCCGGCGACGCGTACCTCGTCGACCCCGCCGCGCCGTGCTCCGCCCAGGACTGCCTGCGGCTCGTCAACGGCGAGGACGGCGACGCGTTCGGGACCGCCGAGTCCCTGACCTGGTACCGGGCGGACGACGGCCCGCTCTCGGTGCTGGTCGGCCGGTCGGACCCGGAACAGGTCAACATCGAGAGCGTCCGCTCGCGCACACCCGTCGACCGGCTGGAACTGCGGGCGGCGCGCGATGGCGAGAACGACCTCTCCGACCCGGTGTACTCCCCGGACGGCAGGCGACTGGCCTTCCTGGACTCGGTCTTCGTCGCCGTGCGCAGCGATGTGAAACACGTCATGATCGGCCCCTCGGACGCGCTCGCCGACGCCGTGCCGCTCCGCTACGACGGTCTGGACCCCTTCGAGGAGTTCGGCCGGGTCGCCTGGTCGCCCGACGGCACGAAGCTGGCCGTCACCCACTGGCGGGGCGTCGGCGAGACCGGCCGGGACGCCGTCGTCTCCGTCGTCGACGTGTCCGCGGGTCCGGCCGACGCACGGCTGCTGTACACGGTCGACGCACCGCAGACCCCCGAGGGAACCACGTGCAGCACGGACGACCGCGATCCGAGCTGGTCGCCGGACGGGACGACGCTGGCGTTCTCCCGGTACCACCAGTGCACGCAGATCCCGTCCAGCCCGAGCCCCGATCCCAGCCCGGATCCCAGCCCGGACCCGAGCCCGGACCCGAGCCCCGATCCCAGTCCCGACGTGAGCCCCGACCCGGAGCCGAGCCCTGATCCGCCGCCGGTGGACCCCGGCCCCAGGGTCGCGCTCGCGGCCGCGGCGCCGATCGACCCCGACAGCCTGCCCCGGCATATCTGGACCGCGCCGGCGGAGGCCGCGGGCGCCCCGCAGAAGGACCTGACGGCCGCCCTGTGCGGCGAGGGCCCGTGCGACGTCCTCGACCAGCGGCCCGCCTACGACCCCGGCGGCAGCGGCATCGCGTTCACCCGGAGCGGTCCCGACGACTCCGAGGGCGACCCGCACAGCACGATCCAGCTGATGCGCGGCGACGGCGGAGCCTGCCGCGGCGTGGTGCCGTCCACGGCGACGTGCCCCACGACGATCGCCCCGGCGGCCGAGGACGCGCCCTTTGTCCGCCCCGACGGCGCGGCATGGTCGCCGACCGGCTCCCGGCTCGCCATCGACGTCGAGACGACCGGCTGGGACGGGGTGCGCGACCGCCGCATCGCCGTCGTCGACCCGGCCACCGGCGAGGGCGACATCCTGCCCAGCAGGCTCTACCGCGAGGAGAGCCGGCCCACCTGGCAGGCCAGTGCCGACCTGTCGGTGACCATGACCGGGCCCGCCGAGCCCGTGCTGACCGGCACCACCGCGGTGGTGACGCTGCACGTCGTCAACGGCGGCATCGCGCACGCCCCCGGCACCCGGGCCGACCTCACGCTGCCCCCGGGCCTGGTGGCCGTGGGGGACCCGGTCCCGTCCCAGGGCACCTGCTCCGCCCTCCACTGCGACGTCGGCCGGCTCCCGGTCGGCGGCACGGCGGACATCCGGGTCTCGGTGCGGGCCGCCGCGCCGGGGGCGTACACCGTGTCCGGGCGCGCGGCGAGCGATCTGATCGACCATCAGCCGGCGGACAACACGGCCGCCGTGACCGTCGTCGTCAACGATCCGCCGCCCCTGCCGGGCGACCCCGCGGTCACCGTCACCGTCACTCCGCCCAAGGTGCCGACGGGCGCCCCGGCGACCGTCGTCTACACCGTGACGAACCGCGGCGAGGGCACCGCCCGGGCCGTGCTGCTGCAGCCCACGCTGCCCACCGGGCTCACCGTGGGCGGCGCGACCCCGGCCTGCCCGGCCGGCGGCTGCGCGCTGGGCGACCTCGAACCCGGCAGGACCGTCACCGTCACCCACGAGGTCAGCGCGGCGCACCCGCTCAGCGGCAACGTGGTCGGCACCGTCACCTCGGCCTCCGAGGACGCCGACCGGTCCAACAACACCGCGACGGCCCCGATCACGGTCGAGGACCGCCCGGTCACCACGCCCCCCGTCACCACACCGCCCGTCACGACGCCCCCGGTGACGCCGCCCGCGGACCCCGGACCGGCCGACCCCGCGGTCGCCCTCGCCGTCACCCCCGGCACGGTGTGGACCGGCGGACCCGGCGCCACCGCGAAGGTCACCGTCAGCAACCCGGGCAGGGCGAAGGCCACCGGCCTGACGCTGGTCGTCGTCCTGCCGCCGGGCGCGACGGTGACCACCGGCACCTGTGCCACGGCGGCGGGATGCCCCGTGACCGACCTCGCCCCGGGGGCGTCGGCGACGGTGTCGCTGCCGCTGACCGTTCCGGACGCGCTCGCCGGGCAGGTCACCGCCAACCTCACCACCACCACCGGCGGCGACAGCGACCGCGGCAACGACACGGCCACCGCGCCGCTCACCGTCCTCGCCCCGCAGGTGCGGCTCACCCCCACCGTCGGGCCGCCGGGCGCGGTCGCCCTCGCGCGCGGCACGCACTTCCCGCCCGGCGCGGCGCTGCGGCTGCGGTGGAGCAACGGGGTGACGGTCGCCGCCGCGCCGGTGCGGGCCGGCGCGGACGGCACCTTCACCGCGTCGATGCTCGTCCTCGTCCAGGACGCCCTCGGGCCGCGGGAGTTGCTGACGTCCGACAGCGCGTCCGTACCGCGCTTCGGGCCGGTGCGCACCCCGTACCTCGTGGTGCCCGGGGTGCTTCAGCCGTCCGACTTCACATGGCGAAGGTGACACGGCGGTGACGCTCCGATGATCCACGAAGTGGACGACGCCCTGCGCGACCTCGTACGGGCCGAGGTCGGCGGGCCCGGCGTGGACGTGGTCTTCGAAGCGCCCACCCGCGACTGGGCCGCCCGCCGCAACGCCCCGACCGTCAACCTCTACCTCTACGACATCCGCGAGGACCTGCGGCAGCGTGCGCGGGGCCGGCGGAACGTGTACGACGAGCAGGGCACGGTCGTCGCCCGCACGCTCCCGCCGCGCTACTTCAAGCTCTCCTACCTGATCAGCGCCTGGACGCAGCGGCCGGAGGACGAACACCGGCTGCTGGCCTCCCTGTTGCGGTGCTTCCTGCGGCACGAGGCACTGAAGGCGACCGATCTCGGACCCGAACTGTCCGCCATCGGGCTGCCGGTGCCGGTGACGGTCGCCCTTCCGCCGCCGGAGGACCGGGCGTTCGCCGACGTCTGGACCGCTCTGGGAGGCGAGCTGAAACCGTCGCTGGACCTGGTGGTCAGCGCGCCGGTGACGGTCGCGCCGGTCTACACGGCGGGGCCGCCCGTCGAGGAGGGGTTGCAGGTGAACTTCGCGGAGGCACCGGGGGCGGAGCGGACCGCGTCGGGCGACCGGCCCGGACCGGCACGGCGCCGGAGGAACCGATGAACACCGGGACGGACGGCTCCGGAGAGGGCACCGCCGCCGACCCCGGCCTCGCCCACCTCATGGGCCGGCTCGCGCTGGTCGAGGAACGCGTCCGCAGGGCCGTCGACGCGCGGCGGGCGGGGGACCCGGAACCCGACGACCCCTTCCGGGGGATCTACCTGTCCGACGACGCGGTCCGCCGCCTGCTCGACGAACCCGCGACCGTACCCGGGCCCGACCCGGTGGACGCGGTGCGCGCGGCGGAACTCGCGGCCCGCGCCGCGCGGGCGCGGGCAGAGGGTGCCCCGCTGCGCCTGGACGGCCTGGAACAGGACTTCGGGCTGCTCCCGCTCGACACCGAACTGCTGCTGGTCGCCCTCGCGCCCGATCTCGACCGCCGCTACGAGCAGTTGTACGGCTACCTCAACGACGACGTCACCCGGCGCCGCCCCACCGCGGGCCTCGCCCTCGCGCTGTGCGGGACGCCCGCCGCGTCCGCCGGGGCCCGGGCGCGGCTGTCCGCCGCCGCGCCGCTCGTCGCCCGCGGCCTGCTGGTGGTGGAGGAGCCCGAACGGCCGCTGCTGAGCCGGGCGTTGCGCGTGCCGGACCGGGTGACCGCGCACCTCCTGGGCGACGACAGCCCGGACCCGGCCCTGATCGACCTCCTCGTCCCGCTGACCTCCGGCATCCTGCCGACCGGGCTCGCGGACCGGGTCGCCGTCGCGCTGCGGCGCGGGGTCGGACCGGTGTACCTGCGCGAGCCCGCGGGCGGCTCCGCGCGTTCGGTCGCCGCCGACGCGCTGGCGGCCGCCGGGCGGCGGGCCCTCGGACTGGACCTGGGACGGCTGGTCCGGCGCGCCGACCCCGCGGAGGCCGTCGCCACCGCGGGCCGGGAGGCCGGGCTCCGCGGCGCGGGGCTGGTCGCCGCCCCCGTGGAAGCGCTCGCCGAACGGCCGGAACTGCTGCGGACGCTGGCCGCGCTCCCCGTCCCCGTCGTCCTCGCGGGCAAGGCCTCCTGGGACCCCGCATGGGCGGACCGGGCACCGCTGCTCGCCGACGTGGAACGCATCGGCGCCGACGAGCGCTCCGCGCTGTGGCGGGCGGCACTGGCCCGTACCGCCCCCCGGCAGCCGGAAGGCGCCGAAGCGCCGGCCGCGGTACGCCACGACGCCGCCGCGGCCTTCCACCTCACCCCGGAACAGGTCGAACGCGCCGCCCGCACCGCCCGTCAGCAGGCACTGCTGTCCGGCGGCCCGCTCACCGACGCCCACCTGCTGTACGGGGCCCGCGCGCAGAACACCTCGGGCCTCGAGCGGCTGGCCCGCCGGATCGAACCCGGCGTCGGCTGGGACGACCTGGTGCTGCCGCCCCCCGTGCTCGGCCAGCTGCGCGAACTGGCCGCCCGCGCCCGGCACCGCGACCGCGTCCTCGGCGACTGGAACATGCGGCCCGGCGGTGGCCGGGGCCGCGGCGTCATGGCGCTGTTCGCCGGCGACTCCGGCACCGGCAAGACGATGTCGGCCGAGGTCATCGCCGGGGCGCTGGGCCTGGACCTCTACACCGTCGACCTCGCCACGGTCGTGGACAAGTACGTGGGCGAGACCGAGAAGAACCTGGAGCGGATCTTCACGGAGGCGGCGGGCGTCAACGCGGTCCTGCTCTTCGACGAGGCCGACGCGGTGTTCGGCAAGCGCTCGGAGGTCAAGGACGCGCACGACCGCTACGCCAACGTCGAGAGCGCCTACCTGCTCCAGCGGATGGAGAGCTTCGACGGGCTGGCGGTCCTCGCCACCAACCTGCGGGCCAACCTGGACGAGGCGTTCACCCGGCGCCTCGACCTCGTGGTCGACTTCCCGCTGCCCGAGGCCGCGCAACGCGAGGCCCTGTGGGACCGCTGCCTGGGCCGCGCGGTGCCGCGCGGTGACGACCTCGACCTCGCCTTCTGCGGCCGGTCGTTCGAGCTCGCGGGCGGCGACATCCGCTCCGCGGCGGTCACGGCCGCGTATCTCGCGGTCGAGGCGGGGCGGCCGGTGGGCATGGCCGAACTGGTGGCGGCGGTCGCACGGGAGTACCGCAAGCTCGGACGGCTCTGCCTGCCCAGCGAGTTCGGCCCGTACCTGGAACTGACGCGGTGACGGCCTGCCCGAAGGGGCAGGGAGCGGTGCCCGCGGTGCGCACCCGGCGCCCTTGGGGCCGGGCCGCCGCCGGTGGGACCGTGGGTCGCGGGCGCCGCCCGCCGCGGAACGCGCAGCGCGCGCAGCACGCCATCGGGCTGGGGGACGGATGCACGAGCACGAGCACGACGGCGAACTCGCCACCGGGTCACGCCTCAAGACCGACGCCGCGTCCGCCGCGGCCCCGGACCCGCTGCTGCTGAAGGCGGCGGCCGGCGGGCGGGCCGACGTGCTCGGCGCGTCCGGACTCCTGCGCCTGCAGCGGTCGCTGGGCAACAGCGCGGTGGGCGCCGCCCTGGACGACCGGCGCGCCGAGGAACCCTCTTCCGTGCACGACGTCATCGGCTCCGGTGGCCGGCCCCTCGACCCCGAGGTGCGCGGCGACATGGAGGCGCGGCTCGGCCACGACTTCGGCGACGTCCGCGTCCACACGGACTCCGCGGCGCACGACTCGGCGCGGGCGGTCAACGCCCATGCGTACACGGTCGGTTCCCATGTCGTCTTCCAGCGCGACGCCTACGACCCGTCGTCGCACCAGGGCCGCACCACGCTCGCGCACGAGCTGACCCATGTGGTCCAGCAGCGCTCCGGGCCGGTGGACGGCACGGAGACGGCCGGCGGCATCCGCGTCAGCGATCCGTCCGACCGCTTCGAGCGGGAGGCGGCGGCCAACGCCGACCGTGTGATGGCCCAGCCCGCGCCGGCGGCACCCGCGGTGCAGCGCGAGGTCGAGGAACCGGAAGAGGATTCGCTGCAGGGCCTGTTCGTGCAGCGGACCGAGGAGACCGCGGAGGAGGAGACGCCGGCGGAATGACGTTCCGCCCGCCGTCGCCCGGTTCCCGCCGACCCCAGCGAAGGGGAGACCCTTGAAGGCCAGGTCCGAGCGGCCCCCGGCGGAGGACCTGACCGTCCACGCCGCCGCACCCGTACGGCGCCGGGCCGCGCCCCTGCCCGCCGACCGGAACAGCGCCTTCGTGGGGGCGGTCGCTCTGCCGATGGGCGACAAACCCCTGGTGGCGCACGTCATCGAGGCCACCGAGGAGAGCTCCGGTCCGAAAGGTGCGGACCAGTGACGCCGCGGCGCGAACGACGAGGGGTGACCAGGTGAAGGCCGTACCCGAGAGATCGCCGGGGGAGGAGTCCGCCGGACGCGCCCCCGCCTCCGCGCGGCGCCCGGGCGATCCGGCCGCCGCCACCGGCGCGCCAGCCCGGGGCGTCGACGCGAGAGCCCTCCAGCGTCTGCAGGGGCGGGCCGGCAACGCCGCGGTCGCGCGGCTGGTGGCACAGCGTACGGCGACCACGGCCGTGCAGCGGCTGGACCCCGGCGGTGCGTCCGCGCTGCCCGTCGCACCGCCCGGGCTGGCGCCCGCGCAGGACTCGCGGTTCCGGGGCGCCGCCGACCAGGTCGGCCGGACGAAGGCGGCGCTGACGCGTCATCCCACCGGGAGGTCCGCCGCCAAGGCCGCGCAGGACGCCGCGTCGGCGCCCCCCGACGACAAGGAGGCGCAGGCCAAGGCCGCCCACGTCGCCGAGATGGGGACCGCGAAGCCCGCACCCTTCGACAAGGCCGCGTTCGTCGCCGCCGTGAACCAGGCGATCGCCGCCCAGGCCCCCAAGACCCTCGACGACGCCGACAAGTTCGCCGCGTCCGGCAAGGCCGATGCCGTGAAGGAGCAGGTGGCGGGGCAGGTCACCGCGGGCAGGCAGAACTCGGCCAAGGACATCACCGAGAGGACCGCAGCCGCGCCCGACCCGTCGAAGGCGGTGGAGAAGCCGGTCACCCCGCTGCCGGCGCAGCCCGCCCCGCCCGTTCCGGTGCCCCCCGACGCCAGGGCGGCGGCCGTGGCGCCCGCGCCCGCGGAGCAGACCGATCTCTCGACCGGGCCGCAGCGGACCGACGCGCAGATGACCGAGGCGCAACTGACGCCCGAGCAGCTCACGCACGCCAACGAACCGCAGTTCACCGCGGCCCTGGACGCCAAGCGCGAAGCCGATGCGCACGCCGCCACCGCGCCCGCGCAGTACCGGGCCGCCGAGCAGGCACGGGTCGCCGCCGAACAGGCGCAGGCCGGTGCCGTCGGGGCGGCGGGCGTGCAGCAGATGGCGGGCGCCCACGCCGGTGCCACCTCGCGGGCGGCGGGCGGCCAGAGCGCGGCCAAGAGCGGGGAGGAGCAGGCGCGGGCCGCGGTGACCACGGAGATCAAGGCCGTCTTCGACACGACGAAGACGGACACCGAGCGCATCCTCGCGGCCCTCGACGGCGAGGTCGAGACCGCGTTCGACACCGGTCAGAAACGTGCCAAGGACGCGTTCACGGCCGACCACCGGGCGCGGATGGAGCGCTACAAGGACGCGCGGTACTCCGGCCTCGACGGAGCCGCCCGCTGGGTCGCGGACCTGGTGACGGACCTGCCTCCCGAGGCGGACCAGATCTTTGTGGAGTCGAGGCGGCTCTACGAGCGCGACATGCAGAAGGTCGTCTCCGACATCGCCGACCTCATCGGCCGGCGGCTCGGTGAGGCCACCCTGCGGATCGCCAAGGGACGGGAGGACGTCGCCGCGATCGTCGCCCGGCAGCCGCCACAGCTGAAGCAGTTCGCCGACCAGGCCGCGCAGTCCATCGGCGGCGACTTCGACCGGCTCGACTCCTCCGTCACGGAGAAGTCCCAGGGCATGGTCCAGGACCTCGCCCAGCGCTACAGCGCGGCGCGCAAGGAGCTGGACGAGGAGATCACGTCCCTCCAGGCCGAGAACAAGGGGCTGCTCAGCAAGGCCGAGGACGCGATCGCCGAGACCGCCAAAACCGTGCTCCAGCTCAAGGACATGCTGCTGGGGGTGCTGGCCCGGGCCGCCGGCGCGATCGACAAGATCATCGCCCGGCCGGTCGAGTTCCTCGGCAACCTCGTGAACGCGGTCAAGGCGGGCGTGACGGGCTTCGCCGAGCGGATCGGCGACCACCTGAAGAACGGCCTGAAGCAGTGGCTCTTCGGGCAGCTCTCGGCGGGCGGCATCGAGATCCCGGAGACGTTCGACGCCAAGGGCATCGTCAAACTGGTGCTGTCGATCCTCGGCCTCACCTGGAACAACATCCGCACCCGCGTGGTGACGGCGATCGGCGAACCGGCCATGAAGGCCCTGGAGTCGACCTTCGACATGGTCCGGATCCTGGTCACCGAGGGCGTCGGCGGCCTGTGGCGATGGATCGTCGAGAAGCTGTCCGACATCAAGGACACCGTGCTCGGCGCGATCCAGGACTTCATCACCGAGAAGATCGTCACGGCCGGCATCACCTGGATCGTCAGCCTGCTCAACCCCGCGTCGGCCTTCGTCCGCGCGTGCAAGGCGATCTACGACGTGGTGATGTTCTTCGTCAACCGCGCCGCCCAGATCAAGAGCTTCGTGGACTCGGTTCTCGACTCGGTGGAGGGCATCGCCGCCGGCGGCGGCGGAGGCGTCCCGGCCCTGATCGAGAACAGCCTCGCCAAGGCCGTCCCGGTGGTGCTGGACTTCCTCGCCAGCCTGCTGGGCCTCGGCGGCATCTCCGAGAAGATCAAGTCGATCCTCGCCAAGGTCCAGGCCCCGGTGATGAAGGTGGTCGACTGGGTCATCGCGAAGATCGTCGCCGCGGGCAAGAAGCTTCTGTCGAAACTGCGCGGCACGGACAGGGGCGCGGAGACCACCGCCAGCAAGCAGATCAAGGCGGAGGCGCACGCCAGGTTGCGGGCCGCCGGGCCGAACATCAAGGACGAGACGGGCTTGCGGGCCGCGGCGGCCGGTATCGAGGCCGACCTTCGGTCCCGGGGCCTGAAGCGGCTGCAGGTGGTCAAGGAAGGCGACAAGGGCTACGGCTTCTTCATGGAAGCGAGCCCTGAGACCCGCGAGGGCGGGATGGAACTCACCCCCGTCGAGGAACCGGAACCGGCCGCGCAGAACACCGTGCCGTCCAAGGACAGTCTCGCCGGTCGGGCAACGGTCCGGTGCGAAGCAGAAGTCACCTTTGAGAAGGAACCGGTGTTCAAGGAGAAGTTCGGTCGGCGGCTCCGCCCGGACGGCTCCGTGATGGGGGAGTTGCCTGCTGCGATAGAGGGGACGGGTGGGAAGAAGAGCCGTGGCACGAGCACCGGTGGCGAGATTGCGCCGCTTGGGCCGGGGGAGAAGGTGGCCCGCGTTCGCACATGGAACACCGGGGATCCGGTGCGTGGCTCCCATGTGAGCCACGCCGAGTATCAGTTCGCTCGCTGGATCGAAACATCGGTGGACCGGAATGCGAAGATCCTCGGGATCGCGTTGCGAGTGGTCGGCAGGGGGCCCTGCCCGCAGTGCACCGCCACACTGGACGCCCTGCTGGCCAGGCTGCAGGGTCGCGCCGGGGGCGGCACAGTTGCCAAGTCCATCGTCTACACAGCCAAGGAACACCGGGATTGGGAGGGCACCGGGACCAATGCCGCGGCAACCCTGATCGCGTCGGGGTGGACGGTGAACGGGCGGCCGGCCAAGGCCGAGGTGACGTGATGGCACCGCCGATCGACCGGACACCCGCGGTACTCGGGTTCGCGTCCCTGCCCGAAGGGGCATGCCCCCCTTCCCCCCGGGCGGAACGGCAGGTCATGACCCGCGCGCGCCCCGCGCGCCACGCTGGACGCGGCCAATCATGTTGCAGGGGGAGGATCCGCGATGCCGTCGTACCTGTCGCCGGGCGTCTATGTGGAAGAGGTGGAGGCCGGGTCGCGCCCCATCGAGGGCGTGGGGACGGCGGTCGCCGCGTTCGTGGGGCTGGCGGTCGAGGGGCCGTTCAACACGCCCACGCTGGTGACGAACTGGAGCCAGTTCACCCAGACCTTCGGTGACTTCGTCGACGGCGCCTACCTCGCGCACGCGGTCTACGGCTACTTCCTGAACGGCGGCGGCACCTGCTACGTCGTGCGTGTCGGCGGCGAGCAGGCCGACGCCGGGGCGCCCGCGCCGGCCCGTGGCGCGGGCAAGCAACGCGGGAAGGCGGCCGCCGTGGCCGCGGGACCGCGCGTCGCGCTCGACGGCTTCCAGGTCGCCGCGCTGGACGGCACCGGGGACGGCCTGAGTGTGGAGGTGGCCGACGCGGAGGGCGAGGAGGCGTTCACCCTGATCGTCCGGCGCGGTGACAGCGCCGAGGAGACCTTCGACGTCTCCGCCAAGCGCAGCCAGCGCAACTACGTGGTCACCGTCGTCCGCGAGAAGTCCCGGCTGATCACCGTCGAGGAGGCCGCCGGGCAGACCGCGGGCCGCCCCGGCAACCAGACCGTGGCCGTGCCGCCCGCGGGCGCCGGCCCCGCCGTGGTGCCCGCCGCCATCAGCCCGGAGAGTTACGTCGGCAACTCCGCGGACCGCACCGGCTTCGCCGGCCTGGAGGCCGTGGACGAGGTCACCATGCTCGCCGTGCCCGACCTGATGAGCGCCTTCGAGCAGGGCGCGCTGGACGCCGAGGGCGTCAAGGCCGTGCAGCTGGCGATGATCGC
The DNA here is from genome assembly GCF_040644455.1 of Streptomyces sp. NPDC046977. Taxonomy (NCBI): domain Bacteria; kingdom Bacillati; phylum Actinomycetota; class Actinomycetes; order Kitasatosporales; family Streptomycetaceae; genus Streptomyces; species Streptomyces sp. NPDC046977. Next base: position 14,605 of record NZ_JBEYWO010000053.1, read on the forward strand.
GCACTGCGAGCTCATGGGGAACCGGGTGGCCATCATCGACCCGCTGCCCGAGTTGAACGCCCAGCAGGTCAAGGACTGGCGGCAGACGGGCGCCGGGTACGACTCCAAGTACGCGGCGCTGTACTACCCGTGGATCAAGGTGGCCGACCCCGCGACCGGCCAGACGCGGTTCGTGCCGCCGAGCGGGGCGATGGCCGGGGTCTGGGCCCGCAGCGACGAGAGCCGCGGGGTGCACAAGGCGCCGGCCAACGAGGTGGTCCGCGGCGCGGTGGAGCTGGCGACCCAGCTCACCAAGGCGGAGAACGACCTGCTCAACCCGATCGGCGTCAACTGCATCCGGGCCTTTCCGGGCCGCGGTGTGCGGGTGTGGGGTGCCAGGACGCTGTCCTCCGACCCGTCGTGGCGCTACCTGAACGTGCGCCGGCTCTTCAACTACCTGGAGGAGTCGATCCTGATCGGCACCCAGTGGGTGGTCTTCGAGCCGAACGACGACGCGCTGTGGGCCCGGATCCGCCGTACGATCTCCGCCTTCCTGGTCAACGAGTGGCGCCGGGGCGCGCTGTTCGGCCTCACTCCCGACGAGGCGTTCTACGTGAAGTGCGACCGCGAGACCAACCCCGCCGAGGGCATCGACGCCGGGCAGGTGGTCTGCGAGATCGGAATCGCGCCCGTCAAGCCGGCCGAGTTCGTGATCTTCCGGCTCTCCCAGTTCTCCGGCGGCACCAGCCTCGTCGACGAGTGACCGGCCGACCCCACCACCGCTGACCCCGACTACCCCGGAAGGCAGGTAGCCCCTCATGGCACTTCCCGACCTCGACACCTCGGTGGGCCACTCCTTCGGCCTGGAGTTCGACGGCGTCGTCATCAAGCAGATCACCGAGGTGACCGGCCTGAAGATGGAACAGGACGTCATCGAGCTGAAGCAGAACACCGCCGACGGCAAGTACATGATCAAGAAGCTGCCCGGCCGGCCCAAGGCCGGCGAGGTGACCCTCACCCGGGGCCTCACCTCCGACCAGAGCTTCGAGAAGTGGATCAAGGATTCGCGGTTCGGCAAGATGGGCTCGGTCCGCAAGGGCGGCGCGATCATCGTCTACGACTACGAGGGCACCGCCATCAAGCGGTACACCCTGGTCAACGCCTGGCCCAAGAGCCTGGAGATCGGCTCCCTGAAGGCCGGCGACACCAGCGTGCTGACCGAGAAGGTCGTCATCACCTACGAGTCCATGGATGTCGAGTGATGCACTGATGCGCCGTCAGATGACCGCCCCGGCCGTCGCCGAGGCAGAACAGAACGCCGCGGGCCGCCCGGACGCGGACGGCGGCCCGTCCGCCGAGGCGGCCGGCCGGTCCGAGTCGCTGCGCACCGAGTTCCCCTTCGAACTGCCCCGCGGATACGTCGACGGCTCCGGGCAGGTGCACCGCAACGGCGTGATGCGGCTGTCCACGGCACGCGACGAACTCGTGCCGCTGCGCGACGACCGCGTGCGCGAGAACCCCGCCTACCTGTCCGTCGTGCTGCTCGGCCGGGTCGTGGTCAGGCTCGGCACCCTCACCGACGTGCACGCCGGGGTCATCGAGGACATGTTCGCCTCCGACCTCGCCTTCCTCCAGGACTTCTACCGCCGGATCAACGCCGAGGGCCACACCCGCGCCCAGGTCACCTGCCCGTCCTGCGCGGCGGCGTTCGCGGTCGACCTGGCGGGTGAGCGCCTGGGGGAATCGTGACGTACGCGACCGACGACCTGTACGACGAAGTCGCGTACATCGCCTACCACTTCCACTGGCCCCTGGACGCCATCCTCGACCTCGAACATCCCGAACGCCGCCGCTACCTGGACCGGATCGCCCGGTTCAACCAGCTCGCCGCCGCGGACCGGTGAGCCGTGGGGATCCGGGGGATGTGGGGGAGACTGCTCGGACGGGACGGCCCGGCCGCGGGCGACGCGGCTGCGGGCAACGCGGCGGCGGGTGAGCGGCAGTCCGCCCCGCCGCCCCGCGGCGAATGGCGCGGGCTCGTCGTGCAGCGTTCGACGTTCGGGGCGCCCGCGTTGGTGAGCGCGCCCGACGCGTTCAAAGCGGGGCTTTCGACCTGGCAGAACCCGTCCTTCTCGGCGGGACCGCTGGGCCACTTCGTGAGTGAGGCGGCCCCCGGCGGCGTGGTGCACGGGGTGGCCGAGCCGGTCGCCCCAGCGCAGCGGGCGACGGACCTGCCGGTCCGTCAGGCCGTGCGCGTGGGCCCGGGTGCGGAGGCGCCGGCGCAGGTGCAGCGCCAGGTGCGGCCGGAGGCGCCCGCGGGCCGCTTCACGGTGGCCCGGGCGGTCGAACTGCCGGTCCGCACGCTGCCCGCGGAGCGCGCCAGCTCCGATGTGCCCTCCGTGCACGTGCCGGAGGAGACCGTGCCGGCGCCGGAACCGGCGGCTGTGGAGCGGCCGTTGGTGGGAGAGCGTGCGCCGCTGACGGATCCGGCGCCCGAGGCGGTGTCCGCGCCGGAGTCTGCGCAGGTGCCCGCATCGTCCGTACCCGCCCAGGCGTCGGCGCCGTCCGTGCAGCGGGCGCGCCCGCTGGGACTCGGCGCGCCGCTGTCCTCGGTGTCGGCGCCGGAACCGGCGGCTGTGGAGCGGCCGTTGGTGGGAGAGCGTGCGCCGCTGACGGATCCGGCGCCCGAGGCGGTGTCCGCGCCGGAGTCTGCGCAGGTGCCCGCATCGTCCGTACCCGGCCAGGCGTCGGCGTCGTTCGTGCAGCGGGCGCGCCCGCTGGGACTCGGCGCGCCGCTGTCCTCGGTGCCCCAGGCGCCGCCCGTCCAGCGTCACGCCGCACCGGATTCGGCAGCTCCGGCACCCGGCTCCCGCCCGAAGCTGGGGCGGATCGGCGAACCGCTCACTCAGGTGCCCGTTCCGCCCGCGCCGACCACCCCGCCCGAGGCAGCCCCCCTCGCACCCCTGCTGGGGGAGTCGGCGCCCTTGGTGCAGCGTCAGGAGGCCGACGACTCGCCTGTGCCGCGGCGGATGTCTCCGGCCGGGGCACCCGACCGGGCCGCCACGGGTGGGTCGGCCCTGGTGCAGCGCGTCCCCGCCGCAACCGACGTGCCCCTGGCCGCCGTTGAGGCCGTCCCGCCCGCACGCGTGCCCGCACCGGTCGTCGTCATGGACGTGCCGCCGGTACGGATCCAGCGCCTGGCGGGGCCGGAGGCTGCCCCCGAGGCGCCCCAACCGGGGCCCGTCGCAGGGCTGCTGGGTGATCGCGGCCTGGAGCTCAGGTCCGTACCGACCCCGAGTGAGCCCGAACCCGCCGCCGACGCCCCGGCCGCGCTTCGCGTCCTCCCCCTCGTCTGGTCGCGCCCCGAGGGGACTGTCGCCTCGGGCACGACGGACGGGCGTCCGATGCCACCGGTTCAGCGAGACGCGGGGGACCCACCGGCGCCGCAAGCGCCGCGCGGGGGAACTCCGGCCACCGCGCGGCGGGTTGCCGCAGCGCCGCCGCGAGCCGAGCGGGCACACGTCCAGCGCTCCGCGGCGCCGCCCGTGGGTCCGGCTTCCACGACCCCGGTCGCCGAACCGTTCCGGACCGGACGCGTGCCGGTGCCGCCCGGTCATCCGTCCGTTCCCGTCGAGCCGGTCCCGGTTCCGGCTCCTGTCCAGCGGTTCGCGGAGCCATTGGCGGGGCTGCCCGTCGTGGTCCCGGGCGTTCCGGTCGAGCCGGTCCCTGTCCAGCGATCCGCCGGGTTGCCGATCGTGGTCCCGGCCGGGCGGCCGTCCGTTCCCGTCGGCCCGGTCCCGGTTCCGGCTCCTGAGCAGCGGCACGCCGAGCCGTCGGCCGGGCCGCCCGTCGTGGTCCCGGCCGCGCCCGTCGTCCCGGTGCCGCAGCGGTACGCCGGGCAGCCGAAGGCCGCCGCCGGGAGCCCGTTCGCCGTGCAGAGGCTGGGTGCGCCCTCGGTGGCTCCCCTTCAGCGGTCCGCCCCCGGGACGGTGCCGGGCGACCCGGGGTCGGTGGCGGTCGCGGCGGGGATCGCGCAGCGGGCGGCGGACGGATCGGTGGTCTTCGCGCCGCCCGCGCCCGTCCCTGCCGTGGCGCAGCGCGAGACAGAAGCTCCGCTGCCGTCCCCCGCACCCACCGCGGCGCCGATCACGCCGCCACCCGCACCCGCCGCCGCTCCCTCCCCGGAGCCGCCCAGGGCGGCCGAGAGCACCGACGAACTCGTGCACCGCCTGCTCGCCCCCCTCAGCCGACTGCTCAGGGCCGAGTTGCGGCTCGACCGCGAACGCGCGGGCCTGCGCCTGGACTCCCGCCACTGAGCACGCCGTACACCCGCAAGAGACCTCAAGAGAGAGGAACGCAGCCCATGACCGCGGCCGCAGCCGACGAGGATCCCGCCGTGAGCGTCTGCTTCATCGTGGAGATCGACGACTTCAGTCTCGGCTCCTTCAACAGCTGCGAGGGCCTGGCCTGCGAAGTGGTCATGGAGCAGCGCGAGGAGGGCGGGAACAACGGGTACGTGTGGCAGCTGCCGTCCCGTATCAAGTTCTCGAACATCAAGCTCAGCCGCCCCGTCACGAAGGACACTGCGAAGGTCACCCAGTGGATCGCCGGCATGGTGTCCGGGGTGACGCGCAAGACGGGGCACATCAGCGCGATGACGATGGACGGGACCGTGGTGGCCCGCTGGAGCCTGCTGGACGTCGTGCCGGTGCGCTGGCAGGGGCCGTCGCTGAGCCCGGAGACGCCCAAGGTGGCGACCGAGACCCTGGAGATCGCCCACCACGGGTTCCTCTCCGCCGGCTGATCCCGCGCGACACCCGGCCCGACACCCCGCCCGACGACCCGGAGAAGGAGCACCGCCGATGCCGTCCTCACCCGTCGCGTTCACCGCCGCCTCGCCGGGCGGGACCAAGGGGTCCGCCGCCGGTGCCGGGTCGCGGCCCAAGCTCGAGCGCGCGTATCTGGAGCTGCGGCACCCGCCCGCGGACGGGGGCACGGGCACGCCGGGGCCGCCCCTGGACACGATCGAGTTCCAGTTCAACCCGAAGGAGCTGACCCTCGCCAAGTCGGCGAAGTGGGAACGCAAGACCGCGCGCGGTGCCAAGACCGCGGGCCCCGCGGAGTTCACGGGGCCCGAGCCGTCGAAGCTGACGCTGGAGATGTTCTTCGATGCCACCGGGGCGCAGGACAGCAAGGTGGTCACCGCCGTCGAGAAGCTCTTCTCGTGCTGTGTTCCGACCGACCGGACGCACGACAAGAAGGCCGGCACGCCGCCGTTCGTCATCTTCCACTGGGGCGGGCTGACCGGCTTCGTCGGGTACATCAGCCAGGTCCAGGCGAAGTACACGCTGTTCACGGCGGGCGGTCTGCCGATCCGGGCGGTGTGCCAGGTCACGCTGGAGGAGCTCTCCGCGCAACTGCCGGGCCAGAACCCCACGTCCGGGGCGCTGGCCGCCCGGCGGGTGCACCACGTGGTGACCGGCGACACGCTCCCGCTGCTGGCCTTCCGGGAGTACGGCGACCCGGCCGCCTGGCGGGACATCGCGGAGGCGAACGGCATCGACGACCCGATGCGGCTGCGCCCGGGGAGCACCCTGCTGCTTCCGGCGGCGGAGGAACTCGGCACCTGACACACGCCCAAAGGATCGGCACAGCATCAGCACAGCACCAGGAGAGGACGGACCACCCACGATGGCCGGAGAGACCTTCGCGAACACCCTGGCCGTGGAGGCCGGCGGCGCGCCGCTGCCGCCCGACACGGCCGAACTGCTGGTCTCCGCCTACGTGGACGGCAGCGTCCGGCTTCCCGACCTGTTCGTGCTCCGCTTCCGCGACCCCCAGCACACGGTCCTGCGGAAGACGGGGATCACCATCGGCACCCCGGTCAAGGTGTTCGCCCGCGCCGGCGACGACCCGGAGCGGCAGTTGCTGGTATCCGGCGAGGTGACCGCCGTCGAGGTCGACCTGGACAGCACCGGGACCTTCACCGTCGTCCGCGGCCTCGACCACGCCCACCGCTTCTTCCGCGGCCGGCATGTGGCGGGGTACCGGCAGATGACGGCGTCGGACGTGGCCGTGCAGGTCGCCCGCCGCGCCGGACTGCCGGTGGGCACGGTCGACACGACGACGACGGTGTACGAGCACCTGGCGCAGCCCGGTGTCACCGACTGGGAGTTCCTGCACCGGCTGGCGGATCTCGCGGGGGCCGAAGTGTCCGTCAGCGACGGCAAGTTCTGCTTCCGGGTGCCCTCGCGGGCCGCGGCCGCCCCCGACCCGGCCACCCGGCCGGAGGCCAGTCCGTACGTGCTGGAGTTCGGGCGGAACCTGCTGCGCTGCCACGCCGCCGTGACCGCCGCCGACCAGGTGCAGCGGGTGGAGGTGCGCGGCTGGGACGTGCAGGCCAAGGCCGCCGTGGTCGGCCAGGCGCCCGCCGACCGGGGGGACCGGCTGTCGCTGGGGCTCACGCCCGGGCAGGCCGCGGCACCGTTCGGCCAGGCGGTGTTCCTGGCCACGGACACCCCTTACGGCACCCAGTCCGCCGCCGACCAGGCGGCCCGGGCGCTGGCCGCCGACCTCGCCGCCTCGCTCGCCGAGGTGGACGCGGTGGCGATGGGCATCCCGCGGCTGCGCGCGGGGACGGCGGTGACCCTGGCCAACGTCGGGCCGCCGTTCGAGGGCAAGTACACGATCACCGCCAGCCGGCATGTCTTCGACCCCGACACCGGCTACCAGACGTGGCTCACCGTCGGCGGCCGCTCCGACCGTTCGCTGTACGGGCTCGCCTCCGGCGGAGGCGCGGGGTACGGCGCGGCGGCGGGCCGGATCGGCGGCCTGGTCAACGCGACCGTCACCGACACCCGCGACCCCGAGGACCTCGGCCGGGTCCGGCTGGCCTTCCCCTGGCTGTCCGACGACTACGTCAGCGACTGGGCCCGCACGGCGGGTCTCGGCGGGAAGGGCGGCGGCGGGGTGTTCGGCCCCGAGGTCGGGGACGAGGTGCTGGTCGGCTTCGAGCAGGGCATGGTCGACCGCCCGTACGTGCTCGGCAGCCTCTACAACGGTCAGGACAAGCCGTCCGCCCATGACGCGCCGCTCGTGGACTCCACCTCGGGCGCGGTCAACCGCCGTTCGCTGGTGACCCGTTCGGGCAACCGGGTGGAACTGCTCGACGTGTCGGGCGGCCCGCAGGGCGTACGGATGTCCACCGGCGACGGCAAGCTCACCCTCCATCTCGACCAGCAGGCCACCAAGGTCGTCGTGCGCAGCGACGGCAGTGTCGAGGTGGAGGCCCGGCAGAAGGTGATCGTCAAGGCCGAGCAGGGCGTCAGCGTCGACGCGGGCTCCGGCAGCCTGGAGCTGTCGGGGCAGTCGGTGAAGGTCACCGCGCGCAGTGGCGTGGCACTCGACGGCGGATCGGGTGCGCTCAGCCTCCAGACCCAGGGCCAGGTGGACGTCAAGGGCACCACCGTGGGCGTCAACGGCACCGCGAGCACCGAGATCAAGGGCGGCGCGACCTGTTCCATCAGCGCCGCACTGGTCAAGATCAACTAAGAGGAGCGCCAGGAATGCCCCCAGCAGCCAGAGTCGCCGACCCCACCGGGCACCCCGGTGTCATCGGGCCGCCCGGCGTGCCCACCGTGCTGATCGCCGGCATGCCCGCGGCCGTGGTCGGCACCCCGCACATCTGCTCGTTCCCGCCGCCCGCCGTGCACCCGTCGTCCGCGATCGCACCGCCCGGCTGCCCGACCGTCCTCATCGGGGGCATGCCCGCCGCCCGGGTCGGCGACCTCGCGGTCTGCGGGGCGCCGATCGTGATGGGCGCCCCGACCGTACTGATCGGCGGGTGACCGGGCCGTGGGAGAGCAGTTCATCGGCGCCGGCTGGGCCTTCCCCGCGCGCACCGACGCCACCGGCTCGGTGGCCCTGGTCGTCAGGGAACGGGAGATCGAGGAGAGCATCCGGCTGATCCTGGCCACCGCTCCCGGCGAACGCCCCATGCGGCCGCTGTTCGGCTGCGGCATCCACGACTACGTGTTCGCGCCCGCGGACGCCGCCACCGCGGGCCGGATCGCCTACGAGGTGCGGGTCGCGCTGGAACGGTGGGAGCCGCGGGTCGACCTCGTCGACGTCACCGTCACCTTCGACGGGGTCGACTCCGGCACGCTCTACATCGACCTCAGATACGCGCTGCGCGGCACCAACGACCCGCGCAACCTGGTCTTCCCGTTCTACGTGATCCCCTCGCACGACGGCGGGGCGGGCGCGGACGCGCCCGCCGGCCCGCACGGTTCCGCCGACGGAGGTGGCCGCTGATGTCCCTGCCCCGCCCCCATCTGGACGACCGCAGGTTCCAGGACCTCGTGGACGAGGCCAAGCGGATGGTGCAGCAGCGCTGCCCCGAGTGGACCGACCACAATGTCTCCGACCCCGGCGTCACCCTCATCGAGACCTTCGCGCACATGGTCGACCAGCTGATCTACCGGCTCAACCGGGTGCCCGACAAGCACCACGTGGCGCTGCTCGACCTGATCGGACTGCGGCTCTTCCCGCCGGCCGCGGCCCGCACCGACGTCACCTTCTGGCTCTCCGCCCCGCAGCCGGGCCCGGTGGCGGTCCGGGAGGGCACCGAGGTCGCCACCGTCCGCAGCGAGACCGAACAGGCCGTCGTCTTCAGCACCCTGCGCGACCTGATCGTCGTGCCCTGCGAACTGGCGGTCCTCGCGGTGCGGCCCGCGGACCCGCGCGGCCAGGGTGCCGTACCGGCCGCGGCGGACCGGACCGCCGAACTCGCGGGCGGCCGGGGCGTGGCCTGTTTCAGCGACGTCCCGCAGCCGGGCGACACCGTACTGTTCGGGCTGTCCACGGCCGTCCCGTCCTGCGTCGTCGCGCTGCGGCTGGCGTTCCCCGTCGCGGGCCACGGGATCGACCCGGACGACCCGCCGCTGGTGTGGGAGGCACGGACCGCGGAAGGCTGGACTCCGTGCGAGGTCGAGCGTGACGGCAGCGGCGGCTTCAACCGGCCCGGTGACGTGCTCGTCCACGTGCCCGAGGGCCATGTGGCCGTCGCCGAGGCCGGGCGCCGGGCCGGCTGGCTGCGCGCCCGCGTGCTGCCGCCGGACGGGGTCCGCCGCCCCTACTCGGCGAGCCCGCGGCTGCTGTCCGCCACCGCGTTCACCATCGGCGGCACCGCGCCCGCCGCGCACGCCGAACGCGCCGCCGGCGAGGTGCTGGGCCTGTCCGAGGGCGTGCCGGGGCAGGTCTTCGCCGTGGCCCGGCCGCCCGTCGTCGCCGGCCGTGAGCCCTTCACCGTCGAGACCCTCACCGCCGAGGGCGCGCAGGAGTGGGCGGAGGTCGGGCACTTCGGCGACTCGGGGCCCGGCGACCACCATGTGCGGCTCGACCGCAGCAGCGGGGAGATCGCCTTCGGACCCGCGGTGCGGGAACCCGACGGCTCCCTCAAGCAGTACGGCGCCGTGCCGCCGCAGGGTGTGCCGATCCGCGTCCGCCCCTACCTGACCGGCGGCGGCCGGCGCGGCAACGTCGCACGCGGCGCGCTGTCCGTGCTGCGCAGCTCGATCCCGTACATCGCACGCGTCGGGAACCGCGCCGCCGCCAACGGCGGGGTCGACGGCGAGGACGTCGAGAACGCCAAGCTGCGCGGCGCGCTCTCGCTGCGCTCCCGTGAACGGGCCGTCACCGCAGAGGACTACGAGTACCTCGCCCGCCAAGCCGCGCCCGAGATCGCCCGGGTGCGGTGCGTGGCCGCGGAGAGCGGGACCGACGCGGGCGGCGTGCGCGTGCTGCTCGTGCCCTGGGCGGAGGCCGACACCTCGGGCCGCCTCGCCTTCGAAGGGCTGGCCTGCCCGGAGGAGCTGGTGGCGCGGGTGGTCACCCGCCTCGACGCGCAGCGCGCGCTGGGCACCCGGCTCGTCGTCGAACCCCCCTTCTACCAGGGCGTCACCGTCGTCACCACCCTCCGCGCGACGTCGTCCGCGTCGCCCGCACGCGTCCAGCAGGACGCGCTGACCGCCCTCTACCGCCACCTCAACCCCCTGACCGGCGGCGCCGACAGGGCCGGCTGGCCCTTCGGCCGGTCGGTGCAGTCCGGCGAGGTCTTCGCGGTGCTCCAGCAGGTGCCGGGCGTCGAACTCGTGGAGGGCGTGAAGCTCTTCCCCGCGGACCCCGGCAGCCATCGCCGCGGCGAGCCCACCGACCGGGTCGACCTGGCGGCGGGCGCGCTGGTCTTCTCCTACGACCACCAGGTGCGGGTGACGGGCGCATGAGCGGTGGTGTGCCGCCGACGGGCGGCGAGGGGATCAACTACCGAAAGGCAGGGCGCGAGCCCGCCGAGCCTGTGCCCGCACCCGCACCCGCACCCGCACCCGGGGACGGTGGAGGCGGACGTGCGCTCGTTCCCGGGCTGATCTCACGGTACCCACTGGGGCTCCAACTGCCCGGCGTGTACGCCGACGACGACTTCGTCCAGCGCTTCACCGCGGGGCTCGACGAAGTACTGGCGCCGGTCCCCGGCACCCTGGACAACCTGGCCGCCTATCTCGACCCCGCGCTCGCCCCGGCCGACTTCACCGTGCTGCTGGCGGCATGGGTCGGCGCGCGGCCTGCGGACGGGCCGGTGGGCGCCGCGCGCCGCTCCGAGATCTCCGGTGCCGTACGGACCCACGCCCTGCGGGGCACACGGGCCGGCCTCGCCGAGGAGATCCGCCGCGCCTTCGGTGTCGAGGCCGAGATCGAGGAGAACGGCGGAGCGACCGGATCCGTCACACCGGGGACCCCGCTGCCGGGCTCGCCCGAACCCCGGCTGTCCGTACGGGTCCGCGTCCCCGACCCCGAGGCGTTCGACGCCCGCGCCCTGACCGCTCTCGTCGCGCGCGGCCGGCCGGCCCATCTCCCGTTCACCGTCGAGGTCGTCCCCGGCTGACCGTCCCGCCCGAAAGGGCACGCAGGCGGTCCTCCCGGCTGCCCCGGAGCGGCTACCGGGGGACACCGCCGGTGGTGACCATGGAATCGGGCGGAGCACATGAGCACCACGACAGGGGGAGAGCGGAAAGTGATCGAGTGCACGCAGTGCGGGAAGCGGTGCGAGCCGGGCGAGCAGTTCTGCGGATCGTGCGGGGCGTTCCTGGAGTGGACGGAGCCGGCCGCCGCCACGAGCCCGCGCCCGGCCGCCGCCGTGCCGGAGCAGCCCGCCCCGCGGACGAGCGTGCGCGCGGAATCGCCCGCCGAGGCGCCCGCCGTGCCGCCGGACGTTCCGCCGCGCCCGGAAACAGCGCCCGTGCAGGCCGTGCCCATGCAGGCCGCGCCTGCCCCGGGATCCGCCGCGAGCGCCGTCACGGCCCCCGTCCAGCCGTCCGCGGGTCCCGTGCAACCGCGCGCCGGAGAGCCCGTTGCGGCGCGCCCCCGCCCCACCGCGGTGTCCGCCCCGGACGAACCGCCGCCCGCGCCGGGTGACCTGATCTGCGGTCAGTGCGGTGCGGGCAACGTTCCCACCCGGCGGTTCTGCCGTCGCTGCGGTACCTCTCTGGCCGACGCCCCGGCCGCGCCGCGGGCGTCGTGGTGGCGCAGGCTGTTCACCCGCCGTCCGCGCACCGCCCCGGCAGCCGGCGACCGGCCGGGGCCGGGATTCTCCGGGCGGGTGCGCCGGCCGCGGTTCCTGGTCCCCGTCCTCGTGGTCGCCGTGCTCTGCGCCGCTGTTTTCGCCCTGCGGCCCCAACTGCGCCAGGCGACGGAAGCGGTGAAGGACCGCCTCGCCACCGCCCAGCAGGTGCACGCGGTGGGCGTCAGCGCATCGAGCGCGTCCCGCGGACATGCCGCCTCCCTGGCGGTGGACGGCACGACCGACCGCTACTGGGCACCGGACCGCGAGGGCGACGGCAAGGGGCAGTACCTGGAGGCGCGGTTCGACGAGCCGTTCCGGCTGCTCGACGTGATCGTCTACCCGGGCATCTCCACCAACGCCCAGCAGTTCCTCACCCAGGGCCGCCCGCAGACCCTGCTCGCCACGGTCACCGACGCGCACGGCACGGTCACCCAGCACACGGTGAACCTCGCCGACAGCGCCGGCGAGCAGAAGTTCCACATCGCGGTGAGCGACGTCGTCCGCGTCCGGCTCACGATCGAGAACGCCTACGGCGCTGGTAGCGGACACCGGGTCGCCGTGGGCGAGGTGGAGTTCTTCAAGCGGGGCTGACGTCGAGCCCCGGGTGCGCGCGTTGCCGCGCCGCGCGGCACCGTCCGGGATGCGCGCGCCTGCCGTTGCGATCGTGGTCCGTAGGCGGTCGTGGCCGTGCTCGACTTCTGCGGGCGTCAGGGTGGCACACCTCAGCCGGCTGACGTCGAGCCCCGGGTGCTCGGGGGGCCCGGCGGCCGGTGTCCCGCCGAGACCGTGCCGCGTGGCGCCTTTCCGGGATGCGTGCTTGTCACAATTCGGCCTGGTGTGTCGCGACCGGCGCGCCGGGCCGCGTCCTGGAAGGGGGCGACGGACAGTGCGTGGTGGGCCGCGGCCTTCGGCCGGGGTTCGATCTCGGCGGTCGGGGTGGCGGGCATCAGCTGGGTGACGTCGAGCCTGGGGTGTTCGCGGGGCCGGGCGGCCGGTATCCCGGCGAGGCCGTGGCGCGTGGCGGCGTCCGGCTCTGCCCCGGTCCTCGGTGGGCGGACGCCGAGTTCTTCCAGGATCCGTGCGTGCCGCAGCTGGGCCTGGTGTGTCGCGACCGGGTCGCCGGGCCGCCGGTGCGCGAGCGCCAGCAGGCGCCGGGCCGCGTCCTGGAAGGGGTGGACGGACAGTGCGTGGTGGGCCGCGGCCTTCGGCCGGGGTTCGATCTCGGCGGTCGGGGTGGCGGGCATCAGCTGGGTGACGTCGAGCCTGGGGTGTTCGCGGGGCCGGGCGGTCGGCAGTCCGCCGAGGCCGCGCCGCGTGGCGGCGTCCGGCTCCGGGGCGGTGCCGGGTGGGCGGACGCCGAGTTCCTCCAGGATCCGTGCGTGCCGCAACTGGGCCTGGTGTGCCGGGGCGACCGCGGTAGGCGGGTGGTCGCGGCCGAGGTCGAGCTCGGCGGGCGGCGCCCATCAGCCGGGCGCCGCGGGGTGCTTCAAGCGGGGCTGACGTCGAGCCTGGGGTGTTCGCGGGGCCGGGCGGTCGGCAGCCCGGCGAGGCCGCGCCGTGTGGCGGCGTCCGGCTCCGGGGCGGTGCCGGGTGGGCGGACGCCGAGTTCCTCCAGGATTCGTGCGTGCCGCAGCTGGGCCTGGTGGGCCGCGACCGGGTCGCCCGCGCGCCGGTGCGCCAGCACCAGCAGGCGCCAGGCGGCGTCCTGGAAGGGGTCGACGGACAGTGCGTGGTGGGCCGCGGCGACCGCGGTCTGCGGGCGGTCGCGGCCGAGTTCGACCTCGGCGAGCGTCAGGGCGGCGCGCACCAGTTGGGCGCGGTGGTACTCCCGCAGCGGTACCACCCACTCCGCAGGCCCGTCCTCGGGCAGGAGTTCACCGGTGCAGAGGTGCAGCGCCAGGCCGAGCGACTCCGCGGCCTGGTCCACCGATCCGTGCGACAGCAGGCGCATCCCGGTCGTCACGGCGGCCTCGAACCGCTGCACGTCGCAGCTCCCGCCCGGTTGCGGCGAGAGCATGTACGCCTCGCCGGACCGTAAGAGGATGCGGCTCGCCCCGCGGTCGATGCCGGGCTCCAGGAACGTGCGCAGTGCGGAGACCGCGACCTGGAGCCCGCGGCCCGCGTTCCGTTCCGGGGTCTCCGGCCACAGGGCTGCCATCAGCCGTTCGCGGTGCACCGGTTGCCCCGCGTGCACGGCCAGCAGCCGGGCCAGCGCCCGGACCCGGGGCCGGGTCGTCCGCCAGTCCAGCACCCGGTCCCCGAGCGTCGCTTCGAAGCGGCCGAAGCAGCGCAGCGTCAGCGGGCCGGGGCTGTCCTGAGCGGCCGGGCGGGCGGCAGGAAGGGGAGCCGGCCGGGCGGCCCGCGCGGTGGGAGCCGCGGCGGCGCGGAGCCGCAGGTGCTCACGGAGCAGCGGCACGCAGTCGTACCTGCCCTCGGTGCGGCGTGACACCAGCCCGTAGCCGTCCTCCAGCTCGTCCAGGACACCGGAGCCGTCGTCGGTGAGCCACGGTCCTTGCGAGGTCCGGCAGATCTCGGCGAACGCCTCGGCGAGCCGGCCGGGCAGCACACCCAGCACTTCGCGATCGAGGTAGCCGCGTACCGCGGCCGAAGCGAGTACGGCGCCGGCCCGGTCGGTGTCCCGGCGCGGCACTTGGAGGCACAGCCGGAGCGCGACCGGCCAGCCCCGCGTCAGCCGGCTCAGCGTCTCGTACTCCCGCGCGGTCGCCGGTGCGCCGCCCGGCGGGTCTGCCGTCGCCAGCGCCTGCCGGAACTCCGCCTCGTCGTGGGCGAGTTGGTCCGCGGTGACGACGACGGTCCCGGAGAGTTCGTGCCGGGCCAGATTGATCGAGGGCCGTCTTCGCCCGGCGAGCACGATCCGCAGGTTCGGCGGTGCCAGCAGCGCCAATTCCTCCAGCGCGTCCTCCACCGGTGTGCCGTGCACGAGGTGGACGTCGTCGACGAGCATCAGCACCGGCCCGGCGCGCCGCTCGACGGCCGTGAGCACCGACTCGACCGTGGCCGGCACCGGGGGTTCCGCCGTGGAGTGCCCGCCGTCGGGGCCGGCTTCCAGCAGCTTCCGCATCAGGCGGTCCAGCAGGGGGGCCGCCTCACGCGTGTCGCGGTACGGCCGCCAGCTGATCACCTTGCCCCTCGCGGCGAAGGAGTCGGCGTAGTGGGCCAGCACGATGGACTTGCCGTACCCCGCGGGCGCGACGACGAGCGCGAGGGGTGAGGCCTGGTGTCCGGAGAGCAGGTCCACGACGCGGGGCCGGAGGGGACCGGACCCGGTGGGCGGCATCGTAGGGGGCTGCGCCACGACGAAGGGCTCCTTCCCGTGACCGGGCGGGGACCGAGGTGGATTCCTGACTGCCCGGAGGGTGCCGGGCAGACCCGCTGGCGGCGGGCGGAGGAGGGATCACCCATCACTCTAGGCAGCCGTGGTGTCACCCGCTAGGGAGCGGTGGGCTCCGCCACGGAGTTGAGACGCGTCCGGGTACATGGGTACGGATTCGTAACGGCTCTGGATCATGACCCTTGCCGCGGCGGCCCGGGCACAGCACGGACGCCGGTGCCGCGGGGCGCGTGCGCGCCCCGCGGCACCGGCGTCCGGTGGTCCGTTCCGGGTCAGGTGTTCCAGACCTGGAACTCCGAGAGCTGACCCGCGGGCCAGCCGTCGTTGGCGGTGACCGTCACCCGGACCCAGCGCTGGGTCGTGGCGGGGAAGGTGATGGTGACGGTGTTGTTCGCGCCCGGGGTGAAGCTGTAGGACGCGGACGACTTCAGCGTGCTGAACGCCGAGCCGTCGGTGCTGCCGGTGAGCGACAGCGTCTCGTTGCGGGCGCCCCAGCCGGCCGGCAGTTGGAGGACGACCTTGCTGACGCTCTGGGCGGAGCCGAGGTCGACCTGCGCCCACTGCGGGAAGGCGTTGTTGGCGCTCTCCCAGTAGCTGGCCTGGTTGCCGTCGGTCAGGTTCGAGGACGGGTAGACGTCGGTGTGGCTGGACTCGGTGGTCGGCCGGCCGGCCGCCAGGTTGGTCGCCACGGTGCCGCTGCCGGTGCCGGACAGCGCGACGGTGACCGGGTTGTTGGCGGCGTTGCCGTTGATGGTCAGGGTGCCGGTGCGGGTGCCGGACGCGGTCGGGGTGAACGTCACCGCGACCGTGCAGCCTGCCCCCGCCGCGAGGGACGTGCCGCAGGTGTTGCTCTGCGCGAAGTCGCCGGAGGCGGTGACCGAGGAGATCGTCGCGGCGGCCGTACCGGTGTTGGTCACCGTGACGTTCCGCGCGGCGCTGGTCGTGCCGGGTGCCTGCGTGCCGAAGGTGAGCGAGGACGGGCTGACCGACAAGGTCGCCTGCGGGTTGCCGCTGCCGCCGCTCGGGAAGACCTGGAGGTCGGACAGTTGGGCCGCGTTCCAGCCGGTGTTGGCGGTGATGTTGATCCGCACGTAGCGGGCCGTCGCCGCCGGGAAGGTGACGGTCACCGTGTTGTTGTTGGCGTTCGGGTCGAAGGTCAGCGGGGCGGACGCGGCCAGCGTGTCGAAGCTGCTGCCGTTGGTGGAGCCCTGCACGGACAGGGTCTCGGTGCGGGTGGCCCACGCGGTGGACGGCGGGAGCCTCAGCACGGCCTTGCCGACGCTGAAGTTCTGGCCGAGGTCGACCTGCACCCATTGCGGGAAGGCGCCGCCCGCGCTCTCCCAGTACGTGGCGGCGTCCGTGTCGGTGACATTGCCCGCGGCGAAGGTGCCGTTGGCGGAACTCGCCGACGCGGGACGTCCGGCCGCGATGTTCGTGCCGCTGTCGATGCCGGTGCCGCCGAGCGCGACCTTCGTCGGGCTGTTGTTGGCGTTGCTGGTCAGCGTCAGCGTGCCGCTGCGGGCGCCGCCCGCGGTCGGCTTGAAGGCCACGGTGACCACGCAGGACGAACCGACCGGCAGGGAGCCGCAGTTGTCGGTCTCACTGAAGTCGCCGGTCGCCGCGACGGCCGAGACGGTGGCCGCGCTCGTGCCGGAGTTGGTGACGGTCACCGTCTGCGCGGCGGCCGTCGAGCCGACGACCGTACCGGCGAAGGTGAGAGCGGCCGGGTTGGTGTTCAGCACCGGGCCGGGCGCGGTGCCCGTACCGGTCAGCGAGACGGTGCTGGTGTTGCCGCCCGCGGTGAGGGCCAGGGTGCCGGTGCGTTCCCCGGTCGCGGTCGGCCGGAAGGTGACGCTGACGGTGCAGGAGCCGTTCGCCGGTACCGATGTGCCGCAGGTGCTGGTCTGCGCGAAGTCGCCCGAGGCGGCCAGCGCGGTCACGGCGGCGGCGGTGCCGGTCGGGTTGGACACCGTCACGGTCTGTGCGGCGCTGGTGGAACCGGTTGCCACCGAACCGAAGTTGAGCGCTCCGGGGGAGGCGGTGACACCCGTGGGCGGGTAGGGCGGGAAGACCGGGGCGGGGAAGCCGCCGCAGAAGGGCGTCCCGGAGATGCCGGAGTTGCCGCCGCCGTCGGTGACGGCGAAGTTGGAGCCCTCGCAGCTGTAGACGGGCGACGGCGCACCGACGCCGGTCGCCGTGACATTGGTGAACGTGGCCGCGCCGCCCGTCTGTTCCTGCAGCGCGAACGTGCCGGTGCCGGCGATCGTCACATTGCTGAGGTGGACGCCGCTGACCGTGCCCTCGACCCACTGCACGGCCTCGTAGGGGCTCTGCTGGATGAGCGCGTTGGTCACGTTGATCGGGCCCGTGATCGCGCCCTGGCTGCCGTCGAACCACAGCGCGCCGACGCCGAACTGCCAGTTCGGGTCGAGGCTGCCGTCCCGGATCATGGTGTTGCCGGTGATGTTGGTGGTGCCGACCGGCGTGGAGGTGAAGCGCTGGCCGACGTGGATGCCGCCGCCCTGCGCCAGGCCGGCGTCCACCACCAGGTTGCCGCTCACCGTGTTGTCGTGCCCGCCGTAGATCGCGATGCCGTTGGCCAGGATCGGCATCTGCACGGTGTTGTTGGAGAACGTGTCGTTGACGTCGGCGCCGAGAGCGGCGTCCGCCCAGGTGGCCAGTCCGTCGTCACCGGTGTTGCGGATGTCGCTGTTGGTGACGGTCGAGTTGGTCACGCCGCCGTGGAAGTTGACACCGTCGGCGGTGGTGTCGCGGATCCGCAGCCCGCTGAACGTCAGCTTGTCCATCGGGCCGTCCATCCAGGCGCCGACCTTCAGGTGGTCGATCCAGATGTTCGACGCGGAGGAGTTGCTCATCGCGCCGCCGATGCCGTTGACCTGGTCGCAGTCGTTCCGGGTGCCGACCTGGCCGAAGATCGCGAAGTTGGAGAGGTGGACACCGCTGCTGACCCCGCGGTTGCCGCCGACCCCGCAGCTGTCGGGCTCGCCGAGGCCGTAGAAGCCGGGCGCCGCACCGGTCACCGTCGAGTACCACATGCCCGCGCCGGCCACGGTGACGTTGTTGACCGTGATGTGGCCGGGGATCTTGAACGTGCCCGGCGGTATCCACACCGTGCCGCCGGCTCCGGCCGCGCTGATCGCCGCGTTGAAGGCCGCCGTGGCATCGCTGCCACCGGTCGGGTCGGCGCCCTTGGACGTGACCGAGACCGAGCCGGACGGCTGCGACAGCGCCGCGCCGACCTGCTCGAAGTCGGCGAAGTCGATGGTGGTCGTCGTGCCGCCGGAGCCCACCTGGAGGGTGAAGGTGGTGCCCGCCGGATACGTCTGCGGCAGCAGCCGGTGGACCTCGTCGTAGAAGTGGTGCCGGTTGCTGCCCGGGGTGTTGGTGAACGGGTAGCTGCCGTAGTACCAGCTGTAGGCGTTGGTGAGGGTGAAGTCGGGCTGTGCGGCGCCGTTGATGGCGAAGGACAGCGGGGCGGTGTAGGACGAGCCGCCGGAGCTGTCCGGGATGCTGTAGCGGAAGTCGATCGAGTTGGTCGCCACGGGGGTGGTGAAGGTGACGAACTTGCCGCTGCCCTGGAGGGTCACCGCCTTGCGGTAGGACGCCTCGTCAGCGAGCTCGCCGTAGGTCCAACTCGGGCCGATCACCGTGCCGTTGGTGGCGGAGTTCTCCGCCTGCACCTCGACGTAGGGCAGGTTCGCCCCGCTGCCGCCGGTGGCGGCCGCGGCGAAGGCCGGGGCGGCGCCCAGCGCGATCGTGCCGCCGGTGGTGAGCAGGGCCGTGCCGGCCGCGACGGCGACGGCTCGTCTCAGGGACGGCCGTCTCCGGCCTCGGAGGATGGGGGGTATACGCAACATCACATGCTCCTTTCGGCGCAGAATATCCGTTCTGTACCAGGGGGGTGGAGCGCCAACGCAAGGGGCACCGTAATGTCGCGGATACACCCGCGCAATATCCCGGCGCATCCTCGTGAGAAAGTAACTTTTTTGCGCAAGATTCTGCGTTCGCAGACGTGAGGAAGAAGCCGGTGGCAAGGGGTCCATGCCGTGCGAACTGCTGACGATTCGTCATATCCCGTGCCGCTCACCAGGTCGCGGGACCGGTCGGCAGCGGTCTCTTCGCCTGTTCAAGAAGGCGTAATATCCGGGTATGGCATTGCGCAACGCGGTACTGGCGGCCCTTCTGGAGGGGGAGGCTTCCGGCTACGACCTCTCCAAGAGGTTCGACGCGTCGGTGGCCAACTTCTGGATGGCGACGCCCCAGCAGCTGTACAAGGAGCTGGACCGCATGGAGTCCCAAGGCCTCATCGAGGCCCGGGTCGTCCAGCAGGAGCGCAGGCCCAACAAGCGCCTGTACTCACTGACCGGGGCCGGGCAGCAGGCGCTCCACGACTTCACCGCTGAACCTCCCCGGCCGACCGCCATCCGCGACGAGCTGCTGGTCAAGGTGCAGGCGGTGGACGGGGGAGACGCGACCGCCGTGCGCACCGCGATCGCGGAACGCCTGGAGTCGGCGCGGGCCAAACTGGCCCGCTACGACCAGGACCGCGCCCGCCTGCTCGCCGGGCGCACCGAGGAGCAGTTCCTTGCCGGGAGCGACCGGATCGGCCCGTACCTGACCCTCATGCGGGGACGCGCCTTCGAGACGGAGAACATCCTCTGGGCCGAGCGGGCGCTGAGCATCCTGGAACAACGGGCCTCGCTCCCGGCCTGAGCGCGGGAGGGGCTGCCTCAGCGGTCGTCCCCTGCGCGCCGGTCCAGACGCAGGAGGCCGCGTGCGCACAGCTCGTCGAGCACCTGCAGCAGCAGGGGGCGCGCCTCG
The DNA here is from genome assembly GCF_040644455.1 of Streptomyces sp. NPDC046977. Classification (NCBI taxonomy): domain Bacteria; kingdom Bacillati; phylum Actinomycetota; class Actinomycetes; order Kitasatosporales; family Streptomycetaceae; genus Streptomyces; species Streptomyces sp. NPDC046977. Next base: position 34,395 of record NZ_JBEYWO010000053.1, read on the forward strand.
GTGGCGGGGTCCCGGGCCGGCGGCCGCGGTACATCGTGCGGCTCGGGCTCGTCGGCGCCGTGAATGCACTGCCGGACCATCGGCACCGCCCCACCCGGCGGAGACACTCCGTACGGGTGCCTTCAGTCCGGGCCCTCGACCGGGAGCTCCAGACGGACCTCGTACCCCCCCTCCGCCGTCGGGCCCGAACTGAACGTGCCGTTCAGCAGGGCGGCGCGCTCCCGCAGCCCGACCAGGCCGTACCGCGCGCTCGGCAGCGGGAGCGGGCGGCGGGTGGGCTGGCCGTTGGTGACCGTGGCCCGGACGACGCCGGCCTCGCGCCGGACCCGCACGGAGGCGGTCGCGCCGGGCGCGTGCTTGCGCACATTGGTCAGCGCCTCCTGCACCGTGCGGTAGACGGCGCGCTGGACGGGCGCCGGGAGCCCTTCCGGCAGGTCCATGTCGAGCTCGGCCTCGATGCCGCTGCCGCCGACCAGCCGTTCCAGGTCCGACACGGACGGCTGCGGGGTCAGTTCGGTCGGACGGCTGCCGGCCGCGCGCAGGACGTCCACCATGTGCCGCAGTTCGTCCAGGGTCTGCACGCTCAGCCGCCGGATCGTCCCCGCTGTCTCCTTGACGGCCGCGTTCGGCGCGCCGACCTGCAGCGCACCCGCCTGCACGGCGATCAGGCTGACCTGGTGGGAGACGACGTCGTGCATCTCCCGCGCCAACTGGGCGCGTTCCGTCGCCAGCACCGTCTGGGCGGTGAGCAGGCGTTCGTGGTCGCGTGCCTCGGAGATCTCACGGAGCCGCAGGGACAGGTCGCGACGGGCCTGCACCAGCTGCCCGAGGAAGAGCGGGGCGGCCGCCGTCGTCGCGGTGTAGCCGAGGGTGATGAAGGTCGCCGTCTCCGTGAGATCGAACCGCGGGGACGGCCACGGCGGCACGTCGCACAGCGTGAAGGCCACCCCGCAGAACGCCAGCAGCATGCGGCGCCGCGTGAACGTGGCCAGCGTGTACAGGGCAGCCAGCGAGGCGAAGACCGCGGACGAGACGAGCACGGCGGGCAGGGTCAGCAGGAACGTGATCAGCGGGCGGTGGCGCCGCAGCATCAGCGAGAGCGCGGCCGTCAGGCCCCACGCCAGGCTGGCGGAGTCGTCGAAATGGACGTTCACGCGGACGTCGAGCAGCGCGAAGAAGACGAGCAGCACGTCCAGCAGCAGGAGCGGCGGGCCGCGGAACCGCATCCGCCGCCCCACCCGCCGGAGGCGGGCACCGGCGCCCGCACCGGCCCGGAGCACGCGCCGAGCGGCCGGGGCCTGCAGAATCGTGCGCGCCGCACGGCATGGGCCCATGCCCGATGCCTACCCCGCCCGCGGCCGTACCCCGTCCGCGCGCCGCCGCACCGGCCGGATGGCGGATGCCGTCCCGCCGGTCGGTGGAGGCAGCCGCCGCCGACTGGAGGATGGATCCCGGCGAGGCCCGGCGGGATGCTGTAACCAGGAAAAAAGATGTCCGCACTGCCACGCGGCAGCCACGAACCGCAGCACCCATGGCCGGCGCCTGCGGCCTTCTCACGTCGCCTCGTCACCCGAGTGGCGGCAGACAGCCCACGGACCGTGTGGGAGAACGGTTGCCGGAGCCTCGCAACACGGCCCGGTACCCGACCGGGAAAGGAAGGAGGCCACCGTATGGCGATCCACCTGACCCTTCTGTGCGCGGCCACCGAGACCAGCGGACGCGAAGCGGTCTTCGGCGACGAGCCCGCGGGGAAGCGGCTGCCCGGCAGCATGGCGCTGCCCGCGTTCGTCACCCACCCGCTGACCATCCGGGCGCCCTCGGCACGCTGCGCACGGACGGCGGCCGCTCTCGGCCTCGAACCGACCGTCGAGCCCGCACTGCGGGACCTGGACTACGGGCGCTGGAAGGGCCACACCCGCGGGGAGATCGCGGCCATGGACCCCTACGGCCTGTCCACCTGGCTGACCGACCCGGACGCCGCACCGCACGGCGGCGAATCCGTCCGGCAGCTCTGCGACCGGGCCGCCGACTGGCTCGTCAAACTGCCGCGCGGCACCCGGCCGACGCTGGCCGTGGTCGAGCCCGCCGTCGCCCGCGCCCTGCTCGTGCACGCACTCTCCGCGCCCGCGAGGACCTTCTGGCACCTCGACGTGCGGCCGCTGTCGTCGGTGTCGCTGGTCTCCACGGACCACGGCTGGCAGGTCACCCCCGCCTACGAGGCGGACCGCGACTCCTCCCGGCCGGCGGGAAGCGTGCCCATAGCGGTCAACGGGGCGCCCTTCGGCTCCCCCCGGCGCCACGCGCCGGTGGAGCAGGAGAAGGCCGCGGCGCCGCCGCTCTCGTGACGCCGCTTTCGTGACGCTGTGACGCGAAGGCGCCCGCGGCCGGACGGCCGCGGGCGCCCCTCTCACGCCGTCTCAGGGTGCCAGGCCGGCGCCCTTCATCTGCTCCTGGCCGACCTCGGTGATGATGCCCTGAAGGGTGGCCTCGTCGATGCCCGCACAGGCTCCCGGGCGGCTGAAGTCGGTGGAGTTGTTCTTGATGTCGTCGAACAGCTCGGTCACGGCGGCCTTGCAGGCGGCCGTGTCGGACGCGGCGTCGCTGCCGCAGCCGGTGAGCAGCAGGGCGGCCGCCGCGGTGACGACGGCGGCCGCGAGTGCGGCGGTACGTGTGCGCATGGTTCCCCCCGTGGTGATGGCTACGGGAGCATCATGCGCCGCCGTTCCGCCGCCCGGGCGGCCCGTGACCGGGCGGTGCCACGGCTGTGACACCCCGAGTACCCCGGACCCGGTGTGAAGACGGCCCGGTGGTCCCGTGTCAGACGCGGACCCCGAACTGGAACGGCATGTTGTTGATCGACTCGTAGCGGACGAACGCGCCGGAGTGGGGCGCGTGCAGGACCATGCCGTTGCCCGCGTAGAGGCCGACGTGGTGCTGGTCGCCGTAGAAGATCACCAGGTCGCCGGGCTTGAGCTGACTCATCGTCAGGCGGGTGCCGGCGTTGGCCTGGTCCTGCGACATCCGGGGCAGTTTGACATCGGCCTGGGCGTACGCCCACATGGTCAGGCCCGAGCAGTCGAAGGACGTCGGACCCGTGTGGCTGAAGACATACGGCATGTTGATCCGGGTCTGGGCGGCCGCGAGCGCGGCGGCGGCGCGGCCGGAAGCCGGGGTGTCGTTGCCCAGGTTGACGTGCTCGCCGCCGACGCCACGGACGTCCGCGGCGGCGACCGCTGCGCGCTGAGCGGCCGTCAGCGAATTCAGCAGCTTCTGCGTCTCGGCCAGCTTGCCCTGGACCGCCTTCTTGTTCCTGCTCAGTTCGGTGCGGGTCCGGTCCAGCTCGGAGAGTTTGCTCGCCGCCTCCGCCTTCTGCTGGTCGAGGCTGCGCTTCTTCTCCGCGATCTGCCGCAGGCCCTCGGCCTGCTGGGTGCTCAGCGCCTCGATCGTGGACGCCTTGTCGAGGTAGCTCTCCGGGTCGGCGGAGAGGAAGAGCTGGAGCGTGGGGTCGATGCCGCCGCTGCGGTACTGGGCGCTGGCGAGGGCGCCCAGGTCGTCCTGGAGGTCGTTGAGTTCGCCCTGCTGGCGGGCCACCTCGTCCTGGATGACCTCGACCTGCTTCTGCAACTGCTCCTGCTTCGCCTTGGCGCCGTTGAGCTTCTCGGTGGCCTGCTCGGTCTGCTCGTACAGCGCGTCGACCTTGGCCTTGACGCTCTTGACGGACTGCTTGGCCGGGGCGGCCTGGGCGGCCTGGGCGGAGAGGGCCACGGCTGCGGCGGCGGTCGCGGTGAGCACGGTGACACGTGCGCGACTGGTCTGCTTGGGACGACGGTGGGACGCCACGCAGGCGAGCTCCTTCTTCCTCCAGCCGCCTGCCGCATGCGTCGGGAACCGCGGTTCCCCGGCCCCGAGCGTCGGCGTCCCCCGTCGTACGCACGCCGCTTGGGATCGGCGGGACCTCTGCCGCCACCCCGATTGGGTGATCGCTGCACAGAAGTTCGAGGCATGACCTTAGTGACCATCTTGTGATCGGATCAAATCCCTTACGAAATAAAGTCGTCCGACCGAGCCCCCGTTTTGCCCGCATCGCACCTAAGGTGACGGTGAGTTGGCGCAGGGCTACGGGTCGCCGGCCCGGAAAGATCGTTGGGGCGGGCACCCGCCGAGGGGGATACTGGCGCCCATGCGAATCGACTTCGATCCCGAGGCCATGGGCCGCAACCCGTTCTACAAGCTGCTGACCTCCGTGGTCGTGCCGCGGCCCATCGCGTGGGTGTCGACCCTGAGCGAGGCGGGAACGGCGAACCTCGCCCCTGCGAAGTTCTGAGGAAAGCGGTAGCGGTCCCAAGGTACGTTAGCCCTGGTCAGGGGGTTCTGCAAGGAGATTCGCCTGCACTCGTCATCTCCAGGCGACCCCCACCGGAAGGAACGAACAGCCCCTCCCGCCGCGGCAGCAGCCCCAGTAGCCTGTCACAGCGGTCGTCGCACATGACAAGAGCATGCAATGCATGATCACGGACAGTTGACTCGACCGGATCAAACGTCCGAATCGCAAGGCAAGTTCCTCATCGGTCGTGATCGCGAACTCGTGAAAGTCGCGTTCCTGCTTGACCGGCTGCACGCCGGGGTCGGCGAAAACCTGATCGTCACCGGCCCGCCAGGGGCAGGCAAGATCGCCCTCATGACCGCTGTCGCGGAACTGGCCGCCGACTGCGGGATCCGGGTCGCCCGCACCGGTCGTATTGAGCCGACGCGGGCGCTGCCGCGCTCGCACCGGCGTACCCAGGTGAGCCAGTGCTCGTGCTCGCTGACACTGCTGGCATCTGCGACCTGACCCGGCCGGACCCCGGTGTGTTCCGTGCCGCAGTCACAGCATCCACGATCTGCCGGGAACCGTTCGGGGAAGTCGTCGATCTCATTGGCATGCGCCTGGCGCAGCAATATCAGGTTGGCGGCGCTGCGGTTCTCCTCTTCCGACATGTGTGGACCCCACCGAGGACCGTTCTCGCGCCGCGCATGGATATGCGCTACCTCGTGTTGAGCACCATCTTGCCCGTGTACATGATGTCCCGGTACAACGGTTCAGCGCACCCGACGCTGGGGTTTTGTGAGCCCCAGCCACTTCAGCCGTGTCTTCCGGGCGGCTTACGGTATGACGCCTCGCGAATGGCAGGTTCATGGCCTGCCCGGTGAGCGGCGCACCGCTGAGGGGCTTTGAGGTGCGCCTTTCCTCTCCGCTCCGGACGTGACCTCTACATCTGACGCTGTCGGATTGCCCTCTCGTCGCCACCAGAGATTGTCGCTGGGTGCGAGGCTCTTCTGGATGCGCTGCGCCGCTATGACCGTTGCCGCAGGCAGACGGACGGGCAGCACGCAGTACCGGGAGGCCAGAGGGGGCTTGGCAGCAGTCGCCGAGGCGATCAACGTCCTTCGCGCTACTGACTTGTAATGCGTGATGTCGTGGGGTGCTGACAGGTTGTGATCGTCGCGGTACACCACGGTCATGAGGTACGCGCAGGGTGGCGGGCTG
>NZ_JBEYWO010000054.1:0-38415 GCF_040644455.1 Streptomyces sp. NPDC046977
GATTCGACAACGCAGCGAGGTGCCGTGCCAGGCGTCGCGGGATGGGGGCACCTCCCAGCGGTAGCTGGGGGAGGGACTTTCGAAACAGGCCCTAGGCCGGCGCCCGCCCCGGCGCGTGCCCCGCCGCGCGGGACTGGCAGGATCTCTCCCGTGGCGATCGACGACTTCGGACCGCTGGGTTTCCAGCTCGTACTGCTGCGCAGGATGGCCGACCACCGGCCCGAACTGGTCGAGGAGGCACTGGGCACGCTCGGCGTGAGCCGCACCGACATGCGGGAGGCCAACCGCCGCTGGCAGGCCTGGGGCCACGCCCGCGGATTCCCGCGCGGAGAGCGGCGCTACCGCGCCGTACTCGGCCCGCCCGAGTCGGTCGCCCAGCGCCGTGTCGGCGACCTGCTCTGCCCCGCGTCCCTGTGGCCCGTGCCGCTGTGGCCGACGCTGCGCTTCGAGGTGCTGTGCGCGCCCGGCGGCGGCGCGGTGTGGAACGAGTGGCTGGTGCGCGCCCCCGGCGAGACGGGCCCCCGGCCCGCCACGGCCGCCGAGATCGAACCGTGGTCCTGCACGGTCGACGAACTGGCCCACGCGTTCGCGCCGGCGACGCCTCTCGAGGGCGACGCGCCGACGCGGTGGCGGCTGGCCTTCACGGACCCGGGGGAGGGGGGCGCGTGCATCGCCCACTTCACGTACGGGCTGGTGCAGTACGTGGACCGGGTCTAGGTTCCCGGTCGCCGAAGGCCCTCGCTCCCGGACGGGGGCGAGGGCCTTCGGGGTGCCGGCCCGGTCCGCGCCGCTGCGGGCGCGGGAACCGGGTCAGTCGCTGACGCTCTGGGCGGCCTGCTCGATGAGGCGGGCGACCGCGCCCGGCTGGGAGACCGAGACCGCGTGCGAGGCGTCGAGCTCCTCGGTGCGGGCCTCGGCGCGCTCCGACATGAAGCGCTGCGCCGCCGGCGGGATGTTCTTGTCCGCGGTGGCGACCAGGCTCCAGGCCGGGATCGTCCGCCATGCGCTCGCGGTGGCGGCCTCCTCCAGCGCCGACGCGGCGACCGGGCGCTGTGTGGCGGCCATCAGATCGGTGACGGGGCGCGCCACGTCCGCGGCGAACTGGTCGTGGAACGCGGCCGTGTCGATGTACAGGTCGGTCCCGGTCCCGCCGTCGGCCAGGGGAAAGGGCACCGCGTTCAGGACCTGGCCGAGCGTGCTGCCGGGGAACTTGTTCGACAACTCCAGGGCGCTCTCGCCCTTCTCGGGTATGAAGGCCGCGATGTACACCAGCGCCTTGACCTTCGGGTCGCCGTCCGCCGCCTCGCTGATCACGGCGCCGCCGTAGGAGTGCCCCGCGAGCACGACGGGACCTTCCACGCTCTTCACCACGCCGGCGAGGTACGCGGCGTCACTTGCCAGACCGCGCAGCGGGTTGGCCGCCGCGATGACCGGATATCCCGCGTGGCGCAGGTGCTCGATCACGCCGTTCCAGCTGGAGGAGTCCGCGAACGCACCGTGCACCAGCACGACGGTGGGCTTGTGCGGGGCGGGGCGCTGGGTCGTGTCGTTCATGGCCTTCTCCTCGGGTGTCGCGGGGTGTGTTCTCGGCCGCCGGTGCGCGGTGTGCGTTCCCGGCCGCAAGAGAAAACATAGCGCCACATTGACTCGTGCACAAGTCAGTTGTGCACGACTTAACGTGGCGGACGGCGGACGTCGTCCCCAAGCGCGCTCAGGTGTCGCCGAGCAGGCGTTCCACCAGCATGTCCCAATCGGTGCCGCCCAGTTCCGTGCCGGGCGGCACCAGGTCGAAGGTGCTCCGCAGCCACGTCGAGGACTGCTCCGGCTCGGCCGGTCGGACTCGCGACCAGGTCCGGCAGACCCATCACACGCAAGCCGGCGACCCGGTCAAGGCGGCCGCCGTCGTCGTCGAGCTTCGCCCACGCCGACGGGCCCCCGCTCCGACTGCAGCTCGGGCCGGACTCCGTCGCCCGCGTCGAGGCCGAACTCGCGGTGGTGGTGGACGAGTTCGCCACGTGGCGCAGGCTCGGCCTGTCCACAGGCTGTGGCACCGGGGCCTGACCGCCCCGCGGACCGAAGGACGCCTCATGCAGGACCTGTTCAGCGCCATCACCGCCGGCATGGAGACACGGCACGGACGGTCGGTGTTCCCAGGTGTCAGTCGACCCAGTCGTGCCAGCGGGCGTGGGGTTTCTCGCAGGCGCCGGAATCGTAGGCGTGCTGGTAGGCGCTGGCCGCGAGTTCCTCGACTGTCGTCGGTTTCCCGTCCGGGCCCATGACCTGGCCGCCCATCGTCACATAGCCGAACGAGTAAGCGCAGTCGGTGTGCACGGTCCCGCCGGCTCGCCAGCCGAGCGCTCCCGCCACCACGACGGCGTAGATGCCGAGGGCAATCCAACGCGAGTTCCGAGCCATGCGCCGCATCACGTGCGGATTCTACGCCGAGCCGAGCGGTCGGACTTCGGTGGCCGGCGGTCGAGACTCGACGACGCCGGACAGGGCGCACGCGACCGACGGGCACGTGGCGGGTGCCGTCATGCCGAGGCGCCGCTCCGCGCCCGGGCGCCACCCCGAACGATCAGCTCGGCCGCGAGCTCCGGGACGAGCCCGCTGGCCCTCGTGCAGGATCGTCACCAGGTTGTCGATGAGCGGTCCTGGCCGGCTGTCCACCCCTCACGGAGCGCGGGGTCGTACGTGGTCACCTCGTCCGCTCGTAGGTGCCTGCCGGCGCCTCGGCACCGCCGTCGCGGCCATTGGGCCTCCACGACATCGTGATCGCGCAGCTCTCCTCCTCCATGCCCCGGAGGGGGCCTGGCAGGACCCCGTTGGGCGGCCCCGCGGGCCGGGCGCGGTGGTTGCCTGGAGAGCGCGGCCGGGACGCGAAGGACGCCCCCCGCGCATCGTGGAAAGGCACCCCCTCATGACTGGGACACCCCGTATCACCACGCCCTTCGACGGTCGTTCGACCGCCGCCGAGGTCGTCGCCGGCACCGACCTGACCGGCCGCCGCGCCGTCGTCACGGGCGCGGCCTCCGGCATCGGAGTCGAGACCGCCCGTGCGCTGGCCGGGGCCGGCGCGGAGGTGACGCTGGCGGTCCGCGACACCGCGGCGGGCGAGCGGGTGGCGGAGGACATCCGCGCGTCGGCCGCCGGTGCCCGCGTGCGTGTCGTCCGCCTGGACCTGGCCGACCTCGCGTCCGTGGCGGAGTTCACCTCCGCCTGGCAGGGGCCGCTGCATCTGCTGGTCAACAACGCGGGCGTGATGATGACGCCGGAGACCCGGACGCCCTCCGGCTGGGAGCTGCAGTTCGCGACCAACCACTACGGCCACTTCGCGCTGACGACCGGCCTCCACCCGGCGCTCGCGGCGGCCGGCGGTGCCCGTGTGGTGGCGCTGAGCTCGGTGGGGCACCTGCGCTCCGGTGTGGACTTCGAGGACCCGCATTTCCTGCGGCAGGCGTACGACCCGTCCTTGGCGTACGCCCGCTCCAAGACGGCCAACGCGCTCTTCGCGGTCGAGGCGCATCGCCGCTGGGCGGACGACGGCGTCACCGTCAACGCCGTGCACCCGGGCGCGATTCTGGAGACGGGGCTGAGCCGCCACATGAGCCAGGACGCCCTGGACAACGCGGTCGCCAACGGGGGCTATACCTTCAAGAGCCGCGAACAGGGCGCGGCCACGTCCGTGCTGGTCGCGACCTGGCCGGCGCTGGACGGAGTGGGCGGCCGCTACTTCGAGGACGCCAACGAGGCGCTGCCGTACCGGCCCGGTGTGACGGGTGGGGTCGCGGCGCACGCGCTGGACCCGGAGGCGGCCGCGCGGCTGTGGGAGATGTCGGTGGACGCGGTTTCGCAGGCCCGTACCTGAGGCCCCCTGGCGCGATGCCCGCCCGGTTTTGTATCGTGTAGGAACAAAGTGGTTCCGCCCGTTTCCCCTGACCGGCGGGCGGGCCACTTGTCCTGTTCTTCCGAGGGAGCCTTCATGTCGCCGTCCACCGCTGTCCCCGCCCGCGCGCTGCTGCTGGACATGGACGGGACCCTGGTGAACTCCGACGCGGTCGTCGAGCGCACGTGGCGCCGCTGGGCGGCGGAGCACGAGCTGGAGGGCGACGCCGTGATGCGCGTGGTCCACGGCCGCCAGGGCTACGCGACGATGGCCGTGCTGCTCCCGGAGCGCCCCATGGCCGAGAACCTCGCCGACAACAAGCGCCTGCTGGCCGAGGAGACCGCCGACGTCGAGGGCGTCGTGCCGATCGCCGGCGCCCCCGCCTTCATGGCCGCGCTGCGGGACCTCCCGCACGCCCTGGTCACCTCGGCGGACGACGCCCTGGCCCGCGCCCGCATGGGGGCCGCCGGGCTGCGGCTGCCCGATGTCATGATCACCGCCGAGCGCGTCAGCGCCAGCAAGCCGGACCCCGAGGGCTTCCTCAAGGGCGCCGCGGAGCTCGGCTTCGGCCCGGAGGACTGCGTGGTCTTCGAGGACTCCGAGGTCGGCATCGCCGCCGCCAAGGCCGCGGGCATGCGCGTGGTCGGCGTCGGCCCGCGTGCCGCCGTGCACGCGCCCACCGTGCACGTGGACTCCCTGGAGCAGGTCCGCGTCGAGACCGCCCCCGAGGGCGGCCTCGTCCTGCACATCGGCTGACGTCCCGGGAGACGCGGCCGGAAAACCTGCGTGTGATCCGCGCGGCGCGGTGACATGCTGGCGGGGTGAGCGGGCCGGAGATCGGGATCAGTTTCGCCTCCGGGCTGCGGCTCTTCGCCGCGGCCCCGCGGCGTGAGGGACGGACGAGCGTGGTCACCGACGGGGTGTCCTCGCTCGGGCATGTGGTGGAGTCGCTGGGCGTGCCCCTCACCGAGGTGGGCAGCCTGGTCGTCGACGGCCGCGAGACGCCGTTCTCGCACGTGCCGCGCGCCGGGGAGCACGTGGAGGTCCGCCCCGTCACCCGGCCGCAGGTGGTGCCGGGCGCACCCCTGCGCTTCCTCCTGGATGTGCACCTGGGCACCCTGGCGCGGCGGCTGCGGCTGCTCGGCGTCGACGCCGCGTACGAGAGCGAGGACATCGGGGACCCGGCGCTGGCGCGGCGGTCGGCCGCCGAGCGCCGCGTGCTGCTCTCCCGGGACCGCGGGCTGCTGCGGCGGCGCGAGCTGTGGGCGGGCGCGTACGTCTACAGCGACCGGCCCGAGGAGCAACTGCGCGACGTGCTCAGCCGGTTCGCCCCGGAACTGACCCCGTGGACGCGCTGCACCGCGTGCAACGGGCAACTGGAGGACGCCGACAAGCACGCGGTCCTGGAGCACCTGGAACAGGGCACCCGCCGCACCTACGACGTCTTCGCGCGCTGCACTGCCTGCCGCCGGCTGTACTGGCGCGGCGCCCATCACGCCCGCCTGGAGGCGATCGTCGAGGACGCCCTGAGCGAGTTCGGGCGCCCGGCCGCCTGACGGCTCCCACCGTGCGCCTTGCGCGAACGGCCGGAGCCGCGCGGTGTACCGGCCCCGCCTGACCGCCTGCGGCGCGTGGTGCCGGAATGTCCGGGGCGGGGCCCGCGGCGTGGGGCCGTGACGTCCTCGCGCGCTGCGCGGCGCGTGCGCCTTGCGCGAACGGCCGGAGCCGCGCGGTGTACCGGCCCTGCCTGACCGCGTGCGGCGCGTGGTGCCGGAATGTCCGGGGCGGGGCCCGCGGCCCCGTCGCGCGTGCCGGCCTCAGCGCGCCGCGCGCGCCAGCAGGCCCGACAGCACCACCTGGAGCATGTCCCGCAGGGTGCTGGGGAATTCCAGGCGCAGCGCGGCCAGCGACGGATCGGCCTCGTAGGCGGCGAGCATCCCCGGTGAGGGGTGCGCGTGCGTCCAGACGGCGCCGGTGACCATGACCGTCGCGGCGGCAAAGCGCAGCGCGTCCTGCTCGCCGAGTTCCGGCAGGTGCGCGTGGACCCGCCCGGCGAACGCGTCCACGTTGGCGATCGCGGCGCGCTTGTAGTCGGCGGCGACCTGTGCGGAGACGTTGCGTTCGAGGACCGCGGCCTGCGCGCTGACCAGGTCGCACAGTACGGGCCGGGCCGCGAGGGAGTCGGCGAGCGCGGCGGCGAGCAGGTCGGCACGCTCGGCGGTGCCGGCGTCCGGGTCGACCGCCTCGTCCAGCGCGGTGCCGAGGTGTTCCAGCCAGTCGCGGGTGGCGGTGTCGAGCAGTTCCAGCAGGACGGCCTCGCGGGACTCGAAGTAGCGCAGCACATTGGACTTCGCCAGTCCCACACGGCGGCTGAGCTCGTTGAGGCTCACCTCGGCGACCGGCATCTCGGTCAGCATCGCCGCCGTGGTGTCGAGGATCGCCTTCCTGCGCACCGCGCGCTGCTCCTCATTGCGGGCGCGCTGAAACGTCGTTGCCATGACCACATCCTACAGACCCCTGGTCTGTTGTTATCAGACCGCAGGTCTGCTAACTTCGCATTCAACAGACCGCCGGTCTGTTGATGCTCCGTCCGCCATGCCCAGGGAGTTCCCATGTACGTCGTCCCCGACCGCTCCGGCACCTTCGCCGTCGTCACCGGAGCCAACAGCGGCACCGGCAAGGAAGCCGCCCGCCGCCTCGCCGCGGCGGGCGCCCGCGTGGTGCTGGCCGTGCGCACGCCCGCCAAGGGCGAACAGGCCCGCGCCGAGATCCTCGCCCGGCATCCGCGGGCCCGGCTGGAGGTGCGCCGCGTCGATCTGGCCGACCTGGCCTCCGTCGAGGCCTTCGCGGACGCGATCACGGCCGACGGCACCCCGCTGGACCTGCTGGTCAACAACGCCGGGGTGATGTCCCCGCCCACCCGGATGACCACGGCCGACGGCTTCGAGCTGCAGATGGGCAGCAACTTCCTCGGCCCCTTCGCGCTCACCCTGCGCCTGCTGCCCGCACTGCTCGCCGCGCCCGCGCCCCGCGTGGCCACCATGAGCAGCGGCACCGCCAACTTCGGCCGTATCGCCTTCGACGACCTCCAGTGGGAGCGCCGCCGCTACCACCCGTTCCGCTCCTACGGCCAGTCCAAGCTCGCCGACCTGATCATGAGCGTCCAGCTGGCCCGCGTCGCGGCCGAGCGCGGCTGGCACCTGCTGAGCACCGCGGCCCACCCCGGCTACACCCGCACCAATCTGCAGACCGCCGGGGCGAGCCTGGGGCGCGAGACGCCGTACCGGCCGAACCCGGTGCTCCGCGCCTTCAATTCGCTGCTGCCCTCGCAGGGAGTCGAGCCCGGGACGGAGCCGCTGCTGTACGCGGCGACCAGCCCCGACGCCGTCGCGGGCGGCTACTACGGACCGGGCGCGCGCCTGGGCCTGGTCGGCCCCACCGCCCCCGCCCGCATCACGCGCCGGGCCCAGGACCCGGCGGTCAACGCCCGGCTGTGGGCCGAGGCCGAGCGGCTGACCGGGGTCGCCCTGCCCGCCCCGGCTGCCGGGACCGCCCCGGCCCGGGACGGCTCCGGAAAATGAGGCCGGGGCGGCGCGGGACTCAGCCGGCGAACGCCTCGTACAGGCTGAAGCCGGCCAGTGCCACCATCACGGCCGCCGCGACCTTGGTGATCAGCCGCAGGGGAACGTGCTTCATGAGGGTGCGGCCGCCCAGGATGCCGATCGCGCCGACGGCCCACAGGCCCAGCACGGCGCCGAGTCCGACGGCGACCGGGTCGTCGTAGCGGGCGGCGAGGTTGGCCGTCATGATCTGCGTGAGATCACCGAACTCGGCGACCAGGATCAGCATGAAGCCGGCGCCCGAGACCTTCCAGAAGCTCTGGTCGGCCGGGGCCTTGACCTCCTCCTCGTCGTCGTCCTTCTTGAACAGCAGCACGGCCGCGCCCGCGAGGAAGAGCAGGCCCACCACCCCCTGCACCCAGCGGTGGGGGAGCAGGGTCAGCACGCTGCCGGCGGCGATGGCCAGCGCCACGTGGACCAGGAAGGCGGCGGCCACGCCGCAGAAGACGTACGAGGCCCGGTAGCGGGTGCCGAGCATCAGGCCGGCGAGCGCGGTCTTGTCGGGCAACTCGGCCAGGAAGATGACGCCGAAGGTGATGGCGGCGACGGTGAGGCTGAACAACGGACGGTTCCTCTGGGTTCGGGCCGCACCAGGAACTCCGGTCAAGGGGTCGCTTCGGCACGGCAGCGTCTGACACTGCGGCCGAAGGTCTCGCTGGCCCGGTCCGCCGTCCCGCCCCGTGGGCGACGACGACGTGTGTACCGGGCTCCGGGCGCCGGCCTGGCCGTCATCCGTTGTGCGCGAGCACATTCCACCGGGTGGTGGACGGGCGACGGACGGGCAGTATGTCGACGGTCCGGCGAGGAGCTACTCCCCTTCTGCTGCTCCCAGTCTACCGGCCGCCGGGTGGTGCGCCCCGGTGCGGTCCGGCGGGGGCCGCGACGCCAAGGGGCGTGCCCGGGGCTGGGGTTGGGCGCGGGGAGCGCCGGTCCCGGTTCGCGGGCGTTGTGACCGACGCCACATCCGGGTGAGGGGAATCCGCGCGCGTCACAGCCCTCGACATGACGTGTCCATGTCGGCAGGCTGTTACCTGTCGCACGCCCCCACGCAACGTCGCGACACAAGGATGGCCGACGGCTCCACCGGCCGAACACCCCCACGTCCAAGGGAGTTCCCCCATGTCCCGGATACGCCTCGCCCTCTCGCGCCGCGGTGTCTACGCGCGTCGATCCCTGGGTCTGCTCGCCGCTCTCACCAGCCTGTTCGCCACCCTCGGCACCCTCAACGGCCCCGCCGCCCAGGCCGCGCTCCCCACGCCCGTCAGCGCCGCCACCGCCCGCAGCTACCTGGCCTCCCTCAAGGTCGCCGCCGAGAACCGCACCGGCTACAACCGCGACCTCTTCCCGCACTGGATCACCATCAGCGGCGCCTGCGACACCCGCGAGACCGTCCTCAAGCGCGACGGCAGCGGCGTGGTCACCAACTCCTCCTGCTCGGCCACCAGCGGCAGCTGGTACTCCGTCTACGACGGCGCCACCTGGACCGCCGCCTCCGACCTGGACATCGACCACCTCGTGCCGCTCGCCGAGGCCTGGGACTCCGGCGCCTCCGCCTGGACCACCGCCCGGCGCCAGTCCTTCGCCAACGACCTCACCCGCCCGCAGCTCATCGCCGTCACCGACAACGTGAACCAGTCCAAGGGCGACCAGGACCCGGCCACGTGGATGCCGTCGCGCACCGCCTACGCCTGCACCTACGTCCGCGCCTGGGTCCAGGTGAAGTACTACTACGGCCTGTCCGTCGACACCGCCGAGAAGAACAAGCTCACCAGCGTCCTCAACGGCTGCTGACCCCCCGCGCCCGGCCGTCGTCCCCCCACCTTCCGGCCGCCGGGACCGCGACCGGGAACCCGCGCCTTCCCTCCGACGTCCGTACCCAGTGACGACGGAGGGAAGGCCGACCGCATGGCAGAGCTGCGCCTGGGCCCACTGCTCAGATACGTGGACGAGGACACCGCGACCGTCTGGCTGGAGGCCGACCGCCCCGCCACCGCCGAGATCCGCTGCGACGACGGCTCCGCCGGCAGCGAACGCACCTGGCAGATCGCCGGGCACCACTACGCCATCGTCACCGTCACCGGGCTGCGCCCCGGCGCCAGTACCCCCTACCGGGTGCTGCTCGACGGCCGCGAGGTCTGGCCGCTGCCCGGGTCCTCCTACCCGTACCCGCCCAGCACCATCGACACCCCCGCCGCCGACGGCGGCGAACTCCGCGTCGCCTTCGGCTCCTGCCGCTGGGCCGCGCCGCCGCCCGACGAGCCCGACCCGATCGGACCCGACGCGCTCGACACCCTCGCCCACCACATAGCCGAGGGCACCGCGCCCCGCCCCGGCCTCCTCGTCCTGCTCGGCGACCAGATCTACGCCGACGAGACCTCCGCCGCCACCCGCGCCTGGCTCGCCGGGCGCCGCGACCTGAGCGAACCGCCCTGGGACCAGGTCGCCGACTACGAGGAATACACCCGCCTCTACTACGAGTCCTGGCTCGACCCCGACATCCGCTGGCTGCTGTCCACCGTGCCCAGTTGCATGATCTTCGACGACCACGACGTCATCGACGACTGGAACACCTCCCACACCTGGCGCGAGGGGATGCGCGGCACCGCGTGGTGGCAGGAGCGCATCATCGGCGGCCTCGCCTCGTACTGGGTCCACCAGCACCTGGGCAACCTCAGCCCCGCCGAACTCGCGGGCGACAAACTCCTCGCCGCGATACGGGCCGAGGACGACGGCACCGAGGTGCTCCGCGCCTTCGCCGCCCGCGCCGACGCCGACCCCGCGCACAACCGCTGGAGCTACCGCCGCGACCTCGGCCGCACCCGGCTGCTCATGGTCGACTCCCGTGCCGCCCGGGTCCTCGCCGAGGAACGCCGCGCCATGCTCGACCCGGGCGAACTCGACTGGCTGCGCGAGCAGACGCACCCGGACGGCGCGTTCGACCACCTCCTCATCGGCACCTCGCTGCCCTGGCTGCTCCCGCACGCCGTGCACGACGTCGAGGTCTGGAGCTCCGCCCTCGTCCGCGGCAACCGCGGCCACCGCTGGAGCCACCGCGGCGAACGCCTGCGCCGGGCGGGCGATCTGGAGCACTGGCCCGCGTTCCCCGACTCCTTCGACGACCTCGCCGGCATGCTCACCGCCGCCGCCGACCACCCCGACGCCCCCGCCACCATCTGCGTCCTGTCCGGCGACGTCCACCACGCCTACACCGCGGAGGCCCACCGGCCCGGCGCCCCGCTGCCCGCGCGGATCCTCCAGCTGACCTGCTCGCCCGTGCACAACACGATCCCCGGCTTCATGCGCGTGGCCTTCCGCCTCGCCTGGACCCGCCCCGCCCGCCTCGTCGGCCGCCTCCTGACCCGCCACGGGCGCGCCGACGCGACCTCGCTGACCTGGCGCAAACTCGGCGGCCCCTGGTTCGGCAACCAGTTGATGACACTGACCCTGCGCGGACGCACCGCGCGCCTGCGGCTGGACCAGACGCGGGACAAGGAGCCCACGGCACGGCTGGAGACGGTCCTGGACACCCGACTCGCCAACTGAACGGACTGAACGCCCGGACGGCAACGGGGGATTGCCGCCCAGGGGACGGGCGCGGTGGAATGGGGGCGTGGACCACCCCTCCGAGATCGCCGACACCCTCGCCGGGGTCGGCCCCCGGCTCAAGCGCCTGCGCACCCTGCGGGGCGTCACCCTGGCCGCGCTGTCCGAGGCCACCGGGATCTCCCGGAGCACGCTGTCCCGGCTGGAGACCGGCGGCCGCCGCCCCCACCTCGAACTGCTGCTGCCGATCGCCCGGGCACACCGTGTGCCGCTCGACGAGCTGATCGGCGCCCCCGCGTCCGGCGACCCCCAGAAGCGCCCGGCCCCGCGCCGGGTCAACGGCAGGACCGTCGTCCCCCTGACCGGCGGGCAGGGCGCCCTCCAGGCCTGGAAGGTGATCATCCCCGCCGCCCAGCGCGAGCCGGAGCCGCGCGTCCACGAGGGCCACGAGTGGCTCTACGTCCTGGCGGGGCGGCTGCGCCTGGTCCTGGACGGTCACGACGCCGTGCTCGGCGCCGGTGAGGCAGCCGAGTTCGACACCCGCACGCCGCACTGGTTCGGCAGCGCCGGGGACCAGCCCGTGGAGATCCTCAGCCTGTTCGGCCGCCGGGGCGAGCGCATGCACGTGCGTGCTGCCCCGCGCGCGGGCACCTCGCCGGGCGTCCCCACGCGCGCCACCGGTCCGTGATCCCGTACCGGCCGACGCCGCTGCGCGCCGCGAGGGTCAGGTCGAGGTACGCGCACAACTCCTCCCACTCGCCGGTCTCGTAGGGGGCGGGGCTGCGCTCGACCGTCGCGAACACCGTCGCCGCCAGAAGCGGCACCGGGAAGAGCGCCGGCCGATGCCCGTGACGGTATGGGCGGCCTGTGGCATCCCGCCCGGAATGGTGTGACACGTGGGTGGCTCAAGTCCACACCGTGGTATCCGGACCGGGGGCGGTCCGAGGTGTTCGGGGGCCGGTCGTCCGAGCCGCTGCCGCGGTTCATCAACGGGCTGTCAACAGGTGCTTCTCATGTATGTGCGTGTGCCCTCTCCCACACCGTGTCAGCGGGCGCCGGGTGCTAGGGTCCGTACGGCGCTCCCCGAGGCGCCGTACTCCAAGGCACAAGGCGCAGCACGGGCTGGCGCCGCTCGCCGTATCTGCGTTCCCCAGGCAGAAGAAGGGGTCCTCGAATGCCGTCCGGCCGCCCGCGGCCGGCCAGTTCGCCGGCGCGGGGTGCCCAGGACGGACGAGGCGGTGGATCCCCTTTTCGTGCGGCCGGGCTTCTTCCCGCCACTTCTGATCCTGGAAGGACGCAATGACGGCTTCTCCCAACGACGGGTCGGCGGCGGCCGACGAGCCCCGGGCGACCCCGTCCGCCGGCTCCGCGCCGCTGCCCCGCCGGACGCAGAGGACGACCGCTATCGCCCAGGCAGCCGCCAGTACGAGTGCGACGCCCGCGGACTGGAGCGAGGGCCGGACCGTGACGGAGCGGTCCCGGCGGGCCGCGGAGATCCCCGAGGAGGCCGCGGACCCCTCGGGGGAGTCCGGGTCCACGTTCGCCGACGGGTTCGCGGCGGGGCTCGCGTTCGCGCCGCGCCTGGCGGCCGAGGAGGCCGCCGACGCGGCAGCGGCCCAGGGGGCGGACCCGGCTTCCGTCCCCGTGGACGAGGTGGCGCAGGGCGCCCGCCGCCCGCGGTCCCGCCGTACCGTCCTTGTTGTCGCGGTCCTGGCCGTGGGCGTCCTCGCCTGCGTTCCGTTCGCCGTGCGCGCCGTCCAGGGGGACAGCCGGGGCGCGGCGTCCGTCGCCACCGCGGGGGTCACGGCCGCCGCCGGCCCGTCCGCCGCGCAGTCGCCGTCCGCCACGACCAGGCCGCGGCAGGAGCCGGGGAGCAGCGCGAGCGCCCGCGACAGCGGCGGCGTCACCCCGTCCCCGGAGCGGAGCGGCGGGAAGCCGGGCGGCACCGCGCACCAGCCGGCGTCGACTGCCTCCTCGACCGCCTCGGCGACCGGTGCCCCGGCCGGCGACCCCGTCCCGCACGGGGCGATCCGCCACTCCGCCTCCGGCCGCTGCATCGACAACAGCACCCCGAACAACACGCCGGTCCAGCTGTGGGACTGCACGGGGAGCCCTCAGCAGACCTGGCGGCTCAAGCCCGACACGAGCATCCGGTCCGTGGGCCGGTGCCTGGACGTCGTCGGCGGCTCACGGGACGACGGCGCGGGGATCCAGCTAGCCGACTGCAACGGCACCGGCGCCCAGCAGTTCCGGTTCGACTCCGCGCACCGGCTGGTCAACATCCAGGCCGGCAAGTGCGTCGCCCTCGCGGACACCCCGGGCGTCAACGGCACCCGGCTGCAGCTGCGGACCTGCAACAGCTCCGCCGGCCAGCGCTTCACCGCCCACTGAGCCGTACACGCGCCGGCCCCGCCACGACACCGTGGCGGGGCCGGCGCGCGCGGTGTCAGATGAGGGTCAGGGTCAGGACCGCGGTGTACGTGCCGGGCGGCGTGGACGTCGGGGCGTCCAGGTCGAGCCCGGCCCCGAGGTCCGCGGTGCCGGGGCCGATGCCGGTGGCCAGGGTCCGGATGTCCTTCAGGCCGGTGCCGTCACCGGGGGCGATCGGGTCGCCCGCCGTGACGGTCCGGACGTTGCCGTGGTTGAGGACGGTGGGGGTCCAGGTCAGGTGGCTCGCGTCGATGGTGTTGCCGGCCAGGTCGGCGAAGTCCCCGGCCTGGGCGGTGACCGTCCAGTCGATGTCGCCGGGGCGGGTGTCGGTGACGGTGACCGGCGTCAACTGCCCCGTGGAGTGGAGGAATTCGCCGGACGCGTCGAGCACCGGGGTCGGCAGCTCCACGTGCGGGTCGCCCGTGACGGAGAGCAGCAGCGCCCCGGGTTCGAGGGTCGTCGAGATGGTCGCCAACCGGTGCCCCGGCGTGCTGTCGTCGCACGGGGGGCCGCCCATGCGGTCGCACGCCCGCGGCTGGGGCGCGTTCTGGAGCACGACCGCGGCCGCGGCGAGGCAGTCCGACACCTGGTCCCGGTCGAGCGAGGAACCCGGTATGCGGCGCACCGTGTCGAGACCGGCTTGCACGAGACCGGGCGGCAGCGGGGTGTTGCCCATGCGCGCCGCGTCCTGCTGATGGCACAGGCCGTGGAAGCCGAACGCGCCGAGCTCCTGTCCCTGCGAGGCCGTGAACCGGTCGTCCGCCGCGGTGGGGACGATCAGATGGCCGACGAGGGGGAGCGGGTAGGTCCGGGGGTCCGGATTGGTGTACGCGGCGGTGGCGTCGACGATGCCGGAGGGGCCGGTCGTGGCCGTGGACAGGCCCACCGCCACGGCGCCGACCGTGGGGGTGGTGTAGTAGCCCGAGACGTTCAGCAGCCTGGCCGTCGTCAGGTTGGTGGCCAGCGTGTAGCTCGACTCCGCGTAGGTGATGGAGCCGTTGTTCGCGGGCACGGCGACATAGCCGGTCACGCCGTTCGAGCCCGCCAGGGCCACGTCACCCGGCACGGTCGGGAAGAGCGCGGTCGTGCCGCAGTCCGCACCGCGTCCGGCCGCCGCGCAGTAGGCGCCCCACGCGGCGGGCTGCTCGTGGTCCAGCCACTGGGTCAGCCCCGCCGTGGTGGCGGCGGCGTCGGACCGGACGACCGGGGTGATCGCGAGGTCCGGCAGTGTGATGCCCGGGTTGTCGGCGCGGATCGCCGGATCGTTCCACCGGGTGATGGTCCTGGTGAAGATCCCCGCCACGGTCGCGCTGGACAGCCTCAGGTCCGTGATCCGCTTGCCGTCGACCCGCAGGTTGTACGTGAAGCCGATGCCGCCCGCCACGACGGGGACATAGGCGTAGGGCCTGGTGGGCGGCGCGTCGTCGGCGTCGGTGCCGTACGGCAGTTCCGTGACCGCGAAGTCGGCCGTCCGGTCGCGGAACTGCTTGCGTCCGTCGGCGGAGCCGGTCGCGTTGTAGGAGACCTGGACGTCGTGCCGGGCGACGCCGGCCCGCCACAGGTCGATCGTGTTCTGCGCCCACGTCGAACCGGCCCCGGAGAGCGGCGCGGCGGGGTCGGCCTCCGCGGGTGACGCGCCGGCGAGAGCGACGACGAACACCGCGGTCGCCGTGGCGGCCGTGCCCCTGAACCCGCGCCTGACCCGCGCCTGCGAGGAACTGCTCCGTACTGCCGCCCGGTTCGACCGTGCCATTGTCCGCCCTCTTCGTTCTGGAGCACGGTGCCCGTGCCCGCGCGACATCCGGTACCGCCTCCCCAGGGTCCCGGCCGCATCCGCGCAAGGATGCGCGGTCTGTGGCAACCGGGGCCGAAGGAAAGGTGAAGGACGAACGAACGCGCCCCCGCCGGAGCGCGATTGCGCCCCCGGGAACCGCCCGGGGCCGGTACGGCCGCGGCGGGCACCTTCGGCGGGCCGCTACGCCACCTCGATGCCGTACTCCTGGACCAGGGCCTCCAGGCCGCCCGGGTAGCCCTTGCCGCCGATGACGAAGTCCCAGTCGCCGGCGGCGCGGCGGCGGAACGAGCCGAGGACCAGCGCGGTCTCGCCGGGGCGGCCGTCGGACACCTCCAGGCGGTCGAGTTCGGCGCCCGAGGAGTCCAGGAGCCGGATGCCCGCATCGGTGAAACCCGACAGGTCGGCGTCGGCATTGGCGACGGGATCGACCGCCGCCACCAGGACCAGCCGGTCGGCCCGCTCCGGCAGCGCGTCGAAGGCGACCCGGATCGCCGCCCTGTCGGGGGCGGCCTCCTCGACCGAGCGCACCGAACCCTCCGGCGTCCGGGGGTTGTTGTAGAAGACGAAGTGGTCGTCGCTCAGCACCCGGGTCCCCTGGCAGACCAGCGCGCAGATGTCCAGGGCGACAGCGCCCGACCCCGACATCCCCAGCACGTTGTGGTCGGCGGGCCGTTCCACCTCCGGCGCCGCGGGAGGAGGAGTCCGGGCCGGCCGCCGCGGGGGAGCGCCGTCGCCCAGCGTGCCGCGCAGGCCGTGGCGGTGCAGCAGGTCGACCAGTTCGCTCCCGGACACCAGCTCCAGCGGCTTGCCGTTGGCGAACGTACGGGACCCCGGGCCGAACCCGGAGGTGGTGACGAGCACGCCCTTGTTGGCTCCGGCGTCCTGGACGGTGCCGTACAGGTCGCGGACGGCGGTCGGCGGCACCGTATGGCGGTAGCGCTTCACCTGCACGACGATCTTCCCGCCCCGTATCGGGGCGGGATCGTCGGCCTCGACGTCGACACCGCCGTCGTTCGAGCGCTGCGTCGTCACCGCGCGCATGCCCATCGCCCGGAACAGGTCCGCGACCAGCGACTCGAAGGCGATCGGATCCATGGTGTACAGGTCCGGCTCGTCGTCCCCGCCGTGCGAGACGACGTCCCCGCCGACGTCGGCGGGCAGCCGGCCCGGGCGTACCGCGGCGCGCTGGTCGGGGCGCGCCGACAGCTGCCCGCGCAGGCCGTCCACGAGGCAGTCCACCGCGTTCACCTGCGCCAGGTCGAGCGCGGTGAAGGCCGGGCGCGCGACCATGACCGTCGCCAGGACGAGCTCGGCGCGCCGGCCCGTCGCCGGGTCGTGGTCGTCCACGAAGCCGTTCAGCGCCACCGACTCCAGCGCCCCGAACTCGTCGGCCGCGAACAGCTCGCGCAGCACCAGCAGCACGCACTGCGCCAGCACGTCGCGGTACAGCGCCCGCCGCTGGGCGACCGGGCGGGCCGTCTCCTTGTCCTGGTCCGTGGACGGCAGGTAGCGCACCGATTTCGCCTCCGGGACGATGCCGTACTTCGGCAGCTCCCAGTTCACGACCAGTTGCCGCCCGGCCGGGTCGTAGGCGGCGGACAGCTGCCGCGGCATCGCCTCGGGCCACGCGGAGGACGCGTACAGCGCCGCGGAGAAGTACTCCACGGCCGCCTCGGGATCCCCGTTGCGCAGTGCCGTGGCCATCTGAGCCATCGCGGTGTTGTGCCGGCGTATCTCCGCCAGCTGGGCGGCCGCCCACTCGTCGTACTGCTGCCGGTACGCGGCCAGTTGGCGCTGCCGCTCGGCCTCGGCGGCCTGCGCGGCGTGCCAGTCCCGCTCGAACCGTGCTCGCGCCTCGTCCTGCGCCCGGTCACGGCGGTGCGCCGTCAGGCCCCAACCGCCCTGGGCCTGGTACTGGTTCGGGTCCGGCATCGGGAGGGGCAGGGCCAGCGGTCCCGGGGCGAACGCCTCGACCTGCTCCGGCCGGGTGAGCGCGGCCGACCGGAACGCCGGGGCCCGGCAGCCGGAAGCCAGCAGGCCCGCCAGTGACGCGACCTGCGCGTCCAGTTCCCCGGTCCGCCGGTGGGCGTCCGCCTCACGGTGCCGCCGGTACGCCGCCTGCTGCTCACGGTGCCCGCGCGCCATGTCCCGTTCGTAGGCGCGCTGCTGGCGCTCAGCATCCCTCTGGCGCTGCACCTGTGAACGCAGCTGCGCGTCCCGCTGCCGCTGCTGCTGGCGCTGCGCCTCGGCCCAGATCCCGGCCAACCCGCTGGAACGACGACTCATGCCGCTGGTCCTCCCCCGGGACATCGTCGTCCCACCCGCAACCGTCCGCCGGCTCCCCACCGGCAACAATCGGACACCCTAGTCGGTATCCGGCCTCCCTCCCATGGGCTGGACACACGCTTCTGCCTCCCGCCACGGCAGCGGCTCCGGCCGCCGGTACCACCACCAGCCGCGCTCGACCCGGTCACCGTCGCGACCCGCCAACTCACGGACGAGGACGTGCCCGGGGTCGTCCACGGTCGCCGCGGCGAAGACGTCGTCCACCTCGGACAGGGCCGACAGGAGCAGTGCGGCGGCCGGTTCGGGGAGGTGTGGGGCGTGGTCGGCGATCTGGTCGCGTGCCTCCAGGCGCCACTGGTAGAGGTCGGCGGGACACCAGCCGGCCGGCTCCCAGTCCGCCTCCATCATTCTGACCAGCATCTCCCATGCGCCGAGGGCGTCCAGAGCGTCCCACTCGCGGGGCCACGGCTTGTCGGACAGCGGCACGGTGTACGCGATGTCCGCCGGATGTTCGCGGAGGGCGTCCGTGACCGGTGTGGCGACCGGAAGGTCCCCGACGACCTCGGGGATCCGGGCCACCGGCGTCCGGGGCAACTGGGGCACCGGGGCCTCCACCGTGTCGACGTGGAGCGACGGCGGATCGTCGTCCGATTCGTGCAGCCTCGCCCGGGCCACCACGCCGTCCGGTGTCGCCACCCAGTACGCGCTGGGCCGGAGCCCTTCGGCCGAGAACAGGACGGCGGTGCGCACCTCGGCGGCGAGCAGCGAGGCGAAGCCCCGCTCCTCGGCTTGGCACGGCACCTCGTCCCGGGTGTAGATGCTCAGCACCAGGGACAGGTCGCCCCTTGGTTCCCCGTACGTGCACAGGACCAGCGCGTCCCAGTTGCGATCGTCGGCGTCACCGTCCTCGTGCCCGACGTCCACCTCGCCCACCGGCACGTCCAGGACCGCGGCCAGGGAGGCGGCGAGGGCATCGGGGCGGCGAGGGTCGACGAGGAGAAGGTCGTAGATCATCGCAGGGTCCTGTCGTGGGCGTTACGCGGCGGCGGGCGGGGACCGTCGATGATCGCGTGCGGTGTCCGGCGCCGCAGGTGGTTTTCCGCGGGGCCCGGACGACATATGTCTGTGGCACACTACGGCTCTCGAACAGTGGGGGAGGGGCCGTCACATGCAGCGGGTCAAGGGTGCCGCGCCGGATCTCGGCAAGACCGATGTCTGGTCGAAGTTCCGCGGGCTCACATGGTGGCAGTGGGTGCTGTCGGTGCTGCCGCTCGGTCTGTTCATCGGCGGAGCCCTGGGCGCGGGCATCGGTTTCCTGGGCGTCGCGGCCAACACCTCGATCGCCAGGAAGCAGTTCTCGACACCGCTCAAGGCTCTCGCCATGACCGGGGTCGTCGCGGCCGTCTACCTCGTCTGGCTCCTGATCGGGGCCGTCCTCTACGCCCTGACGGACTGAGACCGGGCGGGCGGCGCCGGGTTCACACCGGAGGGTCGGCGGGTCCGGCGACCGTGGTGACGGGCAGGATCCCCGCGACGTCCCGGGGCCCGGCAGTACGCTCCACGAGGTCTTCCGGCGCCGCCTCGCCACGGCCGAGGGCGCCTGCCTCACGGCAGGACAGGCGCGAGCCTGCGGAGCAACCCCGCTGCCGGCGACGCGACCCGTGCGCCGCTACGCGGTACGGGCCCGCCGCGACAGCGGTCAGCCCCGTCACGGGAGGCCGAGTTGCCGGCCGACGCGCCGCCCGTCCGCCGTTGTCCGCCAGATGACGTCGACCCCCACCTCACCCGGGGCGGCAGGCCCCTCCGGCGCCGGGAAGCGCTCGACCTCGGTGAAACCCAGGCGGCGCGCGACGGCGCCGCTGGCGCGGTTGGCCGCGTCGTGGTGGATCTCGATGCGGTCGATGCCCGTCAGCCGGAAGCCCTCGCGGACCAGGGCGGCCGCGGCGGCCGTGGCGTGGCCCTGTCCCGTCCACCGCGGATGAATCCAGTAGCCGATCTCGAGGCCGCCCGCACCGATACGGCGGTGCAGTCCGCAACCGCCGATCACGGCCGCGCCCGACGTGACCGCGTAGGCGAAGGTCTGCCGGCTCTCCCACTCGTCGTGGACCCGGGCCAGGAACGCGGCGGTCTGCGGTCTGCCGTGGTCGGCCGCCCAGGGCATCCACGGCAGGAGATGGTCGAGGGATTCGTCGATCGCGCGGTGCAGGGCGTCGAGATCGGTCCCGCGCCATCGGCGCAGTGCGACCCGGTCGGCGGCGAGGCTTTCGGCAGGCTCCTCCATGCGCGGATGCTCTCGCGGCCCGGCCGGGGCCGGCAACGCGATATCGCCCGCCGCGGAAGCCCTCCGCGACGCATGCGCCGCGGAGGGACGGACTGCCGGGCCGGCTACGACCGTGCCACGGGCACGACATAGGGGAAGCGGTCGCTCCGCAGGTGCTCGGAGACGGACGGCCTGAGTCCCGACGGCACCGCCGTGTTGGTCACCAGGGACAGCATCGCCTCGGGCGCGTTGTCGGCCAGGGCACGGCCGTTGCGGGTGGCGAAGCCGTAGGTCGCGGGCGTTCCGACGACGTAGGGCAGCACGTCGGGGAACAACTCCCGCGCCACGGTCCGGCCGTAGCCCTCCGGGTCGCCGCTGGTCCCGGTGGCCGCGACGACGGCCGCGACCTGACCCGCGACGAGGTCGCCGGCGGCGGCGAGATCCTCGGAGGGGTGCCGGGTGTTGGCGGGGTTGGTGAAGTCGGTGTCGCCGGGCCAGAAGATGGGCCACATCATCGGGTGCCCGCCGCGGTTGATCTGCCGCCATCCCCCGGCGTCGGTGGCCAGCTTGGTCGCGCACCAGACGCCCGTACGCGCCCCTGGACGCAGCCGCGCGTCCTCGTGCGGCACTTCGAGCACGATCGATTCCACGGTGGTGCCGGTGAAGCTGTTCCGCGCCTCGCCCGGACGCCAGCCGGACAGGTCCACCGCCGACCCCTTCGCCACCGCGCCGTTGACGACGGCCAGCAGGGACAGGTCGATGTAGAAGGAGTCGGAGATGCGCCCGGCCCAGACGCGGATGCCGTCCGCGGCGGCCGTCTCCCCGGTACGGCCCTGAAGGACCAGGTCGCCGTCGGCGGAGTCCTCGCGCGCCGCGTCCCCGGTCAGGACGTGCAGCCGCAGGGTCTGCCGGTCGTCCTCGTCGGGCTCGCCGAAGGAGACCCGGTAGGTCAGGGTCTCGAAATCGGCGCCGTCGAAATGCACCTTGAATTCGTAACGCGCTTCCGGGTGGAATCCTGGCTCGGCGTGGACACCGGTGATGTCGGAATTGACGTCCATGACGAATATCGTGCTGCGCTCACCGGGAAAGACGTACAGGTCGTCGATGAACAGCTGACCGTTCTGGGCCGCCAGCGGAGTGTCGAGATGATGCGACATGGTCGGTCCTTGATTCTCTCGGTTCTTCTTCGGCGTTTTCCCTACTGCGCCATCCTCGCGGGGCGGGCGGCGGCCCGGTACTGCCCAATGGGGAATGCCCTCATAAACTGAGGTTATGAGCGATGCGCCTCCCGATCTCGGCAGTCTCCAGCTACTGACGCTGGTCGCCGAACTCGGCAGTCTGGGCCGGGCCGCCGAGCGGATGGGGATCAGCCAGCCGGCCGCGAGCAAGCGCCTGACCCTGCTCGAACGGCGCTTGGGGCTGACGCTGGTCAGCCGCGACACCCGAGGGTCCGCGCTGACCACCGAGGGAAAGGCGGTGTGCCAGTGGGCGGGGCGGGTGCTGGCCGAAGTCGACTCGATGATGGTGGGCGTTGCCGCGCTGCGCGGGGACCACGCCCTCGACCTGCACCTGGCGGCCAGCATGACGCTGGCCGAGCACTTCGTACCGCGCTGGATCGGCACGCTGCAGCGTCGGTCGCCCGACGTCTGCGTCAGCCTCAAGGTGACCAACTCCGAACAGGTCGCCGCGCTCGCGGCAAGTGGCCGCATCGGCCTGGGTTTCCTCGAGGCGCCCTCGGTGCCCTCCGGGCTGGGCTCCCGGCAGGTGGGCGCCGACCGGCTGGCCGTCGTGGTCGCGCCGCAGCACGCCTGGGCACGGCGGCAGGAGCCGGTGGACCTGGCCGAACTGGCCCGCACCCGCCTGATCGTCCGCGAAGTGGGCTCCGGCACGCGGGAGACCATTGAGCGCGTGCTCGCGGGCGCGGGCGTCGAGCCGGTCCGGCCCCTGATGGTGCTGGACGCCAACGCCGCGATCCGAAGGGCCGTGGCCGAAGGCGCCGGTCCCGCCGTGCTCAGCGCGATCAGCGTCCGGGACGACCTGGCCGAGGGCCGCATTGTCGAGGTCCCGGTGACGGGGGCCGACCTGCGGCGCCGGCTGCGCGCCGTATGGTCCGAGGACCGCCCGCTGACCGGCGCGGTCGAGGAACTGCTCCGCATCGCGGCCCGTGCGTGACGCCTGTCGGTCCTGACGCACACACGCTCATATCGGCGACGCGGAACGGCACTTCGGCCCACCACGCAGTGCGGCGTCGTCCACCGCAGTCACCGCAGGGGCAGGGCCGGCGTCTGTCCGTAGCCGGGCCTGGGGGCCGGTCAACCCAGCCTGATCCAGCGGCCCGTCGTCGACCGTGAGGCCGTCACGGAGGGTTGGCCGCCGCGCGGCAGGCACCGGTCGCGGCGCCGCCCGGCACGCCGGCCCCGGTCAGGGCGTTCACGCACCCGCTCAGGTCGCCGTGCACGCCTTGGGTGCAGGCCATTCTGACGGCGTCCGTGACCTCGACGCCCGTCTGCCGGACCATGTTCGTGCAGGCCGGGATGTCCGCGTGGGCGGCGGGCACGGCGAAAGCGCCGCCGCCGAGTGCGAGGGTCAGACCGGTGAGGACACCGGCGAAGCGGGCCGACATACGCATGGGAGGCACCTGCTCTCCGGGCTGGTCGAGAATTCGAGGCGCCGAGCGGCAGGACGAGCGCGGCTCGGCAGGACCACCCCTCCCTCGTCCGACACTAGAACAGCCCCCTGCCGCGCGCACTCCGGCCCGGCGGCAGGCCCACCCGGCACAGCGCCAGGGGACCGCCGACGCACCGGAACCTGACGACGTCCGGGCAGAGTTGGCACCGCCGGCTGCCCTGCTGGGCGCTGCGGGCCCCGGAGGGACCGTCTTCGCGGCCGGAGTACGCGGGGCCGCCTCCGTGACGGCACCGGCCGGCGGCCCCGCGGACCTGCCGCTACCGACCGACGGCCGGCTGACGAAGGCAGGGGCGGTATGCCGGCCGTGCTCAACCGCTCGCCACGGGTGTGGAGCCGATGGCCGCGCAGGCCGCCCGGTCCGTGGGGTAGCCGTCCGCCGGATAGACGACCGGCGCGCCGCGCACACGCCCGCCGGAGGAGGCCGGAGCAATCGGGAGCCAGCACGCCGCGAACCGGGCCGGCTGCGGACTGCCCTGCCACATCTGGCCCCAGGCCGCCGCGCAGGTACGCGTGGGGTCGTGCGGATCGAAGTCCTTCCCGAACCCCGGCGGCGGTTCACTGAGGTCCGCCTCGGCCCTCAATGTACGGGCGCACATGACCCTGGTCCCGTCCTGCCCCCACGGTCCGAGCGTCGCGACGGCCGCCGTGGTGGCGCCCCCGAGCAGTGCGGCCGCGACACCGGCGACCAGGAACAGGCGGCGCCGGCTCCGGGGACCGTGCGCGGGGGACGGCTCCTCGGCGGCGCGTCGCAGGACGTCGTGCAGGACGCGGCGGCCCGCGGCGGACTCCGCCCAGCCGTCGGTGTCGTCGTCGGGGCGCACGGCCCGGACAGCGGCGAGATCGGGCGCGTGCCGGGTCGTGCCCGCGGTCTTCCTCATGCTGACTCCTGCCGGGCGAAGTGAGGGTGCCGGGGCGTGCCGGGGACGGGCTCCGCGGGGTCCGCCCCGGTCAGCGCGGCCCTGAAGCGTTTCCGCGCGCGGTGCAGGCGTACGGCGAAGGCGGCGGCGGTGCAGCCCGTGACCGCGGCCGCCTGGCGCGCCGTCAGGTCGTACCAGGCGCTCAGCAACAGCGCCTCACGGTCCGTCTCCGAGAGCGTCAGCAGCGCGGCGACCACCTCGGAGCGGGTCCCGATCGCCTCCCCGACCTCCTCGCTCCCGGGCCGGTCGGCCAACGCCGCCATGCGCGCGGTCGCCGCGAGGTACCGCCGGTCGGACCGCACCCGGTTGGCCAGTAGCCGCCGGGCCGAGGCGAGCAGCCACGGCAGGGCGTCGTCAGGAACGGCGCCGTACTTGTGCCAGGCCAGCACGAAGGTCTCCGAGAGGATCTCCTCGGCCGTCTCCCGGTCCGTGCGGTGCCGCAGATATCCGAGCACCCGGTCGGCATGCGCCGTGTAGAGGGCCTCCAGCGCATGGTCCCGGGCGGCGTCTTCGACGGTTGTCCGTCGTCGCTTCACTGCACCTCCGTGATGTCGTCCGTCAATCAGGAGATGTACGGCCGGGCAAGGATTCTTACCGCCCCCGGCCGTCGGCGGCGGTCAGCCGATCCAGGGCGCGGCGCGACAGGCCAGTCCGTGGTCGATCCGCAGCCGCATGGACGGGTGGATCTCCAGCCTGTCCAGCCCGTGCGGGTGGACGAAGGCGACTTCCTTGCTCTCGCTGCTGGTGCGGAGTCCGCCGCCGGTGATGCGGGCGTGGAAGCAGATCGAGAACTGCTGGCGCACCTCGCCGTCGTCGTAGGCCATGACGTGCGCCGGGTCGGTGTAGATGCCGACCAGGCCGGTCACTTCGACGTCGAACCCGGTCTCTTCTCTCGTCTCGCGTACGGCCGCGGCTGCCGCGGACTCCCCGATGTCGATCCCGCCGCCCGGCAGTGCCCACAGGTTGTTGTCGGTCCTGCGGATGAGGAGGATCTCCCCGGCGCCGTTGAGGGCGACGGCCGTGACCGACGGGACGATGCTGTTCGCCTCGGGGGCGTTCGGGTCGTTGAAGTAGTCGACGCGGGCCATGCGTCCCAGCCTTGCACAGGGCTTCGTTCCCGGTCAGGGGCGCGGTGCGGCGTCGCCCGAGGGCCGTTTCTGTCGGGTCGAGGCTGAGTCGGACCACCACGTCGTCGTCCTCTTCCCGTTGGCAAACGAAGGGGGTGGGAGAGCCTTGGGGTGACGTCAGGAGGGTGCGGCACGTGACCGAGCAGATGCACACATCTGCTCGGCGAGCACTGTGTCATCCGGCTCGAGCAGGCGCAGGATGTCGGCGGCCGGCTCCGGGAACACCTCGGCGAAGAACGGCAGTTCGGTGGTCGTGGGGCGGTAGGGGCCGCCAGCCGCGAGGTACGGGGACACCGCGCCGGCGTGTGCGTACGCCAGAGCCGCGCCCTTCCATGAGGGAGGGCGGGCGAAGCCGACCGGATTCGAACCGGCGTCCTCGCGATTTTGGAGACCGCGCGCGACTACCTCTGCGCTACGGCTTCGCCCGGCGGCGATCCTAGCCTTCGTGCCGCCGCCGTTGACGACCCACCGCGCGCGGTCCGCACGCTCAGTGACCCGGCATCGCCGCGGACAGAGGTCACGGCCTGTCGACGCGCGCGAGGACGACCGCATAGCGGCACTCGGCATCGCTGGTGTTGGCGAAGACGCACGCCACGGGCTCGGCGACCTCGATCGAGTCGCCCGGGCCGAGTTCGTGCACCACGTCGCCCTCGTGGAAGGTCAGCCGGCCTTCGAGGACCCAGACGGCCTCCCGCTGGAACGCCAGGGACGCGGCCGGGTACGGCACCCGGGCTCCGGGCGGCAGGTGGACCTCGGAGATGTCCGCGGGGAATCGCGGCCCGGTGATCTGGCGCCGGCGATAGCCGGTGGCGGGATCGTGCCATTCCGCGGCGTCGGCGACCCGGTGCACCCCGGCGGCCTCGGCCGGGATGAGCAGGGCGGAGAGCGGCACCTGGAAGGCGGCGGCCAGCTTGCCGAGGACGACGGCGGTGGGGCTGCTCTCGGCGCGTTCGACCCGGTTGATCATCGCGCGGGACACCCCGGAAGCGTCCGCGAGCTGCGCCAGGGTCCACCGGCGCCGTTCCCGTTCACCGCGGATGCGAGCGGCGATCTGGACGACCAGGGGATCTACTATATTGGACACAGGTCTACTATACGAGAAACGGGGTCGGTCCGGCAGGACCGCCGGAAGATCCGGGCGGGGTACGGCCGCAGAGCTCACACGGCAGCTCCCCGTCAGCCCATCCGTGCATTCCATACGTTGGAGGAGCCATGGAACTCGGTCTCGCGCTGCCCACCGCAGGGCCGCAGACCTCGCCGGAGACGATCGTCAAGGTCGCCGTCGAGGCCGAACGGCTCGGTTACGCCGCCCTGTGGACGTTCGAGCGCCTGCTGCGCCCGCTCGACAAGATCGTGCTGTGGACGGGGGGCGAACCCCAGATGCTGCCGGAGTTCTACGGCTCGACGTACGAGCCGCTGGAGACGCTGAGCCACATCGCCGCCGTGACGGAGCGGATCAAGCTGGGTACCGCGATCCTGGTGGCGCCGCTGCACGTGCCCGTGATGCTCGCCCGCCGGCTGGCCACCCTGGACCGGTTCAGCGGCGGCAGGGTCGTCGCCGGACTGGGGCAGGGTTGGCAGCACCACGAGTTCGAGACGGCGAACGTGCCGATCGGCCGCAAGGGCGCCCGCACCGAGGAGTTCATCACGGCGATGCGGGCCGCATGGGGCCCGGACCCGGTCCGGCACGACGGCGAGTTCTACCGGATCGCACCGTCTCAGGTGAACCCCAAGCCGGTCCAGGCGCGTATTCCGGTGCTCCTGGCGGCGAACGCGCCGGCCGCCGTCAAGCGGGCGGGCCGGATCGCGGACGGCCTGATCCCGATCACCTCCTCGGCGGAGGAACTGCGCGGCATCGTCTCCACGTTCCATGACGCCGCCCGGGAAGCGGGCCGTGACCCGGCGGACCTCATGGTGGTCAACCAGGTGCCCTGGCCGACCCCGGTCACCCGCGAGCCGATGGGGGAGGGCCGGCCCTTCCTCGGCGGCTCGCCCCGGCAGATCGCGGAGGACCTGGTGGCCGCCCGCGAGACCGGCGCGACCCAGGTGTACCTGGCCGGCGGCCAGGGCCTCGGGCTCGACGAGGGCCTGCAGGCCAAGGACGTGGACCCCTGGCTGGAACTCCTCGGCGAGGTGATCGAGACCGCCGACCGCCTCGGCGCCCTCGCGCCCTGAGGCGCGCCGGTACCGTCGCCCACCGGTCCGGCGTGTCACAGACGCCGGAGGTGATCGGTCTCCTTGGTACGGCATGTGCCGGAGGAGGCAGCCGCCGGTGCGCAGCCACAGCGGCGGCCTCCGCGATCACGCGTTCCGCACAGTGAGGATGACGGACCATGACGGCTCATGGCGATCTGCCTGCCCCGCAACAGGGGCTTCTCGTCACGCACTTCCTGACCGTACGTGACGTGGAGAGGTCACGGACCTTCTACGCCGACGTGTTCGGCGGCGAGGTCGTGATGGAGGAGAACCCGGCGATCGTGAAGGTGGCCAACAGCTGGATCATCATGAATCCCGGGGGCGGCCCCACACCCGACAAACCCGGCGTCACTCTTGAGGTGCCGCAGAGCACCGAGCGGGTGTCGAGCTTCCTCAATGTCCGCGTCGCCGACATGGCCGCCTTCCACGCCCATGCGGTCGCCAAGGGCGCCCACTTCCTCACCGAGCCCCTCGACCGCGGTGCGGAACTCCGCTGCTACCTGCGCGATCCGGACGGCTACCTCATCGAGGTGGGTCAGTCCACCGGCCTGCTCCGAGGCCTCCATGCCGGCTGACCCGCCGGACCATATCCCTGCCCCGGCCGAGCGGCCACCACTGATCGAGGTCCCCACGATGACCACGGAGAATGTGCGGCACCCGAGCCTGATCGCGCCGGTCGGGCATGTCGAGCCCGTCCCCCGCCGTATCAGGGGGACGCTGGGAGGCCGCGTCGCCTTCGACACGCGGCGCGCACTGTATGTGTGGGAGTGGCCCGCCTATCCCCAGTTCAGCATCCCGGTCCGCGACATGGTCGACGCCGTACTCATCGACGAAGGACACAGCGAGCCGCACGGCGCCGGGCCCGCACGGCGCCACACCCTCAAGGTGGGATCGGAGGTCCGAGAGGGCGCGGCGTGGGTGTGGGAGGGCGGCGCTCCCGAGGCCCTGCACGGAACCGTCCGCTTCGAGTGGGACGCGCTCGACTCCTGGTTCGAGGAGGACGAGCCGGTCTTCGTCCACCCCCGGAGCCCCTACTCCCGTGTGGACGCGCTCCGCTCCTCCAGCAGCGTCCGCGTGGAGCTGGAGGGCGTCGTGCTGGCGGAAGCGCCGCGCTGCGTCAAGGTGTTCGAGACCGGCCTGCCGACGCGCTACTACCTCGACCGCCTCTCCGTCGACTTCACCCAGCTGCGCCCCTCCGGCACGGTGACCCGCTGCCCCTACAAGGGGACGACGAGCGGCTACTGGTCGTTCGACGGCGAGGCCGCCACGCACGAAGACATCGCGTGGGCCTACGACCTGCCGACGTTCCAGGCCAACCGCATCGCCGGCATGGTCGCGTTCCTCAACGAGCGCGTCGATCTGTACGTCGACGGAGAACTGCTGCCGAGGCCTTCGGGGCAGTTGGGGTGACGGCATGGCTCGCCACCGGAAACTCCCGGGCGGGCAGGCGCTACTGCCGGTGAAGTTCCGTTCCCGCGGCTGCATGCTGCGATCGCAGATCGCGGGGGCTCACACCGTACGCCGCCTTGAAAACGCGGCTGAAGTGGGCCGGGCTGGCGAACCCCCATCGGTGGGCGATGGCCTCGATCGTCATGAACTGGTGCACTGGCGAGACCAGTTCCCTCCTGCATTCTTCGAGCCGCTGCGTCCGGATCCATTCACCGAGGGTGATTCCCGCCCGGGACAGGGTCAGGTAAAGCCAGCGTACGGAGACGTCGTGCTCGGCGGCGATACGTTCGGCGGTCAGGTCGGGGTCTGCCAGGTGAAGGCGGACGTATTCCTGCACACGCTCGACAAGTGTGCTGTTCAGAGGCGCTCCGGCCAGGTCCTCCCGGTCCAGCACCACGGTGACCACGGCCCTGATCAGGTCGACCGCGGGCTCCGTGAACAGGGCGGTCTCGGCCTCGCCGGCCGCGGCCTGACGGGCCAGCCGGGTGAAGAACGCCGCGGTCGCACCCACGACCGGGCGCTCCGAACTGATGGGCACAGCCGTGATCCGGTCGAGCAGGGACGGCCGCAGCCCCAGGACGTCCGTGGGAACGCGCACCAGAACCGCATGTACGGAGCCGTGGAACAGGACCTCGTAGGGCTTCGCATTGTCGATCACCGCGAGGTCCCCGGCCTTTATCAGTCCGTGCCTGCCCCCCTGGCGGAACTGGGAGACCCCCGCTTCCTGGATGGAAACGAGAATGTTCGGCACCATGTCCTCGTGCACCGGGGCGTCGGTACGCCGAATGCGGGCCACGTTCCAGCCGATCTCCGAGACTTTCACCGACCCCAACGCGCTGGTCGTCACGTAGGCCCGCTGGCGATTCGGGTTCTGCGGAAGCTCCACCTCAATGCAGCGGCCGTTGACGGACCACGAGAATTCACGGATCGCATCCGCGCGATCACCGGGAGCCAGCGACGCGGCGTCGAGTAGATCTGCCATGCGGGCGCCCTCCTGAACCGGTCGCGGAGCCTGCGTAGCGGGGCAGATTTCCACGGTACTGCGGCCAGTGACCCATTTCGCGGATTTTACTGCATTATGCACCTTTATTTCCGCTCGGCCTGGCGGTACGACGACGGGCCGCCGGTGCTCTCCCGTGAGGCGCGTCCGGGCGTCGGGGATACGGCTGACCAGGTCAACGGTGGGTCGGCACCTTCAGGGCAAGGGGGGTGGGACGCCCGACCGGGCATCCCGGCAAGCCCTGATCAGGAGACCCAACGCAGGGGGAGGCCTGAACGAAATCTCCAGACTTCCGGGTCCCATGGTTCTGCGAGCCACTCGATCAGTCGGCCGACCCCTGCTTCGAACGCAGAACCCAGTGATGTGTGGCGGTCAATGGCGAGATTGCGCTCATCGATGAAATGAGCGTTGTGGTTCTCGGTGCACCAGCAGGCCACGCTCAGAGCGGCGCAGACGTTCAGGTGCCCCTCGACGGTCCATTCGATGCCGAGTGCGAGCTCCAGCCAGTCGGCCTCCTTGTCGTACAGGGAGATCTCCGTGAGCAGGATCTCGGGTACGCCGCGGCGGACGTCTGCTCCGGGACAGGTGATGTGCTGGGGAAACCATTCCCACGTCGGCTCGTCCCCCGATGGCCGCTCGCCATCGAGGGCTGCGGCCGCACGTCGCATGCGCAGGTGTTCCGCCGCCTCGGCGTGAGGGAACAAGGCGGGCAGGGGCACGCTGCTGAAGGGCCCGCTCTGCATGGTCATGCACACAGTCTGAAGAAGCACAGCCGCTTGTGCGGATGAACCTCTTGATCCCGACGTCGACGGTCTCGAACCGTCGACAGGCGACTGCGGCAAGTCCGCGTTGGCCACGGCCGACCGCCCGCCCAATGCGGCACGCAGACACACCCAGTGACTGCCGGCGGCTTGCCAAGGCATGTCACAGCCCGGCACTAGGCTCCCGCGCATGATCTCCCGTTCCGACCAGGGCCCCGTGCCGCTCAAGCAGGAGTTTCTCGCTGACTCGAGCGTCGAGGGGGAGGAGGACGACGACGCGCTGATCGAGAAGCTGCGCGCTCGCGCCTGCGATCCGGGTCGGCGATTCGACACGGCCGACGTACCCGTGAGTTGGATGTCCGAGCGCTACGGCAGCGCGCGATGGGAACAGCGCCGGGACGCCATCAGGGGATACAGCAGCAATGGGACGGTCCGGCTCACGTCCGACGCCGAGGAGGTGGCCGTCTACTACGCGGACGCTCCCCGCGGCCCGCTGTTTGCACCGGTATCCGTTGCGGACGTCGAGGCGGCAGAGCGCCGAATCGGGCGCCGCCTCCCCGTACTGCTACGGCGCGTCTACACCGAAGTGGCCGACGGAGGCTTCGGCCCTGACTCCGGTCTGGCCTCACTGACCGACGGCAACAAGGCCCCGGGCCACCTGACGGACTGGCCGAGCGCGTCCGGTATCCATGAGCGCAACCGCACGCGTGGAGTGCCGGCGTCGTGGCTGCACCTCGCCTACGGCGGCTGCACGATGGAGTGGCACCTCTCGCTCTCCGCGGTCGGCAACCCCGTGCTGCTCTACGACAGCGACGGCTGGGTACCCCACTGGGGCGAGGATGCGCACGACGGCCTGAGGCACGCGACAGCCTCACTGCGGAGATGGCTCTCGACCTGGGCGGACGGCGGGGACGTCTGGGACGAGGCGCTCAACCCCTGAAGCCCGCGTGCCAGGGGCACGAGGACGAGCGCCACGGGTCCGGTGGGCGCTGAAACACACCCTACGTATGGAGGAGTCCTGGTGGCCGAAGGTGGAATCCAGTGGATTTCAGAGGCCTTTGACACCTACTGCCTCACCTTTGCGCGAGGGTTGGGCATCGCCGAGCTGGTCCGCAGGATGGGGGGCGACGCCGGCACGATCCGCGAGGGACTCACCGCCGACGAGGCGATGGACTGGTCGTTCGAGAAGGGATCGGTGGCCCGGCTGGGCACGTGCGGGGGGTGGGCGTTCGCGCTGGAGCACTGGAGCGCCGAGGGCATGGAGCGAAGGACCCTGCGTGATGTCTCCCGTGGGACCGAGGCGGTCGTGTACCTCAACGGCGGGGCGCCGCCCCGTTGGTTCCTCTATGCCGAGGACGGGCGCATCATGGGCGACTTCGAACCGGGTATCGAGACCGACCAACTCGGCGGGGACGATCCGGGTCGACTGGTGCCGGCCATGCAGGAGGTGGGGCTGCTGCTCCCCGACGGGACTGCCGCCCCCGATGTGAACGAGGAGATCAAGATCCTCGAAATGGGCGAACGCCACTTCGGCTTGACGTTGCCGCGCGAGGTCGTCGAACACGGCCCTCTTGCCGCCGTCAGCTTCGCCCCCTTCTAGCGTCGGCCGGCACGCGG
This sequence comes from Streptomyces sp. NPDC046977, assembly GCF_040644455.1. Taxonomy (NCBI): domain Bacteria; kingdom Bacillati; phylum Actinomycetota; class Actinomycetes; order Kitasatosporales; family Streptomycetaceae; genus Streptomyces; species Streptomyces sp. NPDC046977. The sequence goes on from NZ_JBEYWO010000054.1 coordinate 31,576, forward strand.
CGCCGCGTACGTCCGGCCGACGGCTGCGGCGCGACGGCGACCCACCCTCATCCTCCGCGGCCGCCCGCAGGATGCGGCACGTACTCGCGCGACTACCGGCCCCGGGCGTTGTCGAGTTCGGCCGCCAGCACGGCCATTTCGAGCAAGTGGCTGAAGTACTGGGTCGCGTACTCGTCGTCCGCGAGGGACGGGAGGATCCTCCTCAGGACCGTGATGCGACGATGCAGATCATCTCGGCGCCAGTCGTCCAAGGGGCGCTCCAACGCCACGGAGACGCAACCTGCGAGCATGGTGTCCATCAGCGCCATGCTCTCGCCCTCGGGCTCACGATCGACGAACCCCGGGGGAAACTGCAATCTTCTGAAGTCGTCCCACAGCTGCGACAGCTGATCTTGCTGTATTCCCGTCATGCCCGTGATGATGCCTGACGTCGCGTGCGGCGTCGGACAGTCACGAAGCAGTGGTGGTGGAGAAGCACAGGCGCAGACGGTCCCTGGCCCAACCGCAGTTGAACTCGATGCCGGCTGCCCGGCCGATACGGATGACAATGCTCGCGGCGGCACCAGCCGTGAGCCGACCGGTCGGGTCGTAGGTCGGGCGCTCGTCTTGAGCGAGGGATGTACCGCCCAGCTGAGCCAGATCCCTCCTGCGGCACCGTCGAACGCGTCTACTTCGATTTCCAGCCCGCCGGCCGCCGTCTCCCGATCCGGCGCCTCACGGTTGTACAGAGCGAGCCCGAACTGGCTCAGATCCTCCCCCACCGCCTCGGCGAGCTCCCGAAGACGGGCGGCCTCGCTCGGGATCAGAGGCCGCAGCCCCCACTCGTCCTCTTCGTTCACGGGGGGCACCGTACAACGGTGTTCGGCACCACCTGGGTCATCTCACCGCGCAGCACGCCGCCTGTGTGCGGCCGTCTCGGGAGTTGGCCGACTGTCAGTCCCCGTGCTCGACCTCGGCAGCCGGCTGTTGGGCATCGTGGGACACATGAACGCCGGCCAGGGACGCCGTCTCCGTGGGAGTGTCCCCGTCGTGACAGAGACCGACTGCATGGTGATCACCACTCCTGCCGAGCGCCCGTCGCTGCTGCCCCGGCTCTACGAGATCGCTGACACGTGGCCGGCCTGACGGTCAGCGGCTCACTGGCGCAGTGGCGTCATTGGACCGGCCTGCCGTTCGACAGCGACGGTGACATCGACGTACCGGGCGCCCTCGTCCCGGTGCACTGCGACACCGCGCGTGATCAGGCCGTCTGCGTCGAACCCAACGTGTGGATCCGACATGACGTGGCGCCGCGCGCTGTCTGACACGCTGTCCGGCGAGACGGAAGGCTGCGTGTGGACAGCATGCCGTCATGGTCGGCGGTTCGGGGCCTCCGTGAGCCGCATGCGTGGATCAACGGCCGTAGAGTGACGAGCAGTTGCCGCATGACGTGCGCTCCTGCACCGCAGGGCGGTCTTGCGGCTGGCATCTGGGGGGATGAAGTGTTCGGTTTGGCGATTCTGGCCGCCGCTGTGTCGATTCTTGTCCTGTGGCTCTCGTGGCGCATCCTCCGGGGAGGCCGTGCGTTGCGTAAGCGCGGGGTCCGGACTCAGGCGAGGTGCGTGAACATCGGAGGGGGGCCGAACGGAAGCGTCATGCTCATGATCGAGTTCACGACGGACAGTGGTGAGGGGATACGTACAACGGTTGGCCCGTTCAACTTCCCGCCTGCCCGTGTAGGGGGCCTGCTCGGGGTGGTCTACGATCCGCGGGAACCCGTCAACGTGCTGACCCCCGACAACGTGGGGAACGGCAGAGTTGCGCTCTTTTTCGTGGTCGGCTCGGCGTTGACGCTTCTGCTCTCGCTCGGCCTGCTCGTGCTCGGCTAGGCGTACCGGTGAGACGGCCCACAGGCCTGACTGCCGGTCAACGCCGGCTTGACCCGGCGAGGCCCGCCCCATGGTGACTGCGTCAAGCCGTGGAGTCGAACGCCCCGGCCACGTGCCTGCCGTTCTTCTCTTCGTCGGCTTGCGCCGCGCACTCTTGAACGAAGTAGAGAAACCCTTGCCACTCGGGGGTGTCCGTGAGCCCAACTGGTCGATAGGGCCGTGAGTTTGCGGCCGGACATGAAACTCCTGGGCCCTCCGAACCACGAAAGGCCGGCTCGGGCGTGCGTTCGGAAGGCAAGGCAACCTCAGGGGCTTGTTGTCGGTGGTCGCCCGTACGCTCAGGCCGGTGAACACTGATGATCTTGAATGGCAGTCACGGACACTTGGCGGAATCTTTCCTCGCCTGGTCACCATGCTGGTGGAGCGGCGGGAGGTGGAGTTGCTGGTTCAGGCATCGGAGCGGGGGGAATGGTTCTGCGCCCAGGCCGCGGCTCGGGAGCTCTCCCGGGATGGCCAGGTCGAGCGAGCCCTGGACGTGCTGGAGCCGTTCATCGATGCTGGGTGGAACCGGGCGCGCTGGGAGAGGGCCGAGGTCCTGCTCGAGGCTGGGAGGGTGCAGCAGGCACTGGACTCCGTCCGCCCGGACGAGGAAGGCCTCGCCTCGGAGTGGGTGTCCCACGACTTCGCGGGACTGCTGGCGAAGGCGGGGAGGCTGGACGAGGCCATCACCGTGCTCACGCCGCATCTGGACAGGGAGTGGATCCTGTCTGCCCTCGTCAAGCTGACAGAGAGCCAGGGCCGTGACGAGCAGGTCCTGGAGCTGATCGCGCCACGAGCTCAGCGGGCCCGCAGCGCCCGCGGCGAGGAACGATGGAGTTTGCGCCCCAGCAACGCGCAAGACCTCCAGGCTCAGGTCCTGGAGCGTGCGGGCCGGGTGGACGAGGCCGTGCGGATACTTGGGGCAGACATCGAAGCCGGGCACTTCGTGGTCCAGAACACATTGATCGCCTACGCCGAGCTTCTGTGGCGCCACGGGCGCCTGGAGGAACTGCGCGTGCTGGGCACCGGGAAGCGTGCGGGTGACACGCTCGCGTACTACGCGCGGGCGCTCGAGGACGACGGGCGGACAGATGAGGCCGAGGCCGTGCTGCGGCGTTTCATCGCGGCCGCCGAGTATCCGGACCGGTTCCGTTGGCCTCTCATCGAATTGCTGGGCCGGCAGGGCCGGATCGAGGAGGCCGTCGACGTAGGTCGTCCGACGTTCGAGTACCACGACGCCTGCCTCTTCGAAAGCGTCATCCACCTGCTCCATGAAGCCGGACGGCAGGACGATGCCGTGGCGCTCCTCGATGAGCGCAGTGCGGAGTTCGTCGAGGAGCACCCGTCCTGGCTCAGCTTGAACCGGATCTGGCTGCTGGGCGAGGCCGGCCGGTACGAGGAGGCCCTCGCCTACGCTGAGACTCTGCCATCGGACATGTACGGCCTGACGGTCAGCAAGGCCTTGATCCTGGAAAACATGGGGCGCCTTGAGGATGCTCTCGCCCTTCTGCGGGCGGACGCCGAGCTGCGGCCGTCGGAAGTGGCCGAGCTGCTCATCAGGCATGGCCGTGCCGCCGAAGCCATCGAAGGAATGCCCACCCTCGCCGAACAGCACGCGGTCAGCCGGCGGCGGGACGCTGCCATTCAGGCCAACCGCGGCCCCGACGACCCTCCCTTCCAGACGAGCGGCCTCTGGTGACGCGTCACCTGGACAGTTCCACTGCGGACGGTGGGAAGACGTCGCGGGAGCAAGGCTGAGCCTGTATCCGACCGGGTCGGAGAGCGATGGGCTTGTACGCCATGGATCCGCGGCTCATCCCGTGATTGGGCTCGACGTGCGTTGGACCGCGGTGAGGCGTCGATGTGCATGCCGGTCTCTTCCCAGACCTCGCGCCTCACGCCGTCCTCGGGTACCTCGTCCAGTTCCAGGACACCACCCGGGAGCTCCCAAGTCCCGTTTTCGGCAGTCGATGAGGCGGTCGTCCAGGGAGGCGCGCCAAGTCTCGGGCGGCAGAGATGACGGGCCCGCTCTGGCCGCTGCCGCCTACAGGTACCACGGCTGGGCAGGGGTGCTGGGGCGTGCCCCCGTCCGGCGTCGTTGATGTCAGCCGTGGATGTCAGAAGCCTTCGGATCCGTAGCTCTGTAGAGATCGGTCATTGGAGGTCGTACAGGCTGCCGAGAAGCTCATGGGGGTCAGCGTGGGGCGCTGCCGGCTGCTGAGGTTGCTGCACTTCTCTGCTCCACAGCGGGGTCCTATGGGAACTACTCGGGTCCGAGGGTGGGTCGTGAGCGTATCGGTCAGAAGGGAGGTTCGAGATCGCCGCGGCCATCGTTGTGTGGTCCCCAGACCCAGGGCTCCTCCGGAAGAGGCTCCGGGCCGGGCGGATTGTGGCCCCAGGCTTCGAGGGTCCTCCACGCGACGCGGCGGTTGGGGTCGTAGCCGCTGGTGTCCAGGATGCGGCGCGCGTGCACGGCGAGGTGATCGCGGTGCTCGGCGAGCGCGGGGTGTTCGACGAGGATGAGTGCCGTGACGACGGCGGCTTCGCGCACGTTCTCGTGGCTGTCCTGGAGGAAGGGCGCGACGGCCTGGTAGAGCATCGGGCGCAGATCCCGGAAGGCCGCCACGATGGTGCCGGGCGCGGGGAAGCCAGGGAAGCGCTGCTCGATGAAGCCGACAATCTCGTCGGAGGCGTCTTGAAAGGTGGAAGCCAGCCAACCCAACAGCGCCGCGCGGATGGGGATGTCGCGATAGGGCCGGAGGGTCATGGCCGCGGGGTGGGTGAGGATGGCTGCGACATACATGACGGCGGGGGCGGTGGCTTCGTAGATGGTGTTCTGGTGGTTGACCAGCTCGCCCAGCTCCGACAAAGCGGTGACCTGGACCTTGGGATCGGGCTCCAACAACCGTGCCAGAAGCGCGGGAAGGTCCTCACCGCTCCCGAAAGCCGTCTCGAGCGAATCCCAATCAGTCTCCGCCAGAACTGCCTGGTAGGGCGGCAACTCAGGCTCGTGGGACGCCCCGGCGTTGAAACGGCTGTGGTTCACAGGCCAAACGTAGACCGGACTTCTGACCTCAGCCCACAGCTCGCTCCGAAGCGCGTTAGGTGGAGCTCGTGTCGGTGGCGATGAGCCGGCCCGTGAAGCCGTGTTGACGCAGTCGTTCGTAGGCGGCGCGAGCGGGCGGGGGAGCAGTGGACGGAGACCGATTACGTCTTCACCGCCCGCACGGGGCGACCCGTCGAGCCGCGGAACCTGTACCGCTCGTTCACGCGCGTCGCGGGAAGCGCCGGTCTCCGCGTGATCCGGCTGCACGACGTCCGGCACAGCTGCGCCACGCTCCTCACCGCGGCCGGCGTCGCGCCCCGGGTCGTGATGGAGATCCTCGGGCACTCCCAGATCGCCATCACGATGAACGTCTACACGCACGTCGTGCAGGACACCGACACCCAGCGCGAGGCCTGAGTCACATGGACCGGCTGCTGCGGAGGCGCTCCGACCGTGAGTGAGCGTGGCCGTTGATGTCGGATCCGGATGTCAGAGACCCCCAGCCATCACCGGCTGGGGTCTTTTCGCTGGTGGGCGTGGACGGTTTCGAACCGCCGACATCCGCCTTGTAAGCCTGGTGGTCAGGGTTATCGAAGGTGCGCAGGTCAGTGTGGCCGTGAAGAGAGCCCAGCTCAGTCAGCAATCTCGACCGCGACGAACCACCGCTGTCCGTGGCTGACCGTCCTATGTGGCACGGCTGTGGCACGCCGCCCTCCTGCCGGACCTATCCGTCATGCTTCGATCGGCTCAGTCTTCAGGGCTGTCGTCATCGATGGGACGCAGGCGGCGTCGGGCTTCCTCGAGCCGCTCGTCGTAGTCGGGGAAGAACAGAGCGGGGAGCATCTTGTCGAGCTGGCCGGCGATTCTATGGATCGGTGCCCATGCGGCTGGATCGTCGACCGTGTTGCTGAGGTCGGTCATCTGCAGCCGCTCCAGCCAGTCCGACAGGATCGTCGCTTCGTCGCGGGTGAGCTTGATCGTGATCTCTGGATCTTCCATCCCGGCCCCACCCCTTTGAACAGGCGACTCAACGCTCGACGGCACAACCTACCGATCGCCAGGTTCGTGAGGCCGACCAGTCTTCACCTGACGGGACACGTGCCGTCATCTCTCGGTTCTGGCACAGATCTTGGGGAGTGGCCGCGGAGGGTGACGGTGTCGTTCGATTGCAGGGGGGCACGAGCTCGGGGCCCTCATCGTTCGCGCATTCTGGTCCACCACCAGCCGAACATCGCCAACTCGATGTTGTTGGGTTCCGGCAAGGTGCGGCGCTCGAATTCCTCATCGATGCGCGTGATCAGTCGGCCCAAGTCCCGTCTGGCTCCGGGAGGAAGGTGCAGCATCGCCCGCTCCAGGTCATCACGGGCGTCTTCCACCTCCATCCCGGGCGAATAGACCTCCGAGGCGCTCAGATATCGTCCAGGCTGCTTAAAAGCCCACTCGAAGCGAGAGAGCGCATGCGTGACCGCGTTGGGCCACAGCTCCTGGTCTTCGACGCGGCGGATCGCTACACGAGTCCGAGCGGAGACACCCGGGACCCTCAGGACCGGATACTGCCATCGTGGCCGCCAACGCTCTGCACGGACGGCCTTGGGACGCCTACGCGGCATCGCCCTTTCGGATCAACATGAGGCCATCCTTCCACGGCTGGGCACCTCCGTATGGGCCGAAAGCTTGCTCTACGTTCCAGATCGAGCGTATGAGCACATCACCGGCGAGGAGTGGGGACGCCGGCCGCAGGCTGGGCCGGCTCCTAGAACCTCAGCTCTGCTGCGCGAACCCACGTGGCGAACTACTGACTTGTAATGCGTGATGTCGTGGGGTGCTGACAGGTTGTGATCGTCGCGGTACACCACGGTCATGAGGTACGCGCAGGGTGGCGGGCTG
>NZ_JBEYWO010000055.1:0-35309 GCF_040644455.1 Streptomyces sp. NPDC046977
AAAGGCCGGGAGGCCGGGAGGCCGTACAAGCCCGGGCCCCGAGCCGGGCGAAACTCACCGCGTCCCGCCGCCCCGCACCCGGCCCGGTCCGGCCGTCAGTCACCACCGGTACCAGCGCGAACCGCCGGAACCTCCCCGGGCCACGAACCCGAGCAGCCACAGCACCAGGACGACCAGGGCGACCCACCAGAGCACCTTGACGGCGAAACCCGCCCCGAAGAGCACCAGGGCGAGCAGCAGGACGAGCAGAAGCGGGACCATCGGAACACCTCCTGGGATCCGGTTGCCCCGGGCGGCCGGGGATACGCCCGGCGATGTGCGCGCCCGGGGCGCGCGAGGCCGGCACCGCGTGCGAGGCTGGCGGGAGGCCCGACCCCACCACCGGAGGTACGGATGCAGCGGACGTCCCCGCCCGCCCCGGCCGGCCGCGCCGTGCCGTACGCCGCCGCACGCCCCGACCCGGGGCTGCCGGTCCCGGCGTACTGGGCGGAGGCCATCGCCGCGGGGCTGCCGGGCCGCGCCGCCGCCGGGCCGCCGGGCGGCGGTGCCGCGGTCCGTGCCGCCGCGGCCGGCTACTGGGACCGCCGCGGACTGCCCACCGACGCCGCGCAGACCGCCGCCGGGCCGGGTGCGGAGCCGCTGCTGCTGGCCCTGTTGGCGGCGATCGGCGGGGACGTCGTGGTCGCCCGGCCGTCCGCCGCCCGGCACGCGCCGCCGGTCCGGCTGCGGGGCCGTACCCCGGTGGCCGTGCCCACCCCGTCGGTCGGCGGCGGCGCCCCCGACCCCTTCGCGCTCCTGGAGGCGGTGCGCCGGGCCCGCGAGGACGGCGCCGACCCGCGCGTCGTGCTCCTGGCGGCCGCCGACGACCCCAGCGGCACGGTGACCCCGCCCGAGCTGCTGCACGAGGTGTGCGAGGCGGCGGAGGAGGCCGGCCTGCTCCTCGTGTCCGACGAGACGTACGGCGACACCGTGCACCGGCCGCACGGGACGACACTGCTCTCCCCGGCCGAGATGCTGCCCGCGCGCACGGTCGTCCTGAGCGACCTCGGCGCCGCCCTCGCCCCGCCGGGCTGGCCCGCGGCCGTACTCCGCTTCCCCGCCACGGAGCGGGGCATGAGCCTGCGCACCGAGGTCCTGCGGCACTGCGCCGAACTGGGCGCCCTGCTGCCGGGACCGGTCGCCGAAGCGGCCACCCACGCGCTGTCCGAGCCCGCCTCCGTCCGCGCGCACCTGGCCGCAGCCAACCGCCTGCACGCCGCCGTGGCGAGGGCCGCCTACGACGTGGTGGCCGGGGCCGGGGCACTGTCCCGTCCCCCGGAGGCGGGCTTCCACCTGTACGCCGACTTCGGCCCGCTCGCCGCCGGACTCGCCGCGGCCGGCGTCACCGACGCGGCCGGCCTCGAAGCCGTTCTCACCGAACGCCTCGGCCACCCCGCCCCCGGCGGCCACCGCTTCGGCGACGACCCCGCGGCCCTGCGCGTCCGCATCGACACCGGCCCCCTGTACGGCGGTGACGACGCGCAGCGCCGGACCGCCCTGGATTCCCCCTCACCGGTGGCGCTCCCGCACGTCGCCGCCCGTCTCGGCACTCTCGCGTCGGTCCTCACCGCGCTCGGCGGGGCGGCCCGCTGAGGCGGGGGACGCGCAGCGCCGTGGGGCCGTCGCCGACGCAGCGGCCACCGCACCGGTCCGCTCCGCGGCCGCCGGGGCCTTGAGGGCATCGTCACCGACTGGCTGGACGCCAACGACGGCCACCTGGCGGAGCAGGTCGAGGGAGCCGAGCAGGCGGGCAGGGCCCGGCCCGCCTTCGTCGGACGGCCCCACCGTCACCTTCTGACCGGTCGCCCTGCGGCTGCGGCGAACTCCTCGCAGGATCGGGGATCCAGTGATCGATTCCGAAATTTCCGGCGTCCGATCCGGTCAAAGTAATGCGAGGGTCGAGAATTTCATGCGGCCGCGCCGGGCCCGCCGTGGTGCGCGGCATCGCCCGCTGATGCGGGGGCGCCGTGGCCACCGCTTCGGCGACGACCTCGCGGCCCTGCGGCCGCGTAACGACACGGGCCTGCTCCGTGGTGGCGACCGGACGCGCAGCGCCGCAGCGCACCGCGCACGGGGGCCGTCAGTGGGCCGAGGCGTCGTGGGGGTCGGGGGTGTCGGGGTGGGGGCGCAGGCGGCGCCAAATCTGGGGGGCGGCGGCCACGGCGAAGGTGAGGGCGACGGCGACGACGACGCCCTGCCACGGTTCGGGGAAGAGCGAGCCGCCCAGGATGCCGATGAGCTGGTAGGCGGCCGCCCAGGCCAGGCACGCGGGGATGTCGCCGCGGGCGAAGCGGCGCGGGGGCATCTCGGCGAGGAGGCAGGCGAGCATCACGGGGATGCGCCCCGCGGGGATCAGCCGGGACAGCACGAGGACGGCGACCCCGTGCTCGTCCAGCCGGCGCTGCGCGTCGGCCAGGCGCGCGGGGTCGGCGCGCTCCTGGAGCCGCCGCAGCCAGCGGGAGCCGCCCCGGGAGTGCACGCCGCGGTGGCCGAGCCAGTACAGGGCGATGTCACCGAGGAAGGCGGCGCCGGAGGCGACGACGAAGACCAGTGCCAGCGAGAACGGCGCCGTCTGGTGGAAGGCCACGACGGCGGCGCCGCTGACCAGGGCCCCGGTCGGCACGACGGGCACGAGGGAGCCCAGGACGACGAGCAGGAAGAGCGAGGGGTAGCCCACGGCCTGCCGGGTGGACTCCGTGGAGGTCTGCTGGGCCAGCGTCACGAGGCCGTTCAGGCCGTTGAGGCCGCTCACCGGGCCGCCTCCAGCCGCAGGCTCTGTCCGTGGTCCAGCCGGTGCACGGCCACGCCCGGCGCGAGGTCCCCCGCGAGGCGGGCGAACTCGTCGCCGGGGGAGTGGAATTCGTGGGGGCGTACGGCGTCCATGCCGATCGGCCAGTACGTCCCGTAGTGGATCGGCACCGCCGCGCGGGGTGCCAGCAGGGCGAGGGCCTGGGCGGCGCGCGCCGGGTTGAGGTGGCCGGCGCCCAGGAACGGGCCCCAGCCGCCGACCGGCAGCAGGGCGGCGTCGCAGGGTCCGACCTCCTCGGCCATGGCGTCGAAGAGCCCGGTGTCCCCGGCGAAGTAGGTGCGCTCCTCGCCCTCCAGTACGTAGCCGAGCGCGGGGGAGCGTTCCGGCCCGTAGGGCAGCCGCCGTCCGTCGTGTGCCGCGGGCACCACGCGCACGGTGAGCTCGCCCACGCGCACCTTGTCGCCGGGGGCGACCTCGGTCACGTCCAGCCGCAGGTCCGCCGCGAGCCGCCGCAGCCGGGGCACCGCCGCGGACGCGCCGCGCGGCACCAGGACCCGGGTGCCGCGGGAGAGCCGGGCCAGCGACCCGGTGTGCAGATGGTCGGCGTGCAGGTGCGAGACGAGTGCGACGTCCGCGAGCGCCGCGCCGGGCGGCGGCACGGCCCCGCGCCGTCTGCGCAGGTGCGCGAGGCGCGGGACGAGGAGCGGATCGGTGAGCACCCGCACCCCGGAGTCCCGTACGGTCACCGTCGCATGACCCCACCAGGTGATCTCGACCGCCACGCCCGCCTCCTCGCCTCGCCCCGAGCCTATGCTCCGGCGCGCCTGGGATGCGCCGGAGGGGTTGTGTCAGGCTTGGGGGTGTCGCAGGCCGTTCGGACGTGAGGTGAGGTGGGCCGTGCTGCATCGGTGGCGGGCCGCCGGATACACGGTCGCGCGCGTGCTGCTGGTCTGGGCGGTGTCGACGGCGACGATGGCCGCGCTGGCGGGGATCCTGCCGGACTTCCGCATCCAGTCGCCGGGCGGCGACAGCCCGACCCGGATCGCGATCACCGCGGCTGTGGCGGCGGGGGCGTTCGGGCTGCTCGGTGCCCTGGTCTGGCCGGTGCTGGTGCGTGCGGTGCTGCTGGTGCCCGCCTTTGTGCTCGGGCTGCTGGTGTTCTTCCTCAACGGCTCGCTGCTGCTGATCGCGTTCCGTTTCACGCCGGACTGGCAGGGCGACATCAGTCCCGCCACGGCCGTTGTCATCGCCGCCGTGATGTCGGCGGCTTCCTCGGGCACCAGTACGGCCCTGGCGATGCGCGACGACGCGGCGTACGGGCGCCGGCTCGCACGGCTGGCGGGCCGCCGCCGGCGGCCTCGGGGCGGGGTCGACGAGGCGCCGCGGGCGGAGCAGGAACCGGGCTTCGTCTTCGTGCAGTTGGACGGCGTGGGGCACGACGTGCTGCGCGAGGCGGTGCGGCCGATGCCCACCAGGGGCGGCCGGTTGCGGCCGCCCGCGATGGAGACCGTGGCGCGGTGGCTGGACAGCACCCACCGCCTCGTGCCGTGGATCACGGACTGGAGCAGCCAGACCGGGGCGAGCCAGCTGGCGATCCTGCACGGCTCCGACACGGATGTGCCGGCGTTCCGCTGGTACGAGAAGGAGACGGGGCAGGTGATGGTCTGCAACCGGCCGTCGTGCGCCGCGGAGCTGGAGCGGCGCGCTGTCGCCCGCACGGGCCGGCCCGGTCTGCTCGCCCCGGACGGCGCCAGCCGCGGCAACCTCTTCAGCGGCGGGGCCGAGCAGCTCGCCCTCGTGATGTCGGTCTCGACCCGGCGGCGGCGCTTCTCCGCGGACCGGCGGGCGATGGCCCGCGCCCTGGCGGCCTCGGCGGCCGCCCGGGTCTCCCGCGGCCGGGGACGGGACGGGGCCGCCGCCGCGGCGCGCGCGGCCCGGGTGGGGGAGACCGGCTCGCGCACGGGCTACTTCGCGTACTTCTCCGACCCGGCCAACGCGGTGCGTACGGCGGCCTCCTTCGTGGCCGAGGTGGTGCGGGAGATCGGCGAGTCGGTCGGCGCCCGGCTGCGGGGCGACCGCCCGCGGGTGCGGCGCGGCGGGCTCTACCCGTTCCTGCGGGCCTTCGCGACGGTCGTTGAGCGCGATGTCGCCGCGGCGGCGGTGGTCGGCGACATGCTCGCGGGGCGTACCGCCGTCTACGCGGACCTGGTCGCCTACGACGAGGTGGCCCATCACTCGGGCCCGCGCAGCCGGGACGCCATGCGCGTGCTGCGGCGCCTGGACCGGGTCGTGCGGATGATCGCGGACGCTTCGCGGTACGCCCCCCGGCCCTACCGGCTGGTGCTGCTGTCCGATCACGGGCAGAGCCATGGGGAGACCTTCGAGAGCGCCTACGGGCTGACCCTGAAGGACCTGGTCCGTGCCGGGTGCGGGTTGCCGGTGCGGCGCCGGGCCCGGCGTACGGTGAGCGGGGCCGAGGCGCGTGCGGCGGCGCGTGCGGCGCTGAACCGTCCGGAGGGGGGCCGGCACACCGAGGAGGAGCACGCGACGGCGGGGCCGTCCACGGATCCGGTGGTGCTGGCGTCCGGCAATCTCGGGCTGATCTCCTTCCCGGACCTTCCCGGCCGCGCGGACCGGGCCCGCATCGAGGCCCGTCATCCGGCGCTGCTGCGCACCTTGGCCGAGCATCCGGGCATCGGCTTCCTGCTGGTCCAGGACACCGTGCGCGGGCCGCTGGTGCTGGGTCCGGGAGGCGGGGAGCACGAGTTGGACAGCGGCCGTGTCACCGGCCCCGACCCGCTGGCGCCGTTCGGGCCGCACGCGGTCGCGGCTGTGCGGCGCACGGCCGGGTTCCCGCATGCGGCGGACATCATGGTCAACTCCGCCTACGATCCGGTGACGCACGCGGTGCACGCCTTCGAGGAGCAGGTCGGTTCGCACGGCGGGCTGGGCGGCGATCAGAGCCGCGCGTTCCTGCTGCATCCGTACGAGCTGGAGGGGCCGGGCCCCGAGGAGCGGCTGGTGGGCGCGCGGGCGGTGCATGGGCTGTTCGGCGACTGGCTGCGCCGCAAGGGCGCCCTGCCCGCCCCGCGCGAGGAGGCCCCGGAAGCGGCCGGGACCACGGCGCACGCCGCTGCCGGGACCCCGGGTGCGGAGACGGGCGCTCCGGACGCGCACAAGATCACCGGCTGAGCCGTGGAGGCGGGGGACACCCGTCCGTCCGTGATCTCTTTCGGGTCCTTCTCGCGCTGTCCTGCCCGTGCCGTGGGCGGCCTGTTCGCGCCGCCGACGCGCGTCGGCACTCGTGGTGGGCGGGACGCGCCGGGCGAACGGGTGATTGACCGGGCGGTCCGTGTGCTGGACGCTTTCCCGCGGTTGAACCGGTACCGCGCGCGGCGCGGAGCCCGCGGAGGGGCGGCATGACGTACTACGAGGACCTGAGTTCGTACGGCTATTTCACCGAGACGATTCCGTCCGAGGTCTCCGCGCGCGCGGTCGGGTGGCTCGACCCGGCCCACCCCTTCACCTGTGCCGAGCCCGACGAGGTCTTCGCGGACCGGCTGTTCGCGCTCTGCCGTGACCACCGCTTCGCCATCACGCACGGCTGGTACGGCTGCGGGTTGTGCCGCCGGCGTTTCCTGGGGGGCGGGCGGCGGGCCCATCCCGTCACTGTGGCCCGGGGACGCGAGCGGATCCTTGTGGGTCACGGCGAGGTCCGCGTCCGGTCCGTCGACGCGGACACCTGGCTGATCGCGCCGGACATGGTCGCGCATTACGTCCTGGTCCATCACTACGCGCCGCCCGAGCCCTTTGTGGAGGCGGTGCTGGCGGGCCGTGTTGTGGCGCACTCGCTGTGAGGGCGCGGCCGGGCGTCAGGGGCTGATCGCCAGGACGATGTAGGCCGCCAGCAGGGCCAGGTGCAGGCCGCCCTGAAGGGGCGTGGCCCGGCCGGGGACCACGGTCAGCGTTCCGACGGCGACGGTGATCGCCAGCAGCACCATGTGCGTGGCGCCGAGCCCCAGCACCAGGGGGCCCGGCATCCAGAACGAGGCGACCGCCACCGCGGGGATGGTGAGTCCGATGCTCGCCATCGCGGAGCCGAGCGCGAGGTTGAGGCTTGTCTGCACCCGGTCCCGGGCGGCGGCGCGCACCGCGGCGATCGTCTCCGGCAGCAGCACCAGCAGTGCGATGACCACGCCCACGAAGGAGGAGGGCAGTCCGGCGACGGCCACACCGTGCTCGATCGTGGGGGCTTCCACCTTGGCCAGGCCCACCACCGCGATCAGCGCGACGGCCAGCAGGGCGAGGCTGAACAGCGCGGCCCGGGTGGTGGGGGGCACGGAGTGCTCGTCGTCGGTGACGACGTGGCCGGCGGAGGTCACCGGGAGGAAGTAGTCGCGGTGGCGGAAGGTCTGGGTGGCCACGAACAGCCCGTACAGCACCAGGGAGGCGAGCGCGGCGAAGGCGAGCTGGGGCGTGGAGAACTGCGGGCCCCGGGCGCTGGTGGTGAAGGTCGGCAGGACCAGGCTGAGGGTTGCCAGGGTCGCCACGGAGCCCAGGGCCGCCCCGGTCCCCTCGGGGTGGAAGACCGCCACGCGGCGGCGCAGCGCGCCGACCAGCAGGCACAGTCCCATGATGCCGTTGCAGGTGATCATCACGGCCGCGAAGACGGTGTCCCGGGCGAGGCCTGCGCTCTTCGGGCCGCCGTCCGCCGTCAGTGTGAGGATGAGCGCCACTTCGATGACGGTCACCGACACCGCCAGCACGAGCGAGCCGAACGGCTCGCCCACCCGGTGTGCCACCACCTCCGCGTGGTGCACGGCCGCGAGCACCGCGGTCGCGAGGAACAGGGCCACCACCACGACCACCGCCACCGGCAGCGAGCGCTTCCAGGTGAGGGCCAGCACCACGACCGAGAGCACCGGCACGACGACCGTCCAGTGCAGGACGGTCGGACGGCAACGGGCGATCATGGGCCGAGTCTGACACCTCGTCAGGCCGGGCGCGACGCGGGCGGGGCCGGGCCCCGGCGGACCACCGGTCAGAGCGCCTGCTCGGCCCAGATCGTCTTGCCGGTGGCGGCCTGCCGCGTCCCCCACGCCTGTGTCAGCTGCGCGACGAGCAGCAGACCGCGCCCGCCCTCGTCGTCCGAGCGGGCCCGGCGCAGGTGCGGGGCGGTGTTGCTGCCGTCGGAGACCTCGCAGATCAGGGAGCGGTCGCGGATCACCCGCAGCTGGACCGGCGGCGACCCGTGCCGGATGGCGTTGGTGACGAGCTCGCTCACCACGAGCTCGGTGACGTGCACCGCGTCCTCCATGCCCCAGGCGCGCAGCAGTTCGGCCGTGGCCTGCCGGGTCTCGGCGACGTGGGCGGGGTCGAAGGGCACGTCCCAGACGGCGACCTGGGCGGTGTTCAGCGCCCGGGTGCGGGCCAGCAGCAGCGCCACGTCGTCGACCGGCCGGTCCGGCGGGAGCGACTTCAGGATCGTGTCGCAGGCCGACTCGATGGACGGTGCCGGAGCGGCGAGCGCGGTGCGCAGCCGCGCCAGGCCCGCGTCCAGGTCGAAGTCCCGGCTGTCGATCAGACCGTCGGTGTAGAGGGCGAGGATGCTGCCTTCCGGCAGCTCCCGTTCCGTCGCCTCGAAGGGCAGCCCGCCCACGCCCAGCGGAGGGCCCGCCGACACCGGGAGGACCTCCACGGTCCCGTCGGGCAGCCGCAGCACGGGCGACGGGTGCCCGGCGCTGGCCATCGAGCAGCGGCGCGAGATGGGGTCGTACACCGCGTACAGGCAGGTCGCACCGACCTCGGTGCTGGTCGACCGGCCGCTGTCCTCGGGGGTCTCGTCCCCCGAGTTCAGGTGGACGACGAGATCGTCGAGGTGGGTGAGCAGTTCGTCGGGCGGCAGGTCGACGTCGGCCAGGGTCCGCACCGCCGTCCGCAGCCGTCCCATGGTGGCCGAGGCGTGGATGCCGTGGCCGACCACGTCGCCGACGACCAGCGCGACCCGGGTGCCGGACAGCGGGACGACGTCGAACCAGTCGCCCCCCACCCCCGCCTGGGAACCGGCCGGCAGATAGCGGGAGGCGACCTCCACCGCGGGCTGGTCGCCGAGCCGCTGCGGCAGCAGGCTGCGCTGCAGGGCCAGGGCGGTGCCGTGTTCGCGGGTGAAGCGGCGCGCGTTGTCGACGCAGACCGCGGCACGCCCGGCCAGCTCCTCGGCGAGCGTCATGTCGTCGTCGATGAAGCCCTCCGGCCGGGTGCCGCGGGCGAAGATGGCCACGCCCAAGGTGACCCCGCGGGCCATCAGGGGCACCGCCATCACCGTGTGGAGGCCGTACTGGCGCACCTTGGCGTCGCGCAGCGCGTTCTGCGCCACCCACAGCGAGAAGTCGACGTTTCCCGCCTGGCTGAGCACGGCCAGGCAGCGCGCCGGCGGGGAGAACTCGGGGTAGGTGTCCACCTCGCCCAGCTCCACGGCGCCGACCGGCGCCTCGTCGGTCCGCGAGCGGTGCGCGACGCGGCGCAGCACCACCGCGCTGTCCACGGGACCCGGCGAGGGCTCGTCGCCCTGCAGCACGGAGTCCAGCAGGTCCACGCTGACGAAGTCGGCCAGCCGCGGCACGGCCAGCTCGGCCAGTTCGTCGGCGGTGCGGACCACGTCCAAGGTGGTGCCGATGGCGGCGCCCGCCTCGTTGAGCAGAACGAGGCGCTGCCGCGCCCAGAACTGGGCGGTGCTGTCGAACGCCGCCACCGCCACGCCCCGGACCCGCCCGCGGGGGTCCCGGATCGGCCACATGTCGGTGTTCCAGGCGTAGTCGCGCATCGAGACCGGATCGCGGGCGGACCACTCGTAGTGCGTGGCCCGCCCCGTCTCCGCGACCTGGCGCAGGTGGTCGCCGTAGCCGTGCCCCGTCTCCTCCTCCGGGACGATCGCCTGGTACGGGGTGCCGCGCAGCGTCCCCTCGGGCACGTCCCCCATGGCCTCCAGCGCCGTCCCGTTGAGCCGCCGGTGGCGCAGGTCGCTGTCGTACAGGGACATGGACGCCGGGGACTGCTCGAACGCCCACCGCACCAGGGCGTCGTCGGACGCCTCCGGAACCGCGGTGACGACACAGCCGCTCGGCTCCCCGTCGCCGTCGAGGGCGGGGCTGACCCGGACCTCCAGGTCCAGCAGCCGGCCGTCCCGGTGGTGTACGGCGACGGTGCTCTGCCACTCCCGGTCGAGCACCAGGACCGCCGGGGCGAAGACCTCCGCCACCGGGCGGCCCACGGCCTCGGCGGACGCGTACCCGAGCAGCAGGCGCGCCCCTTCGCTCCACGCGGTGACCGTCCCTTGCGCACCGACGACCGCCACGGCCGTGCCGGCCGGGTCGCCGGGGCCGCCACTCGCGTTCATCGTCGCCGATCACACACCCGTCGAAGTCTCCTTACCCCAGAGTGCGCGCTCGGCCGGGGGCCATCAAATCGGTGTCGGTGGCGGCACCGATACTGCTGCCATGCGCGCCAGCCGGCTGGTCTCCCTGCTCCTGCTCCTCCAGGCACGCGGCCGGCTCACCGCCCAGCAGCTGGCCGACGAGCTCGAGGTGTCCGTCCGCACGATCTACCGCGACGTGCAGTCGCTGCACGAGGCCGGCATACCGCTGTACGGCGACGCGGGCCCCGAGGGCGGCTACCGGCTGGTCGACGGCTACCGCACCCGGCTGACCGGGCTGACCGCCGAGGAGACCCGGGCCTGGTTCCTCGCGGCGCTGCCCGACCCCGCAGCCCAGCTCGGGCTGGGCGAGGCCGCGGCGGCGGCCCGGCTGAAGCTCAGCGCCGCCCTGCCGCCCGCGCTGCGGGAGTCCGCCGAGCGGATCCGCGAGCGCTTCCATCTCGACGCCCCCGGCTGGTACAGCCCCGGGGAGGAGACCCCCCACCTGCCCGCCGTCGCCGACGCGGTGTGGAACCGGCAGGCGGTACGGGTGCGCTACCGCCGCTGGCGCGAGCCCGCCGAGAGTGAGCGCCGCCTGGAACCGTACGGCCTGGTCCTCAAGGCCGGCCGCTGGTACGTCGTCGCACGCGGCGACGGCGGCCTGCGCACGTACCGCGTCGACCAGATCCTCGCCGTCGACGTGCTCGGCGAGGCCTTCGAGCCCGAACCCGGCTTCGACCTGACGGGCTACTGGCGTGCCTACCTCGCCGACTTCCACGCCCGGCTCCACCAGGGCGAGGCCCTGATCCGGGTCTCCCCGCGCGGGGCGGAACGCCTGCCCTCGCTGCTCTCGCACGCCGTCGCGCGAGCCGTCGCCGAACGCGGCGAACCCGACACCGACGGCTGGGTCCGCGCCCTGGTGCCGATCGAGTCCGTCGGCCACGCCCACGGCGAATTCCTCCGCCTCGGCCCCGACCTCGAAGTCCTCGAACCCCGCCCCCTCCGCGACCTGATCGTCGCCTCGGCACGCGGCCTGGCCGCCCTGTACGGGACCGGCTGAGGGCGCCGTGCCGGCGGTGATGGCCCAGTGCCACCGGTACGAGGCCCACGGGAGCTCCCCCGTCCGTCCGAGCGACTGCTGCGTCAAGCCCCTCGCCGTCGGTCTCGTCGTCGCCCACCTCAGAGGCGGCCAACGCGAACGGAAAAGATGAGGCACCGATAGCCGCATCCAAGGACGGCGTCGTCGTGCGGCGGCCCGTCCTCAAGGACACGGGTGACGCGTTCTGGGTGGCAGTCGACATCACCAACACATCTCCTCACCCGGCCACCATCAAGGTCACCATCCGGCTTTCCGGACCCTGGGGCTACAACGCGGTGCTCGATCTGGACAGCGGCGTCCTGGAACCCGGTGGCACTCGCGACGGCGTCTATACGGCGCACGACTACGCGGACGGTGCCGTGATCCCCGAGCGCCCCACAGTCGTAGTCGTCGAGGTCCTTCACGCCCCTGCGTAGACCGCCACGACTGTTCCTCCCGTGTTCCCGGCCGGGGTCGCGGCGCGGTGCGCCCCCGGCCGGGCGGCTATGACGCCCCGAACGTGATGCGCGCGAAGCGCTCAGCCCCTGCGGTTTGCCTGCCGATGCCCCATCCACGCACCGGGCATTTTTGGGCGGTGCACTGCCAGGTCGCGGCGGGGAGGCCCGCGGCGGTTGCGGGCGCCGTGCCCCGCCGCTCACGTCGGGCGCCGGTCCGCGAGGTCCGCCGCGGGGGCGGGCGCGAGGGACCGGGCGAGGTGGGCTGACCGGCGGGCCGCGCGGTGCCAGGTCGCGGAGGCGACCGAGGCGAGGGCGCTGACGGCGGCGACGGCGGCGAAGCCCGCGGGGGTTCCGGCGCGGGCGGTGACCGTGGCGGTGCCGAGCATGACGGCGACGGTCGCGGCGAGCCCCCAGCCGTTGGCCGCGCCGAAGGCGCGCCCCACGCGGTGCTCGTCCACCGAGGCCATGAGCAGCGTGCGGGACGCGATGCGGGCCTGGCCGAAGAGGAAGGCGCCGAGCGGTACGAGCAGGAGCAGTCCGGGCACGCCGAAGCGCGGCTGGGCCGCGAACAGGACATTGCAGAGCAGGAAGCCGGCCAGCGCGAGCCGCAGGTCGCCGAGGCGGGCGCCGGTGATCCGGTAGGCGGCGGCCGCGACCAGGAAGCCGGCGCCGCCGAGCGCGTCGACCACGCCGACCACGGCCGGCCCCCGGTGGAGGTCGGCGATGACGAGGACCGGCATGAGCGCGTTGAAGACGGTGACGACCACGCTGCCCTGCGCGTAGAGCATGATCACCGGGCCGAGCGGTGGGCGGACGGGCGCCTGCGGGCACGGGGCACCGGCCGCCGCGGCCTTCGGGGCGGCGGCCTGCCGTCCGGCGCGCCCGGTCGCCAGGACGAGCACCGCGGAGACGGCGAAGGTGACGCCGTTGAACACGCACAGCGGGGTGGGTCCGAAGAACTGGAGGGCGATGCCGCCGACGGTGGCCGACAGCAGCATCCCGCTCTGCAGGGCCATCTCGTAGTGCGCGTTGAACCGCCGCAACTCCCGCGCCGGCACCCTTTCCTTGACGAGTGCGGCGCTGACCGGCACGAACAGTGCCGCGATCACCGCGAGCACGAAGTTGCTGCCGTAGACGACCGCGTTCCGCGGGCCGCCCAGCGCCAGCCCCAGCGGCATCGCGAGCGCGGCCAGCGCGCTGAGGGCGTCGCAGGCCACCCAGAGCGTCCGCCGGTCGAAGCGGTCGGCCAGCCGCCCGAACAGGGGGGAGAGCACGGCCTGCGGCACGGCGACGGCGATGAAGAGCCATCCCACGTCCAGCACCGACCCCTGGGCCCGCACGATGAGCAGGGCGGCGGCGATCAGCTGGATGTTGTTGCCGAGCGAGGTGACGAAGACGGCGGGCAGCAGCAGGGCGTGCGTTCGGTGGGTGCTCACAGGCACTCATGGTGCGCAGGGTCCCTGACATCCTCTGTCAGTGAGGGTCCCCGGTCCCGCCGGAGAGCGACAGCGCGAGCAGCATGCGGTCGTCGTCGACGTGGTCGGCCCAGCGTTCGGCGTCGTCGCGGACGAAGGCGGCGACCGTCTCCGGTTCGGGCACGGCGGGTGCGGCGAAGTGCGCGGCCAGGCGTTCGGGCAGCGGGTAGAAGGTGCCGTCGGGGTCCCGTGCCTCGGTGACGCCGTCGGTGCAGACGACGAGCACCTCGTCCTTGCGCAGCGGGTGCGAGGTGACGGCCGCGGGACGGGGGGAGAGGTCGCCGAGCCCGAGCGGCGGTGCGGGGCGGGTGGACAGCCACCGCGGCCCGTCGGGGCCCCCGAGGACCAGGGGCGGCGGATGGCCCCGGTCGACGACCCGGACCTGCGGGCCGTCCGCGCCGGCCTCGGGGAACTCCAGGAGGACGGCGGTGACGAACAGTTCCGCGTCCTGGAGCATGTCGTCCACGTTGCGGGCGAGGCTCAGTTCGAGCCGCTGGGCGAGCAGGGCGAGGTCCTGGTGCTCGTGCGCGGCGACCCTGAAGCCGCCGAGCACGGCGGAGACGGTACGGACCGCTTCCAGGCCCTTGCCGCGTACGTCGCCGACGATCACGCGGACGCCGAACGGGGTGCGCACCAGGTCGTACAGGTCGCCGCCGACCAGGGTGCCGTGCTCACCAGCCTGGTAGAAGCCCGCGGCGCGCACGGGGCCCAGCGCGGGCGGGACCGGGCGCAGCAGGGTCGCCTGCATGGCTTCGGCGACGGAGTTGGCGCGGATCAGGTGGGCCTTCGTGCGTTCGCGCTGGGCGGCGAGGGCGACGCTGGCGGCCCCGATGACGAGGGTCGCCAGATACAGGGCGACGTGGTGCTCCTCCCCGAAGTGCCCCGGGCGCAGCGACGCCATCCACATCTGGAGTGCCAGGCAGAGCGCGGTGAGCGCCGCCGTGGCACGGGGGGTGCGGGTGGCCGCCGCCAGCGGCGGTACCCCGGTCAGCAGGAAGCTGATCGGCTCGCGGCTGAGGAAGGCGAAGTCCAGCGCGATGTCCACGACCGCCAGCACGATCGGCAGCCACCAGACCCAGGTGTGCCGTGCGAGCCCGCGGATGCTCCGCATGGTCCCAGCCTAAGCCGGGCTCCCGGGGCGGGCCCGGCCCGCGGTGCCCCGGCCGCGGTGGCTCAGGCCCGTGCCGCGGCGAATCCCTCGACGGCGGCCTCGGCGGCGTCCCAGGCCGCCCGGTCCCCGCCCGGTTCGTGGCGGCGCAGAGGCTGGGTGGCGGCGACGAGGGCGCGCAGGGCCGGGAGGCCGTCGCCGACGAGGCCGTGGGCGCGGGCCTGGACGAGGATGTTGCCCAGGGCGGTCGCCTCGGCGGGTCCCGCGACGACGGGCAGGCCGGTGGCGTCGGCGGTGAGCCGGCACAGCAGTTCGTTGCGTGAGCCGCCGCCGACCATGTGGACATGGGTGATGTCGCGGTCGGCGAGCGCGGCCGCCTGCCGCAGCGTGCGCCGGTGGGCGAGGGCGAGGCTCTCCAGGATGCAGCGGACGACGGCGCCGGGGCTCTCGGGCGGCCGCTGACCGGTGCGCAGGCAGAAGTCGCGGATGCGGGCGGGCATGTCGCCGGGCGGCAGGAAGGCGGGGTCGTCGGGGTCGACGAGGGCGGCGAACGGCCGTGCCGCGGCGGCCTGGTCGAGCAGCGCCGGCAGGGACGGCGCGCCGGCCGGCCGCGCGGCCCAGGTGCGCCGGCACTCCTCCAGCAGCCACATGCCCATGATGTTGCGCAGATAGCGGACGGTGCCGTCGACCCCGCGCTCGTTGGTGAAGTTGGCGGCGCGGGAGGCCTCGGAGAGCACGGGCGCTTCCAGTTCGAGGCCGGCCAGCGACCAGGTTCCGCACGAGATGTAGGCGAAGCCGGGCTCCGTGGCCGGGACGGCGGCGACTGCCGAGGCGGTGTCGTGCGAGGCGACGGTGACCACCTTGGTCGTCTCCGGCAGCCCGGTGGCGGCGGCGACGTGGGGGAGCAGGGTGCCCGCGGGGTCGCCGGGCGCCCGCAGCTGCGGCAGCAGCCCGGGCGCGAGACCGACCTGGTCGGCGAGCTCCGCCGACCAGGTGCCGGTGCGGGCGTCGAACAGGCCGGTGGTGGAGGCGTTGGTCTCCTCGGCGCCGATCGTGCCGGTCAGCCAGTGGGTCAGCAGGTCGGGCATGAGCAACAGGGTTCGTGCGGCGGCCAGTTGCGCCGTACCGGACGCGGCGGCGAGCTGGTAGACGGTGTTGAAGGGCAGGTGCTGCAGCCCGGTGACCTCGTACAGCCGCCGCGCGCCGATGCTCTCCCGGACGCGGGCGGCGACGGTGTCGGTGCGGCTGTCGCGGTAGTGGAACGGGTTGCCCAGCAGGGCGCCGTCGGCGTCGAGCAGGCCGTAGTCGACGGCCCAGGTGTCGATGCCGACCGAGGTGACGCCGTCCGGCTGCCCGCCGGCCCGGCGCAGTCCGTCCAGTACGCCCTGGAAGAGGGCGAGCGCGTCCCAGTGCAGTCCGCCGGGCAGGCGCACCGGCGTGTTGGCGAAGCGGTGCACCTCGGTGAGGGAGAGGTCGTCCCGCGCGACCCGGCCGAGGATGACGCGGCCGCTGGTGGCGCCGAGGTCGATGGCGGCGAATGGCACGTGGGGGTCCTCGGGGTGGTCGTGGGGTGGGGGACAGCAGGACGACAGCGGGACAACAGGGCGGCGGGGCGCGGGAGCCGGGTCCCGCGGGTGCGTCCGCGGTCCCCGGCTCCCCGTCGCCCCCGGGTCCGGGTCAGCGCAGGAAGGCCGCCGCCACTCCGGCGTCGACCGGGACGTGCAGACCCGTGGTGTGGGTGAGGTCGCCGCCGGTGAGGGCGAAGACCGCGTTCGCGACGTGCTCCGGGAGCACTTCGCGCTTCAGGATGGTGCGCTGGGCGTAGAACTCGCCGAGCTTCTCCTCCGGGACGCCGTACGTCGCCGCGCGCTGGGCGCCCCAGCCCGAGGAGAAGATGCCGGAGCCGCGGACCACGCCGTCGGGGTTGACGCCGTTGACGCGGATGCCGTGCTCGCCGAGTTCGGCCGCCAGCAGCCGCACCTGGTGGGCCTGGTCGGCCTTGGTGGCGGAGTAGGCGATGTTGTTGGGCCCGGCGAACACCGCGTTCTTGGACGCGATGTAGACGATGTCGCCGCCGAGCTTCTGCCGCGCCATGACGCGGGCCGCCTCGCGCGAGACGAGGAAGGAGCCGCGGGCCATGATGTCGTGCTGGAGGTCCCAGTCGCGGGCGGTGGTCTCCAGCAGGGGCTTGGAGATGGAGATGCCCGCGTTGTTGACGACCAGGTCGACACCGCCGAAGGCGAGCAGCGCCTCGTCGAACGCCGCGGTGATCTGCTCCTCCTGCGTGACGTCGACGGTGACGGCCACCGCCTTGTCGGGGCCGCCCAGTTCCGCGGCGACGTCCCGGGCGCCGTCGGCGTTCAGGTCCGCGACGACGACGCAGGCGCCCTCGGCGGCGAGGCGGTGGGCGATGGCCTTGCCGATGCCCGAACCGGCGCCGGTGACCAGGGCGATGCGGCCGGCCAGCGCCTTGGGCTTCGGCATGCGCCGCAGCTTGGCCTCCTCCAGCGCCCAGTACTCGATGCGGAACTTCTCCGACTCGGGGATCGGCGCGTACGTGGAGACCGCCTCGGCGCCGCGCATCACGTTGATCGCGTTGACGTAGAACTCGCCCGCGACGCGCGCGGTCTGCTTGTCCTTGCCGTAGCTGAACATGCCGACGCCCGGGACGAGCACGATCGCCGGGTCGGCGCCGCGGATCGCCGGGGAGTCGGCGCCGGCGTGCCGGTCGTAGTAGGCCTGGTACTCGGCCCGGTAGGCGGCGTGCAGTTCCTCCAGGCGCGCCACGGCCTGATCCAGCGGGGCCGTCGGAGGCAGGTCGAGCACGAGGGGCCGCACCTTGGTGCGCAGGAAGTGGTCGGGGCAGGAGGTGCCGAGCGCGGCCAGCCGGGGGTGCTCGGCGTGCGCGAGGAAGTCCAGTACGGGCGCGGAGTCGGTGAAGTGGCCGACCTGGGGCCGGTCCTGGGAGGCGACGGCGCGCAGCACCGGGGCGAGGGCGGCGGCGCGGGCGCGCCGCTCGGCCTCCGGCAGCGGCTCCCAGCCCGGCAGCGGGGCGCCGAAGGGCTCCGCCTTGCCGTGGCCGGCCAGGTACTCCTCCGCGGTGCGGATGATCCACAGGGCGTTGGCCTCGCACTCCTCGGATGTGGCGCCCCAGGCCGTGATGCCGTGGCCGCCGAGGACGACGCCGACCGCCTCCGGACTGGCCTCCTTGATCGCGGCGATGTCCAGGCCGAGCTGGAAGCCGGGGCGGCGCCACGGGACCCAGGCGACCTTCTCCCCGAAGCACTCCCGGGTCAGCTTCTCGCCGTCGGCGGCGCAGGCGAGCGCGATGCCGGAGTCGGGGTGCAGGTGGTCCACGTGGGGGGCGTCGACGAGGCCGTGCATCGCGGTGTCGATGGACGGCGCCGCACCGCCCTTGCCGTGCAGGCAGTAGTCGAACGCGGCGACCATCTCGTCCTCGCGCTCCGGCCCTGGGTACACGGCGGTCAGCGCGCGCAGCCGGTCCAGGCGCAGGACGGCGAGGCCGGCCTCGGTGAGCGTGCCCAGGTCGCCGCCGGAGCCCTTGACCCACATCAGCTCGACGGGGCCGCCGGTGACGGGGTCGGTCTCGGTGGCCTTGGCGGAGGCGTTGCCGCCCGCGTAGTTGGTGTTGCGGGGGTCGGCGCCCAGGCGGTGGGCGCGCTCCAGGAGGGCGGCGACTTCCGGGTGGGTGGCGGGTGCCATGGGAGTTTCCTTCACGGAGGGGGTTCGGGGACGTAGGACGGGACCGGGACTACGCGCCCCATCCGGCCTGGGTGCCGCCGACGCGCTCGGCGACGATGTGCTTCTGCCACCCCGAGGCGTGGTAGGCGGCGACCGGGTCGGGGGCCAGGCCGCGCTCCTCGCGCACCTCGCGCAGCAGCGGGCGCACATCGGTGTTGTAGGCGTCCATGAGCACGGCGTTGGCGGCCAGCACGTCGCCGGACCGCTGGGCGGTGAGCAGGGCGTCGCGGTCGACCAGCAGCGCCTTGGCGGTGGCCTCCTGGACGTTCATCACCGAGCGGATGACCGCGGGGATCTTGGCCTCGATGTTGTGGCACTGGTCGAGCATGAAGGCGACGCCCGTCTCCGGTGCGAAGCCGCCGTTCTGGGCGACCTCGTGCAGGATCCGGAAGAGCTGGAAGGGGTCGGCGGCGCCCACCATCAGGTCGTCGTCGGCGTAGAAGCGGGAGTTGAAGTCGAAGCCGCCGAGCTTCCCCCGGCTGAGCAGGAGGGCGACGATGAACTCGATGTTGGTGCCGGGCGCGTGGTGGCCGGTGTCCACGACGACCTGCGCCTTGGGGCCGAGGGTGAGGCAGTGGGCGTACGCGGTGCCCCAGTCGGGGACGTCGGTGGTGTAGAAGGCGGGCTCGAAGAGCTTGTACTCCAGCAGCATCCGCTGGTCGTCGCCGAGCCGCCCGTACACCTCGGCCAGGGCTTCGGCCAGGCGCTCCTGCCGGCCCACGATGTCGTCCTGGCCGGGGTAGTTGGTGCCGTCGGCGAACCACAGCTTGAGGTCGCGGGAGCCGGTGGCGTCCATGATGTCGACGCACTCCAGCAGGTGGTCGACGGCCTTGCGCCGGATCGCGGCGTCCGGGTGGCAGATGCTGCCGAGCTTGTAGTCGTCGTCCTGGAAGGTGTTGGAGTTGATCGCGCCGATCTCCAGTCCGCGGTCGGCGGCGTGGCGGCCGAGGGCGGCGTAGTCGTCCACCTTGTCCCAGGGGATGTGCAGGGCGACGACGGGGGCGACACCGGTGAACTCCTGGACCTTTCCGGCGTCGTCGAGCTTCTCGTACGGGTCGCGGGGGACGCCGGCCTGGGCGAAGACCTTGAACCGGGTGCCGGAATTGCCGTAGCCCCACGAGGGCGTCTCGATCCGCTGGGCAGCGAGTGCGGCCTTGACGGCAGGGAAGTCAGGCATGGTCACCTCTTGAGGTCCGGGGAATCGTTCATCAGTGAATCGATTCATTCCGCTGCGAAGCTATCGATGCCCTCGCCGTGGCGTCAAGGGGCGTGCGGTGTCGACAGGCCCGTTATTGAATCGTGTCATCACGGGGGTTGTCGCTGATGGCGCGGCGCGGCCCCTGCCTTCACCGGGGCGTTTGGAGAGCCCGCAGGTCAGCTGGGGACTGCGGCGACTCTTGACGCACGCGACGGGCAGAGCTAGCTTCCCGGCAACTCCGTTGAAACATTTCATGTCTTGGAGGGCGCAATGACGCACCCCGAACCGGAGACGACTCCGGTGCTCGCGCTCGAGGGGGTGAGCAAGTCCTTCGGTGCCGTCCGTGCTCTGCGCGGCGTCTCGCTCCGGCTCTACGCCGGCGAGGCCCACGCCCTCGCGGGCGAGAACGGCGCCGGAAAGTCGACACTGATCAAAGCACTCGCGGGAGTGCACCGGCCGGACACGGGCACGGTGCTGCTCGACGGCGAGCCGGTCGAGTTCCACGGCCCGGGGGACGCCCGCGACGCCGGGGTCGCCGTCATCTACCAGGAACCGACCCTCTTCCCCGACCTGTCGGTGGCGGAGAACATCTACGTCGGCCGTCAGCCGCGCCGCTCCTTCGGCCGCGTCGACCACCGGGCGGTGCGCCGTTCGGCCGCCGCGCTGTTCGAGCGCCTCGGCGTCGACCTCGACCCCGACCAGCCCGCGCGCGGACTGTCCATCGCCGACCAGCAGTTGGTGGAGATCGCCAAGGCGCTCTCCTTCGACGCCCGCGTCCTGATCATGGACGAGCCGACCGCCGCGCT
This sequence comes from Streptomyces sp. NPDC046977, assembly GCF_040644455.1. Taxonomy (NCBI): domain Bacteria; kingdom Bacillati; phylum Actinomycetota; class Actinomycetes; order Kitasatosporales; family Streptomycetaceae; genus Streptomyces; species Streptomyces sp. NPDC046977. Next base: position 20,085 of record NZ_JBEYWO010000055.1, read on the forward strand.
CACCGGCAGCGAGGTCGCCCGGCTCTTCGGGGTCGTCACGTCGCTGCGCGAGCAGGGCGCCGCCGTGCTCTTCATCTCCCACCGCCTGGAGGAGATCTTCGCGCTGTGCCAGCGGGTCACGACCCTGCGAGACGGCGCCTGGATCGCCAGCGAACCCGTCGACGGGCTGACCGAGGACGACCTCGTGCGCCGCATGGTCGGCCGCGACCTCGACGAGCTCTACCCCAAGCAGGCCACCGAGATCGGCGAAGTGGCCCTCAGCGTACGGCGGCTGACCCGCGAGGGCGTCTTCACCGATGTCTCCTTCGAGGTCCGCCGCGGCGAGATCGTCGGGCTGGCCGGACTGGTCGGCGCCGGCCGCAGCGAGGTCGCCCGCGCCGTCTTCGGCGTCGACGGCCGGGACGCCGGCGAGGTCGTCGTCAACGGCCGTACGCTGCGCGCCGGTGCGCCGAGCCTGGCCATGGCCGCCGGCGTGGCGCTGGTCCCCGAGGACCGCCGGGCCCAGGGCCTGGTGATGGACATGTCCATCGAGCGCAACATCGGCCTCACCGGCTTCGGCGCCACGTCGAAGGCCGGGCTGATGAGCCGCAGCGCCGAGCGCAGCCGCGCGGTGGACTGGGCGGTACGGCTCCAGGTGAAGTACGCGCGCCTGGCCGACGTCGTCGGCACCCTGTCCGGCGGCAACCAGCAGAAGGTCGTGCTGGCCAAGTGGCTCGCCACCGCGCCGCAGGTGCTCATCGTCGACGAGCCCACCCGCGGCATCGACGTCGGTACCAAGGCGGAGGTGCACCGGCTGCTGTCCCGGCTCGCCGGCGAGGGCGTCGCCGTCCTGATGATCTCCTCCGACCTGCCGGAGATCCTCGGCATGGCCGACCGCGTCCTGGTGATGCACGAGGGCCGGCTGACGGCCGAGATCCCCCGGTCCGAGGCGACCGAGGAGACCGTGATGGCGGCGGCCACCGGCCGCGCGAGGAGGGCGGCGTGACCGTGACCGCAGACACCGTGCAGCCGGTCGCGGACGACGCCCCGGCCGCGCCCCGGCGCTTCCTGGACCGGGTGCTCAGGCTCCGCGCGCTCGCCGTGCTCGGCGTGCTCGTCGTGATGCTGGCGGCGACCCAGCTCTACAACTCCGCGTTCCTGTCCCAGCAGGGCGTCAAGGACCTCCTGCTCAACGCCACCATCCTGGTGCTCGTCGCCGTCGGCCAGGCCATGGTGGTGATCACCCGCAATGTCGACCTGTCGGTCGGCTCCGTCCTCGGCATCTCCGCCTTCGCCGCGGGCAGCTACCTGCACGGCGGCGGCAACCCGGTGGTCGCCGTGCTGCTGGCGGTCGCGCTCGGTGTGCTCTTCGGGGCCCTGAACGGCCTCCTGGTGAGCCTCGGTCAGGTCCCCGCCCTGGTGGTCACCCTGGGCACCCTCTACATCGTCCGCGGCATCGACTCCATCTGGGTCGGCTCCCGCCAGATCACCGCGGGCGACCTGCCCGGCGGCTTCACCGACTTCGGGCACGACGGCGTGTGGGTGGTCCCGTACCTGGCGCTGCTGACCGTCGCCGTCCTCGTCGTGGTCGGCTACTACCTGCGCAGCTACCGCGGCGGGCGCGACATGTACGCGCTCGGCTCCAGCCCGGAGGCCGCCCGGCTCGCCGGTGTCCCGGTCCGCAAGCGCATCCTGATCGCCTACGTGGTCTGCGGGGCGCTCGCCGGACTGGCCGGCGCGCTTTACCTCGCCCGCTTCGGCAACGTCGACTCGGGCACGGGCAGCGGCTACGAACTCACTGTCGTCAGCGCCGTCGTGGTCGGCGGTGTCGCCTTCACCGGCGGCTCCGGCACCGTCTACGGCGCCGCGCTCGGCGCCCTGCTGCTGACCTCGATCAACAGCGTCCTGCCGTCCATCGGCGTCAGCTCGGTGTGGGTGCTGGCCATCGACGGCGTCCTGCTGCTGCTCGCCATCGCCGTCGACCGGATCCTGGCGCTGCGGGTGGCCGGCGTCCTCCGCAAGCGGGCCGCACAGATGAGGAGTGCCCACCATGCCTGAGACCACCAAGGCCGCCGCCCCGGCGCCCGTTCCGGCCGCCGCGCCCGGCACGGGCCACGGCTCCCGCCTCGGCGGCGCGGTCCGCTGGGACACGGCGGTGGGCGCCCTGCTGATCGTGCTGCTGATCTGCTCCTTCTCCTTCGTCGGCAACTTCGGCAACGCGCTGAACGTGTCGTTCCTGATCGGCAACACCCTGCCGATCGCGCTCATCGCCCTGCCGATGACGATGCTCGTGGTCTCCGGCGAGATCGACCTGTCGGTCGGCTCGACGGCGGGCCTGGCCGGCGCGGCCATGGGCGCGATGTGGAACGGCGGCATGGCGATCGAGACGATCATCCCGCTGTGCCTGCTGCTCGGCGCCGTGTGCGGCCTGGTCAACGGCCTGCTGGTGACCCGGCTCGGGCTGCCCTCACTGGCCGTCACCATCGGCACGCTGGCCGCCTACCGCGGCATCGCGCAGATCGTCCTCGGCGCCGACTCCGTGACCGACTTCCCGCAGAGCTACCTCGACTTCGGCTCCGGCCGGATCGACGGGACCTTCGTCCCGTACGCGGCGATCCCCTTCGCCGTGCTGCTGCTGATCGCCGTCGTCGTCCTGCACGCCACCCCCTTCGGCCGCTCGCTGTTCGCGGTGGGCGCCTCAGAGGAGGCCGCCCGGTTCGCGGGCGTACGGGTCAAGCGGGCCAAGCTGGCCATGTTCGTGACGACCGGGGTGATCTCCTCGCTCACCGGCGTCTTCTGGGCGCTGCACTACGCCAGCGCCCGGTACGACAACGCCACCGGCCTGGAACTGTCCGTCATCGCGGGCGTGCTGCTCGGCGGCATCGACTTCGACGGCGGCAAGGGCACCCTCGGCGGCGCGATCGCCGGCGTGTTCCTGCTCGGCGCGGGCCAGAACGTCATGAGCCTGCTCAACGTCTCCGCCCAGTCCCAGATCGTCGTCACCGGCGTGCTCCTGGTGATCTCCGTCCTCGCCCCGAGGATCGGCCGCCAGATCGCGCAGTCCCGGGCCCGCAGGAGGGCCGCCGACCGGGCACCGGCCGTGCTCGCCCCGTCCTGACGTCACGTCACTTCGATTCCGGGGCACCCCACTTCACCGCCCCGGCGTTCCTCGGCATGTCCTCCCCCCGCACGTCATCACCATCCCCCGTGTTCCGGTACCCGCGTCCGGCAGCGAAAGGATCACCATGTCCAGCAGAACCCTCACCCGTCGCGCCACCGTCGTCCTGGCCCTCACCACGGCGGTCGCCCTCGGTGCGACCGCCTGCGGGGGGACCACCAAGAACTCCTCGAAGGACAGCGACAGCAGCAGCAGCAGCGCCGCCGCCCCCAGCCAGGCCGCCAGCGCCGACCCGGGCGCGGCCACCAAGACCGGCCTGACGGTCGCCTTCCTGCCCAAGCAGGTCAACAACCCGTACTTCACCATCTCCGACAACGGCGGCAAGCAGGCCCTCGACGCGCTCGGCTCCACCTACAAGGAGGTCGGCACCAGCAGCGGCACCGACACCGCCGGCCAGGTCTCGTACGTCAACACCCTGACCCAGCAGCAGGTCAACGCCATCGCCGTGTCCGCCCAGGACCCGGGCGCCCTGTGCACCGCGCTCAACCAGGCCCGCAAGAACGGCATCAAGGTCGTCACCTACGACTCGGACACCAAGCCCGAGTGCCGCGACCTGTTCGTGTCCCAGGCCAGCTCCGAGGACCTCGGCCGCACCGAGGTGCAGCTGCTCGCCGAGCAGATCGGCTACAAGGGCGAGATCGCGATCCTGTCGGCGGCCCAGACCGCCACGAACCAGAACACCTGGATCGACTTCATGAAGGACGAGCTGAAGGACCCCAAGTACAAGGACGTCAAGCTGGTCAAGGTCGCCTACGGCAACGACGACGCCCAGCAGTCCTTCCAGCAGACCCAGGGCCTGCTGCAGCAGTACCCGAACCTGAAGGGGATCATCTCCCCGACCACGGTCGGCATCAAGGCCGCCGCCCAGTACCTGTCCGGCTCGAAGTACAAGGGCAAGGTCAAGCTGACCGGCCTCGGCACGCCCAACGACATGCGGTCGTACGTCAAGGACGGCACCGTCGAGGCCTTCGAGCTGTGGGACCCGGCCAAGCTCGGCTCGCTCGCCTCCTACGCCGCCGTGGCGCTGGCCTCCGGCCAGATCAGCGGCGCCGAGGGGCAGACCTTCAAGGCCGGCGACCTGGGCAGCTACACCATCGGCAAGGACGGCGTCGTGGTGCTCGGCAAGCCGACCGTGTTCACCAAGGACAACGTCGACCAGTTCAAGTTCTGAGAGCGCCGGCGTGACGGACAGGGCACGGGCCGTGGGGATCAAGGACGTCGCCCGGGAGGCGGGAGTCTCCGTGGGCACGGTCTCCAATGTGATCAACCGGCCGGACTCGGTTCCCGAGGCGACCCGTGCCCGGGTCCAGCGCGCGATCACCCGGCTCGGGTACGTGCGCAGTGAATCGGCCCGCCAGTTGCGGGCGGGCCGCAGCCGCATCATGGCCCTGCTCGTCCTCGACATGGCGAACCCGTTCTTCGTCGACGTGGCGCGCGGCGCAGAACGGGCCGCCCGGGCGGCGGGCTTCGGCGTGATGGTCTGCAACAGCGCCGAGAGCCCGCAGGAGGAGGCCGCGTACCTGTCGCTCTTCGCCGAGCAGCGGGTACGCGGTGTCCTGGTGACGCCCGCCGACGCCGGGACCTCCGGGAACCTGGCCGCCTTCCGGCGCCACCGCATCCCCTTCGTGCTGGTGGACCGGGTCGCGGCGGGCGCCGACGGGTGCTCGGTGTCGGTGGACGACGTGGCGGGCGGCCGGATGGCGCTCGCCCACCTGCTGGCGGCCGGGCACCGCCGCATCGCGTACGTCAGCGGCCCCGCCCACCTCCAGCAGGTCCGCGACCGCCGCATGGGCGCCCTGGCCGCGATCGCCGAGGCCGGGGCGCCCGCGGAGGTCCTGCGGGAACTGCCCACCGAGCGGCTGGACGTGGCCTCCGGCCGCGACGCGGGCCACCGCCTCCTCGGCCTCGCCGAGCGGCCCACCGCCGTGTTCTGCGCCAACGACCTGCTCGCCCTCGGCCTGCTCCAGGCGCTGTACGCGGCGGGGGTGAGCGTGCCCGGCGAGATCTCCATCGTCGGCTACGACGACATCGAGTTCGCGGCGGCGGCCGCCGTGCCCCTGACCTCCGTGCGGCAGCCCGCGGTCACCATGGGCGCGATGGCGGCCGGGATGCTCCTGGAGGAGACCGGCCCCCAGGGCCGCGACCACCGGCACCGCCAGGTCGTCCTCCAGCCCGAACTGGTCGTCCGCGACTCCAGCCTGGTCAGACGCTGACGCGTGCGTGCGGTGGCCTTCCCGGGCCCCCGGGCCGCGCTGCTGCGGGCCCGAGTCCCTGCCCGCCCCGCGGGCGGCGGCTTGACCTGGGCGTGTTCCTGCTCGCTCCGGGCCGTCGTTGCCGGGGTGCCTGGGCCGCTCGGCCCGCCTGACACCGGGGCTTGGGTGGGCCGCCGGCGCTGTGGCCTTCGGCTTCGCGGGCGTCCGGGCCGATGCGGCGAGGCCTCGTTCCTGCTTGCTCCGGGCGGCCGTTGCCGGGTGCCGAGTGCGGCTTGGCTCTGCGTGCCGGGCCTTCACCTTTGCGGGTGCCTGGGCCGTTACTGATGGCGCGGCCTGCGGTGGCGCCGCGCTCCTGCTCGCCTCGCGGGCGCCGAGGACGGCCCTGACGTGAGCGGGCCGCCTGTGCTGTGGCTTTCGCCCTTCGCGGACGTCCGGGCCGCCGTGCGACGAGGCGGATGCCTGCTTGTTCGGGCCGCCGGTGCCCGGGCCGGTCTGGTCTGGGCTTGCAGGGGGCAGGCTGCTGCGCGGCGGGGCCTGCGGGGGCGCTGCGTTCTGGCCTGCGGGCGCGACCGGCCGTCGTGCGGTCGCGAAGGCGCCTGAACGGGGCGGGCCGCTGCGGGCGGTCCGGGTCAGTGGCCTGTGGTCAGGGCGAGTGTGCACAAGTGGGACCAGTCGAGGCGGGCGCCGGTGACGGGGACGCCCGGGCGGTTGCGGGGGAGGCGCAGGCGCAGGGCGCCGGGCCGGATTTCGCAGCGCAGGGGGACGGGGAGGAGCAGCGCCTCGCCGTCGACGCCGGCCTCGATCGCCGGTGCGTCCGCGGTGACGATGACCTGACGTGCCGTCAGTGCGCTGAGCCCCGGGGCCTGCGGCCCCATCAGCAGGGCCGCCGCCTGTGCCGCGTTGTCGACGGTCACCCCAAGCACCCCGAGCATGCCGGTGTCCAGCCGGTCCCTGCGGCCGAGCCCCGCCGGGTCCCCGGTGCGATAGGGGTTGTTGCTCACCAGGACGGCCTGCGGCTCGTGGAGCACGGTCGCGCCCGCCCGGGCGGTGAGCCCGCTGCCGGTGCGCCGGGTGAGCAGGTCCGGCAGCATCTCCAGGATCGTGCCGACCTTGTCCTCGCGGTAGGCCGGGCTCTGCACGACGGCCGCGTAGGCACCGAAGGAGACGTTGTTGACGAAGGGCCTGTCGTCCACGAAGCCCAGGTCGACACGGAGTTCCACGCCGTCGGTGAGCGCGTCCAGGCAGGCCGCCGGATCCTCCCGGTCGAGCCCCAGGTCCATGGCGAAGTGGTTGCGGGTGCCCGCGCTGATCACGAGGAAGGGCAGCCCGCGCTCCGCGGCGACGGCCGCGACCAGCGCCTGCGTGCCGTCGCCGCCCGCCACGCCGAGCAGGTCGGCGCCCTCGTCGGCGGCCGCGCGGGCGAGGGCGGCCACGTCCTGCGGGTGGTCCGGGTCGAGCAGCGTCACCCGGGCGCCCAGGGCCTCGGCCTTCTCCTTCAGGCCGAAGCGTGCGACCTTTCCGCCGCCGGAGCGCGGGTTCATGATCACGAACGGGCGCCGCGGCGGGGGAGCACGCCGTTCGCGGACGCGCCGTTCCTCCTGACCGGCCCCGTGCACCGCGGCACGCCCGCAACTCAGCGCCAGGATCCACAGCGCGAGCGAGGTGAGCACCACCCAGAGCAGGTCCGCGTGGGCGTAGTAGAGGAGCACGGCCACCGGTGCCGCCACGGTCAGGGCCACGGCCAGCACTCTGACCGCTCCGCGCCGGGTCAGCACCCACCAGACACCGGCCGCCGTGATCCCGGTGCCGGCCAAGGCCACGGCGACCAGCAGAAGGCTCTTCAGCCCGGCGACGACGACCGGCAGCACCAGTGCCGCGGCCCCGGCGGCCAGGGCGAGGCGGGCGAGCCGGCGCGGTGCGCGGCGGGTGGGGGAGGCGGGACGTTCCATGGACCGACCCTGCCACCGCCCGGCGCCGGTACGCCGTCGCCGCCACGCCGCGAACGGCGGTATTTCGTGGCGGCGACGGCGCACCGGGCAGTGGTCCTCAGGCGGTGCAGGTGAGCACGCCCGCCGCCTCCTTGGCGGCCAGCACGCGCAGGACGCTGTCGTGCACCCGGGTGCGCACCGCCGGTTCGTGCCGCATGGCGTAGCGGATGCCCTCGGCCATGGCGGGAATGCCCGTCGGCTGCACGGTCAGCACGAGGTCCCCGCCGGCCCGCAGGAAGGCGAGCCCGCGCTTGCCGACGGCGAGGGACTGCGCGGAGGCCGCCTTGCCGAGGTCGTCGGAGATGACGACCCCCTTGAAACCGAGGTCCTTGCGGAGCATCCCGCTGATGACCACCGAGGAGTACGCCGCCTGGTGCGCGGCGTCGATCCGCTTGTAGATCGCGGTGGAGATCATCACCAGTGCGGCTCCGGCCCCGATGCCGGCCTTGAACGGGGCGACGTTCGCGCCGGTGCGGGTCAGGGTCGTGTCGGTCACCCCGGCGGTGACGTCGGTGTTGCCGCGCACACTGCCCAGGCCCGGGAAGTGCTTGGGCGTGGTGAGCACCTTGGAGCGGGTGGCGCCCTGGACGTAGGCCGTGACGTGCGGGGAGACCACGGCGGAGGTCGATCCGAACTGCCGGCCGTACTTGCCGATCGGGGCGTTGGCGGTGCCCAGCGAGGCGGGAACGATGTCGGCGACCGGCGCGAGGTTGACGTTCACGCCCGCGCTGCGCAGTTGGGCCGACCAGGTCGCGGCCTGCTGCCGCAGGTAGGTGGTCGTGTACTTGCCCTGGGTGACCCCGCTGGGGATGGTGGAGAAGCCGGGGCCCTTGAGGACCTGTACCTGGCCGCCCTCCTGGTCCGTGGCGATCAGCAGCCCGACCCGCTGCCCTGCGACGGTCTGCCGCATGCCCTGCAACTGGTCGGCGAAGGCCCGGATCTTCGTCACCCCCGCGGTGCTGCGGCCCGCGAGCATCACCGAGCCGACGGCGTAGGTCTTCATCGCGTTGAGGTCGGCTTTGGGCGTCGTGGGGAGTACGGCAGCGCCCATGAAGAGCTGGCCCACCCGCTGGGTGTCGTTCATGGCCGCCTCGACGCGCTGGGCGCACGACGGGGTGCTCGCGGCGGCGGTCCTGGCCGACATCGCGCGGGCCGTGGAGGAGCTGTCGGGCGAGCGGTGGGTGTCGCAGGCGGCGACGGCCAGTGTCGTCGCGAGGAAGGCGAGGGAGACGCGGGAGGCGAAGTGGCGGGAAGTCACATCTACAGCAAATATCTGTGGATATCCGCCATGTCAAACGCTGCGAGGCGATCGGGGGACGGTATGACGCCGGGCTATGTGGCCGTGGTGGGCCCTGGGACCGCCGGGGAGCGTGAGCGCGCGCACGCCCGGCGGGTGGGCGAGCTGCTGGCGCTGCGGGGAGCGGTGGTGGTCTGCGGGGGCCTCGGCGGTGTGATGGAGGCGGCGTGCGAGGGCGCCCGGGCGCACGGCGGCGTCACCGTCGGGCTGCTGCCCGGCCGGGAGCGTGCCGAGGGGAACCCCTTCCTGACGGTCTGCCTGCCCACCGGGCTCGGTGAGCTGCGCAACGGGCTCGTCGTGGCCGCCGCCGACGCGGTCATCGCCGTCGGCGGGAGCTGGGGCACCCTGAGTGAGGTGGCGCTCGCGATGCGCACCGGCAGGCCCACGGTGGTCCTCGGCGGCTGGGACGTCGCAGCGGACGCCGGGGACGGGGTCCCCCTGCGCGCGTCGAGCCCGGAGGAGGCGGTCCGGGCGGTCGCGGACGCGCTGCCAAACGGCAGGGGCCGGCCGGCTGCGGAGAGCTGAACTCCTGCCCCGCGCAGGGGAATTGCCTGGAGCGCACCCCTTTGGCGCAGGGGGTGCCACGGATCAGTGACTGAGTGGCTGTACCACTCCTTGCGGTCCACGGTCCCCGTGGGCCACCCTGGTCGGGCCCGGTCCGTGCCCGCCCCCGCATGCCCGTTCCCCTCCACGGTTCGCTCTCCCCCCCCCACTCCGTTCCGTGCCCCTCCGCGTGTCCGCGGGGCGGCCCACCGAAGGACCGGCGCGCCCCCTCCCGTCCCCTCGCCATGCCGTGCTGCCCCGGCACGGCGGCTGACGACCGAACAGGATTCGGAATGTCCCTTTCTCGTCGAAGGATGCTGACGGTGACCGCCGCGAGTGTGGTGGCCGCCGCCGTCGATCTGCGCGGCCCACTCGGCGTGGCCCTCGCCGCGACGGCGGCCGGCGACAGTGCCGCCTCCGTCCTGTCCACCGTGGACCGGACGCTGCAGCGCGGCCCGGACCTCGGCCGCGGTTACCGGGCGGTCGTCGCCGGGCCCGGCGAACCCCATCTGATCCGGCGGGACCTGACCGATGTCACCGCCCCCGTGGTGACCCGGTCGCTCGCCGCCTTCGCCCAGATGTCCGACCTGCACATCGTCGACGACCAGTCACCGCTGCGCGTGGAGTGCCTGGACCGCCTGGCCGACTACGGCCCGCCGCACTACAACTCGTACCCGACCGAATCCGCCTACCGGGCCCACGAGTTCCTGTCGACGCAGACCACCGACGCGATGTGCCGGGCGATCAGACGCACCGGGCGCGGCCCGAGGACGGGCGCCCCACTGGCCTTCACCGTCGTCACCGGCGACGCGGTGGACAACTGCCAGTACAACGAGGCCCGCTGGTACATCGACCTGCTCGACGGCAACAGCGTGCGGCCGGACTCCGGCAACCTCGCCAAGGACGAGAGCGTCGCCGCCGGAGCGTTCGGCGCCGACGTCCACTACTGGCACCCCGAGGTACGGCAGTCGCCCCCCGACAACAACGACCTGGCCGGCTTCCCCCTGGTCACCGGGCTTCTCTCCGCCGCCCGCCGGCCCTTCGCCGCCACCGGTCTCGGCACGCCCTGGTACGCCGCCTACGGCAACCACGACGGGCTCGTCCAGGGCAACGTCCCGCCCGACACGCTGCCGTTCGACCCGCTGAAGAGCATCGCCACCGGCTCCACCAAGCTGACCAAGGTCGAGGGCGTGCCCGACGTCCTCGACAACGGACTCGGCTACTACGTCGAACTGCTGACGGACATCCTCACCGGCGACTTCACCCTCGCCACGGCGAAGGTCACCGCCGACTCCGCCCGCCGGCTGCTGTCCCGGAGCGAGTTCGTCGCCGAGCACTTCCGCACCACCGGCACCCCCGCGGGCCACGGCTTCACCTCCGGCGCGAACCGCGCCTACTACGCCGTGCCCTCGGCGCCGGACGACCTCTTCCAGTACCTCGTCCTGGACACCACCAATCCCGGCGGAGGGGCCGACGGGGCCCTCGACGAGGAGCAGTGGGCATGGCTTGAGGGGCGCCTGAAGGCCGTCTCCTCCCGGTACGAACTGGCCAGTCCGGGCGGCAGCGGGCCCGGGGCCGTCGTGCAGCAGCCGGGCGTCCGCGACAAGCTCGTGGTCGTGTTCTGCCACCACACGCTCGACTCCATGGACAACACCGACGACGACGCGCCCTACGGCGGCGACGACCTGCGTGCCCTGCTGCTGCGCTTCCCCAACGTGGTGCTGATGGTGGACGGCCACACCCACACCAACACCGTCACCCCCCACCGGCCCGCCTGGCCGGCCTCGCTCAGCGGCGGCTTCTGGGAGGTCAACACCGCCTCGCACATCGACTGGCCGATCCAGAGCCGGATCCTGGAGGTGGCCGAGGGCAACGGCACCCTGTCGATCTTCACCACGATGATCGACGCCGACGCCCCGGTGTCCTACGGCGGCGACACCGGCTCCCCGGCCGCGCTCGCCTCCCTCGCCCGCGAACTGGCCGTCAACGACATCCAGGCGGTCGCCCGCGGCATCGACAAGCGGCGCGGCACGGTCGACGCCCGCAACACCCAACTGCTGGTCCCGCTGCCCTTCCCGCTCCCCGCGGGCCTCGGCACGCCCGCCGCCGACTGGCCGTACCTGGCGCAGGGGCAGAGCGGCAGCCGGGTCAAGGCCGCGCAGTACCTGCTCAACGCGCGCGGCGCGGCGCTCGCGGTGGACGGGGTGTTCGGTACCGCGACCGCGGCCGCGGTGCGGTCCTTCCAGGGCGCCCGCGCCCTGCCGGTGGACGGCGCCGTCGGATCCGCGACGTGGCAGGCGCTCGTCGTGGCGCCGCTGGCCCAGGGCGACGCCGGGCCCGCCGTGTCGTCGGCCCAGTCGCTGCTCAACACCCACGGGGCGGCGCTCGCGGTGGACGGGGCGTTCGGTACGGCGACGGCCGCCGCGGTGCGGACGTTCCAGGGCGCCTGCGCCCTGCCCGTGGACGGCGTCGTGCGGTCGGCGGGCTGGCTGCGGCTGCTCGCGCCGTGAGACCGCGGGGGCGGCACCCCGTCCCGGGTGCCGCCCCCGCGGAGCGCGGTCAGCCCAGCTGGGAGTGGAGGAACTCCAGCGTGCTGCGCCAGGCGCGGTCCGCCGACTCGGCGTGGTACGCCTCGGGACGCTGGTCGTTGAAGAACGCGTGGCCGGCCGGGTAGGTACGGAAGTCGGCCTCGACACCGGCCTGTTCGCGGATGCCGTCGCGCAGCGCGACCAGGGCGGCCGGCGGGACGCTCTCGTCCGTCTCCCCGAAGTGCCCGAGGACCTCGGCCTTGAGGCCGGTGAAGTCGGGCAGTTCGCCCTGGACCACACCGTAGAAGGGGACCGCGGCGCTCACCCGGGGGTCGCTCGCGGCCTGGTAGAGCACGAATCCGCCGCCCATGCAGAAGCCGACGGAGCCGACGTGGCCGGAGGTCACCTCGGGGCGCGCGAGGAGGTAGTCCACGGCGCCGGACAGCAGCTCCACGCCGCGTGCGACGGGCAGCGCGCGCATCATGCGCAGCGCCTCGCCGGAGTCGTGGGCGACGTTGCCGCCGTACAGGTCGGGGGCGAGGGCGACGAAGCCCTCCTTGGCCAGGCGTTCGGTGACGTCGGCGATGTGGTCGTTCAGGCCCCACCATTCCTGGATCACGATCACGCCCGGACCGTGCCCGGCGGGCGGCAGCGCCAGGTAGCCGTGCGCGGTGGCTCCTGCGCTGGTGAAGGTGACGTTCTGACGGACGGGGGAACCGGTCTGCTGCGGAGTCTCGGCCATGGGATCACGCTATGCCCGGCGACTCGATCGTACAAATTTAAAGCACACGCAAAGTGGGGCGGACCGGCCCGGCCGGCACCGGGCCGCGAGGGGCTGACGTGCAGGGGGGAACGGAGTGCCCCGATCGGGGTACTCAGTTCCTTATGAGGGGGATCGTTCCCCGTCCAGCGAGGACTCGATCTCGCGCACCACCCGCCACATCGGTGTGCGCCGCCGGGTGATCACCACCACCACGTCGTCCTCGGCCTCCGCCGGCTCCCCGGCCGCGGCGCCCTCGGGGTTCCAGCCGCGGCGCACGAAGTCCAGCGCGTGGTCCACCGCGGCGAAGGCGTCGCCCTCGCCGCCGGAACGCAGCCACGAGCGCAAGCCGTTGTTGTGTGCGGCGACCACCGCGGCGGCGATGACGTCGGCCCGCAGCTTGCCGTCGGGCCGGCCGGCGAAGCGCGCCCCGAGGTACTCCGCGAGGGCGCGCTCGTAGCGCCAGACCACGGACAGCTCGTATGCCCGCAGCCCGGGCACCTGCTTGGTCAGGCGGTAGCGCTGCACGGAGAAGGTGGGGTTCTCGGCGTACATGTTCAGCACCAGGCGGGCGGCGTCGCAGGCCTTGGACACCGGCTCGTCGGCATCCGCGCTCCCGTCCAGGAACTCGGTCATCTCGGCGAGCGCGCGCTCATGGTCGGGAAAGACCACGTCTTCCTTGGAGGGGAAGTAGCGGAAGAACGACCGGCGTCCGACGCCCGCCAGGGCGACGATGTCGTCGATCGTCGTCGCCTCGTAACCGCGTTCCAGGAAGAGCTGGAAGGCCGCGGCGACGAGGGCGTCCCGCATCGGGGGCTTCGTGGTCATGGTCCAAAAATCTAGCATCGGGGGCTTACGGATGGCACTGAGTGTGCATAATTGAGGGTACTCGATGCCATGGGCGCCGTACACGGACTGGAGTGACCGATCGTGAGCCAGGAATTCGACCTGTTCCGGACGTCGGAGGAGCACGACATGCTCCGTGACGCGGTGCGTTCGCTCGCGGAGGCGAAGATCGCCCCGTTCGCGGCGGAGGTGGACGAGGCGGGGCGGTTCCCCGAGGAGGCCCGGGAGGCGCTGGAGGCCAACGACCTGCACGCGGTGCACGTGCCCGAGGCCTTCGGCGGCGCCGGCGCGGACGCGCTGTCCACGGTGATCGTGATCGAGGAAGTGGCGCGCGTGTGCGCCTCCTCCTCGCTGATCCCGGCGGTGAACAAGCTGGGATCGCTGCCGGTGCAGCTGTCGGGCTCGGAGGAGCTGAAGACGACGTACCTGGGCGCGCTCGCACGCGGCGAGGGCATGTTCTCCTACTGCCTGTCCGAGCCGGAGGCCGGCTCCGACGCGGCGGGGATGAAGACCCGCGCGGTGCGCGACGGGGACTTCTGGGTGCTCAACGGCGTGAAGCGCTGGATCACCAACGCCGGGGTGTCGGAGTTCTACACCGTGATGGCGGTGACCGACCCGGACAAGCGCTCCAAGGGGATATCGGCCTTCGTGGTGGAGAAGGGCGACGAGGGCGTGTCCTTCGGGGCCCCGGAGAGGAAGCTCGGCATCAAGGGGTCGCCGACGCGTGAGGTGTACTTCGACAACGTGCGCATCCCCGCGAACCGCATGATCGGCGCGGAGGGCACCGGCTTCGCCACCGCCATGCGGACGCTGGACCACACGCGGGTGACCATCGCCGCGCAAGCGATCGGCATCGCGCAGGGCGCCCTCGACTACGCCAAGGGGTACGTCAAGGAGCGCAAGCAGTTCGGCAAGGCGATCGCGGACTTCCAGGGCATCCAGTTCATGCTGGCGGACATGGCGATGAAGCTGGAGGCGGCCCGGCAGCTGACGTACGCGGCCGCGGCGAAGTCCGAGCGGAACGACGGCGACCTGACGTTCTTCGGCGCCGCCGCCAAGTGCTACGCGTCGGACGCGGCGATGGAGATCACCACGGACGCGGTGCAGCTGCTCGGCGGTTACGGGTACACGCGGGACTACCCCGTGGAGCGCATGATGCGCGACGCGAAGATTACGCAAATCTACGAGGGCACCAACCAGGTCCAGCGCATCGTCATGGCCCGCAACCTGCCGTAGGCACAGCACCCAACCGATCGTGTGAAGGGACATCAAGTGAGCTTGAGGATTGTTGTAGCGGTGAAGTACGTGCCTGATGCGACGGGTGATCGTCACTTCGCGGGTGATCTGACGACGGATCGTGATGCGGTGGACGGTCTGCTGTCGGAGTTGGACGAGTATGCGGTGGAGCAGGCGCTGCAGATTGCCGAGGCGTCGGGGGACGCTGAGGTGACGGTGGTGACGGTGGGTCCTGAGGATGCGAAGGACGCGCTGCGCAAGGCGTTGTCGATGGGTGCGGACAAGGCGGTGCATGTCGAGGACGAGGGCTTGCACGGGTCCGATGTGATGGCGACGTCGCTGGTGCTGGCGAAGGCGGTCGAGCGTGCGGGGTTCGATCTGGTGGTGACGGGGATGGCGTCCACGGATGGGACCGGGGGCGTGGTGCCGGCGTTGCTGGCGGAGCGGTTGGGGGTGCCGCAGGTGACGTTGCTGTCGCAGGTCGCGGTCGCCGGTGGCACGGTGTCGGGTCGGCGTGATGGTGACACGGCGTCGGAGCAGGTGGAGGCGGCGTTGCCGGCGTTGGTGTCGGTGACGGACCAGTCGGGTGAGGCGCGGTATCCGTCGTTCAAGGGGATCATGGCGGCGAAGAAGAAGCCGGTGGAGTCCCTGGACCTG
>NZ_JBEYWO010000056.1:0-32103 GCF_040644455.1 Streptomyces sp. NPDC046977
AACTGCGGCGGATAGTTCTTCATGACCACGAGATGTCCGTCCTCAGATCCTCAGGATCCAGTGTCTCGCGTGTCCAAGATCAGGGGTCAAGGCCCCATGCCCTCACCATGAGAAACGCCGAAAAGACCATGTCTGCACGAATACCTCGCTGGAACGCTCTCAAGCATCCCGTACTCAAAAAAGACATCGAGGCGCAACTGGCGGCGGTCGAATCCGTCTTGCGGGACGCTACAAAGCATCATGAGGCCGAGCTGCAGGCCCCGGTGCAACACCTGCTTGCTGCCGGCGGCAAACGCTTCCGGCCCGCGATGACACTCCTTGCCGCACACTTCGGTGACCGGGACGCCCCCGAAGTCATCAAGGCGGCGGCAGCAGTGGAACTCGTCCACCTCGCATCCCTGCATCACGACGACGTCATCGACGAGGCTCGACTGCGACGCGGCGTACCGAGCGTCAACGCCCGCTGGGGCAATCGTACGGCGGTCAGGTCCGGCAATTTCCTTCTCGCTCGTTCAGCCCAGATCATCGCGGACCTCGGCGAAGAGGTCATCAACGCTTACCAGAGCCTCATGCTGCGCCTCATCAGAGGTCAAGCCTGGAACTCGCCGGACCCTCCACTCAAGGCGACCCCGTGCAGCACTACTTTGACGTCATCGCCGACAAGACCGGAGTCCTCGTCGCCGGGGCCGGGCGAATCGGCGCCCTCGTCGGCGGCGCAGACCCGACCACCGTCGAAGCCATCGGCATGTTCGGCGAGCGCATCGGCGCTGCCTTCCAAATTACCGACGACGTCCTCGACATCACCGGCGCGGGTCGCGACTTCAGGAAGGCTCCCGGCACTGACCTGCGTCAAGCTGTTCAGACGCTCCCCTTGCTGATCCTGCACGCCATGCCGCCGGACACCACCAACCCGGAGGACGCGCGACTACGCAAGCTGGTCAGCAGCGGCATCAGCAGTGACCACGAAGTCGAGGAGGCTCTGCGACTCCTGAGGAGCCACCAGGCACTCAGGGACGCCCGGGCACGCCTCGTCCACCTCGTCGACGAAGCCACGGGCACGCTGCAGAGCTACACCGATGCGCCGCCCGCTCAGCGATGGAGGACTTGTGCCGTTCCTTGCTACGGCACCTCTGAATCATTGGAGCTGCGCCTGGGCGCGGGGATGGCCTGCGAGGGAAGCGGGATCCGTCGTGGTGGCGTACTTGGCGGCGAGCCCGGGAGGCGATGGTCGTCGGAACGACGTGATCGGTGGCTCGGATCGCGACCGGCCGATTGCCGCCCACGCGGAGATCAGCCTGGCCGACGCGACCGTTCGCGGTTTGGCGCGATCCTGAGCGCACCGGGAGTAGGGGTCCGGCATCGCGGTATCCCTGATTGCGCGCTCCTCCCGTCCCGGCGAAACCCGCCTTGACGCAATCCGTCAACCGTGGAGCGGTCGTATACGAAATTGCACCGGATGCGCCGTCAACTAAGCTGCCGGCAGCCGTTAAACGCGTATCCAGCATTTGGAGGCGAGGTCGGTCGGTGCTCCACGTCCTCTAGACTGCGGGAGCCCTGTCCCCCCCCAGCAATGACTGTACGAAACTCCCCTGATGCCAGGGGTGACGGAATAATGCGGAAGGTGATTGTGATCCTCTCGAAGCACGGCGAGGCAAACGAGACCAACCTGACTGTCTATGCATGGATCCGAAAGAACCGCCGAATTGACCTGGGGGTAATGCGGCAGGAGCTCGGGTTGGCCGACGAGAAGATCAGGGAAAGTCTCGACCGACTCTGTGCGGCAGGCCTTGTGGTGCGCGCCGGCGATGATTCGGGGACTGGATTCGCGGTGGATCCGGCCGTCGCGATGGCCGGTTTCACGGGTCCGATCATGGCGCGCGTGCGAGAGGAGGAGCGCCGCATCCAGGAAATTCGAGAGGAGTTCGAGCTTTTCACTCCCCTTTATGCGGACGAGGGTAACTCTGCCCGGGGGCTGGACGTCCTCGGGAGCCTGGGCGAGGTGCGCGCGGCACTGAACCGGGAAGCCGCGCGGTGCCGCCAAGAGATGATCACGTGCCAGCCCGGCGGGAGCGCGCGCAAACCCGAGGCCATGTCCGAGGCGATGGAGCGCGATGCCGAGCTCCTGGAGCGGGGCGTGTCCATCCGAACGCTCTACCATCACACGGCCCGTTTCAACGGACCCAGTCAGGCGTACGTCGCAGCCGCGTCGGCGCTGGGCGCACGGTACCGCACCCTTCACGAACTCTTCGGGCGGCTCATCGTGTTCGACAGGGAGGTCGCCTTCATCCCCGTGCAGGACCAGTCCTGGGGGGCCGTCGTCCTGCGCGAGCCGTCAACGGTGGCGTACTTGTGCGATGTCTTCGAAGAGGCCTGGGAACGGGGTACACCGTTCGTGGATGCGGCGGTGCAGGGTTTTGAGCAGGTTTCACGTGACATCCACGAGACCATCGTGCGTCTGATGGCCGAGGGCCACAAGGACGAGACGATAGCGCGTCGTCTCGGGATGTCTCTGCGCACGGCGCGACGCCACATTGCCGACATCATGGAGCAGTTGAAGGCCACAAGCCGCTTCCAGGCAGGTGTGGCCGCGGCCACCCATGGGCTTGCCAAGGCGCCGGCCGTGGATTCGTGCGGCTGCGCCGAGGGGGATGCGTGTGTCGAGACGCAGTGCCCCGCCCGTTGAGGTGAGAAGTGACGACCTGGCGTCGTGCGGCCGGTCCGCGCGCCACGGTTCAGGCGAGGGACCAGGTTTTTAGTCCGCCTCCGTGTCCCGCCCTCGCGCCGAGTGCCGACCTATCCGGCCGACATCGTGGCTGCCCACGGGTCCGTGAACGCGTGCCAAGTGGTTGGGAATCCATTTTGAGGCGTTGTGTTCCCCGGTCTTCCTGCTGCCAGACAACTTGCTGAAGGGGTGGGGCGCTGGTGATCGGAGTGGTCCCGTTGACATCCTTGTCACGGATCGCGGGTCGGAGTGGCACGCGCCGGTACAGAGGAGAGACTTCCATGGCTGGTGACAAGACGGCTGTGCGAGGCGTGTTGGTCGTGGCCGCGATTGCGGCCGCATGCCTGTCCGGGTGGTCGGCGACTGCCGCGGGTGCTTCCGACACGGCGTTCCGGCATGCGGAGGCGTTCGTGACAGTGCAGAAGTGCGATGTGGTCTGCCTCGACGACAGTTCCTGGGGTGGCCGGCAGCGCGGTGGGTGGAACGACTAGCGGGCAGGGCGGTTCCGGCGCTTCGATCGGAGCTCTCCGTCTTTGCTGGCGGGTGTCCGGCTGCGGATGTCTGGCCCCAGAGGACAAGAGGTCCTCGTGACGTAGCGTGAGGGCAGCACACACCCTGCCGTCGCGTACGACAGGCCGTCCTTGGTGTGCGTGCCGGCGATGGGGCCGGGTCCCCACCGGTCGGCATCGGCGCGATCGCGGTCCGCATGGAAGTGACCGTCTGCGGGGGACGTCGGCACCGACCGGGACGGTGGATGCGTTGTGCTGTGTGCCGGTGGGCACATGGGCGTACATCGTTGGCAACGCCATTCCGGGAGAGATCGCCGACGCGCGTTCACATCCCGTGACTGATCCCGATCGACCGTTGCTTCCGTCGTCGGCGGGCTGTCACGCACCACATGCCGAACGTATTCCGCGGGGCTGCTCCGCCGGATCGATCAAGCGTAGATAGGGAATGATGAACCCGGATTTCTACTCGCGGGTTGCTGACGAGTTCGGCGGATACACCAGCGGGGGACTGCGTACTGACGTCTTCCCGGACGGTGATCCGGAGGCAGCGTTCGACGAGCTGGCGAGAGGCGTCGGTGGTCCGCACGTCCGGCTGGTCGACGTGGGCTGCGCCGATGGGCGCAGCCTGCTGAGGATCGCCCCGGCGTTCGGCAGTGTGCTCGGTGTCGACATGTCGGAGGCGATGCTGGAGGCCGCCGAGCGCAGGCGGGCGGAGTCCGGGCCGGCCGGCGTCAGGTTCGAGCGACGCGATGCGTCCCGTACCGGCCTTCCTGAGGGGGAGGCGGACGTGCTCACCTCCCGGCGCGGGCCGTTGTTCCCGGGAGAGTTCCTCCGGGTACTCAGGTCCGGCGGCCATCTGATCTACATGGGCATCGGCGAGAGGGACGCCCGTGTACTCAAGGAGACCTTCGGCCGTGGCCAGCTCTACGGTCGCTGGGACGGCAGGCCGGTGATGGACGAAGTGGTCGAGGAGCTGACCGAGGCCGGTTTCACGGTGGTACTGGAGAAGACCTTCCGGACCGTGGAGTTCTACCACTCGCCGGTCGAGCTCGACACGTTCCTGCGCCAGGTACCGATTTTTGAGGACTACGACACGGTGGCCGACCAGGCTGCGTTCGAACGCTACGTGGCATCGGCCGGCAGCGGCCGCGGCATCCGCCTCGACCGGCACTGGTTCGTGGTCCAGGGGCGGAGGGCAGCATGACGATCCACTCCGATCTCGAGTCCGAGGTCCGAAGCTACAGTCGGCAGTGGCCGGTGGTGTTCGACCGGGCGGAGGGCAGCCTGCTGTTCACCGAGGACGGTCAGCCCTACCTGGACTTCTTCGCCGGCGCTGGCGCGCTCAACTACGGTCACAACAACCCTGTGCTCAAGCAGGCCCTGCTGGATTACATCGCCCGGGACGGGGTCTCGCACGCGCTGGACATGTTCACCGTGGCGAGGCGCGACTTCCTCGAGACCTTCCAGAACCTCGTCCTGATGCCGCGCGGGCTGGATTACAAGATGCTGTTCCCCGGCCCCGGCGGCGCGAACGCGGTCGAGGCGGCCTTGAAGCTTGCCCGCCGGGTCACAGGCCGGCAGTCGGTGGTGAGTTTCACCAACTCCTTCCACGGGATGACCCTGGGGGCCCTCGCGGTCAGTGGCAACGTGGCGAAGCGCGCGGCCGCCGGAGTGGCCCTGACCCTGGCGACCCCGATGCCCTACGACGGCTACCCGGGCGTCGGCGAATCCGGGCCGCGCCATCTCGACCGGCTGTTGTCGGACGGGGGCAGCGGGCTGGACCGGCCCGCTGCCGTCATCGTGGAGACGGTGCAGGGCGAAGGCGGACTGAGGGCCGTCGGCGCGGAGTGGCTGCGCGATCTCGCCGAGGTGTGCAAGCGGCACGAGGTGCTGCTCATTGTCGACGACGTCCAGATGGGCTGCGGTCGCACGGGAACGTTCTTCAGCTTCGAGGACGCCGGGATCACTCCGGACATGGTCTGTCTGTCCAAGTCCATCGGAGGCTTCGGCCTTCCCCTGGCCCTCACTCTCATCCGCCCGGAACTGGACGTCTGGAAACCGGGCGATCACAGCGGGACCTTCCGCGGTGTCAGCGGTTCCTTCGTGACGGGGGCGGAGGCGCTGCGCGCCTACTGGAGTGACAGGTTGCTGGAGAAGTCCACCCGCGATCGAGGCGAGCGGATCGCGACGGCCCTGGGCGCCGTTGTGGCCGAGCACCCCGAGGCGGCCCTGGAGGTCCGCGGCAGGGGGTTCGCGGCCGGCCTGCGGTTCACCACCCCGGGCGCGGCCCGCGCGGTGTGCGCCGCGGCTTTCGGAACGGGCCTGCTCATGGAGACCTCCGGTGCGGCCGGTGACGTGGTGAAGCTGCTGCCCCCGCTGACCATCAGCGACGACGACCTGGACGAGGGTCTCGGCATCATCCGTACGTGCGTGAGCTCGGTGCTCGCGCGGAGGAAGTGAGGGGTCACGGCTGTGCCAGGCAGGATTCCCGAAGTCGACCTCGCTGTGTGGCGCGAGGCGTCCGGCACCGATCGTGCCGCGATCGCCGCGGAGTTGGACGCCGCGCTGGGCGGTACCGGCATGTTCCTGTTGTCGGGGCACGGTGTGCCGCAGGTCGTGATCGACGACTTCCGGGCCGCCGCCAAGCGCTTCTTCGGTCTGCGCAGAGAGGTCAAGGCCCAGTACGCCATCGAGGCTGCGTACGACGGCGGATGGCTGGAGATGCATCCCCCCGGCGGTGTCGGGGTGCCGGTGAGCGAAGACAAAGATGCCCCGAGCGCACCGGACCTTCACGAGTCGTTCTACATGGGGCCCGGCCATCGTACCGGCGACGAGCAGCGGGACCGGTTCAACTATCCCGCGAACCGCTGGCCGGTGGAGCTGCCGGAGCTGCGGGCGGCCGCGGACGCGTACACGGCGCACATGCTGCGGGTGGCGCGTTCGGTCAACGAGTTGCTTGCCATCACCTTGGGGCTGCCGGAGGACTTCTTCACTTCACGGGCCCGAAGGGCGACGTGGACGCAGAACGCCAGTTGGTACCCGTCGTACGCGAGTATCGGAGAGGTCGCTCGCGGTCAGTTCCGCAACGGGCCGCACACCGACCTGGGCACTGTCACCCTGCTGTGCCGCCAGCAAGGTGTGGGTGGGTTGCAGGCGTGGACCGAGGAGGACGGCTGGTTTCCGCCTCCCTACAGCCCGGACTCGTTCATCGTCAATCTCGGTGACTTGATGGAGCTGTGGACCGATGGGCGCTGGAGGGCCTTGAAGCACCGCGTTCTGCCGCCCAGTTCGGCCGCCCCGGACGAGGAACTGCTGTCACTGGTCTTCTTCTTCGAGACCGACCCCGACACGTTGATCGAGCCCTTGGCCGCTCCGGTCGGTGGTGGCCGGGGCCTGCCGGCGTCGTACGCGCGCCGGACGGTGCTCGAGAAGCTCGGCGTCTCGCACGATTCCGTGCGGGTGGGCTGAGCCATGAGCAGAATCGTCGCCGTCGTGTCCGGCGGGATCGACTCGGTCACCATGGCGCATCACCTCGCCGCCCAGGGTCACGACCTTCATGTGCTCGCCGTTGACTACGGCCAGCGCCACCGCAAGGAACTCCGGTTCGCCGCGGCTGTCGCGGAACGGATCGGTGCGCCGTACGAGGAGGTCGATCTGCGCACCCTGAGGAGCGTGATGCGCGGATCGTCGCTGACGGATCCGGATGTGGCGGTGCCCCGCCCGGACCGGCCGGTGGACGGCAACCCGAACATTGTGCCGAACCGTAACGCCGTCCTGTTGTCGGTGGCGTTCGCCCTGGCGGTCACGGTGCGGGCGGATGCCGTGGCCTTCGGAGTCATGGCCGAGGACGTCGGCCCGTCCGACACCTCCGAGGAGTTCCTGCGGCTGTTCCTCGCGATGGAGCGGGTCGCGACCCGGGGTTCGCTGGCGACCGAGGTCGACCTGCTCGCTCCACTGATCGAACTGCCGAAGACCGGAGTCGTCGCTCTCGGCGACAAGCTCGGTGTGCCCTGGGACCAGACGTGGACGTGCTTCCGTGGTGAGGACATGCACTGCGGCGCGTGTGCGGCGTGTGTCGAACGGCGTGCAGCGTTCATGGATCTGGGTATCACCGACCCCACAGTCTATCGCGAAGCGTGGGCCCCCCGGTGACCGCCGCCAGCCGCCGCACAGGCCGTCTCGACCGGGAAGGATGCGGTGCCACGTGCAAGCGGAACTCGTAGTCAACGAGATCTTCGGCCCTACCGTTCAAGGCGAAGGCCGGTCGATGGGCCGCAGGTGCGCCTTCCTGCGGCTCGGTGGCTGCAACCTGTCGTGCACGTGGTGCGACACGCCCTACACATGGGACTGGACCGGTGCGGGGGAATCCGGGGTCGCATACAACCCCCGTGAGGAGTTGCACCGCCGCCCGGTCAGCGACGTGGCCGAGGAGCTCCTCGCGTTCGGTGTCGAGCTGATTGTCATCTCCGGCGGCGAGCCACTCGGTCAGCAGAGCCGACTCGTCCCGCTGGTCGAACTGCTCACGGCGCGCGGCCTCGAGATCGAGATCGAGACCAACGGTACCCACGCCGCGGCCCCGGCCCTGGTGGCCGCCGGAGTCCGCTTCAACGTCTCGCCGAAGCTGGCCCACGCGGGTGACCCGGTCACCAGGCGGATCGTGCCGCACGCGCTGAAGAGCCTCGCGCGCACGGAAGGCTCCACGTTCAAATTCGTCTGCCGCAACGCCGACGACTTGGACGAGGTTGCCCGACTGGTCGAGGAATTCGGCCTCGACTCGGTCTGGATCATGCCGAAGGGTCGGACGGGCGCCGAGGTGAGCCGGCACATGGCTGAGCTGGCCGATGCGGTGGTCGCACGCGGCTGGAACCTCACGACACGCCTGCACACCCTGCTGTGGGGCGACAAGCGAGCTGTCTGACGTGGCTGAATCAAGCGAGATGGGTTAATCGGAATCATGACGCTGCGTATCACCAAGAAGTTCGAGTTCTCCGCCAGCCATCGGCTCTCCGGCCTGGCCGAGGGGCACCAGTGTGCCCGGCTGCACGGCCACAACTATGTCGTCGAGCTGGAGCTGAGCGCCGACCGGTCCGAACTGACACCCACGGGGTTCGTGCGCGACTACGGCGAGTTGGCCTCCTTCAAGTCGTGGCTGGACCAAACACTCGACCACCGTCACCTCAACGACCTGGTGGAGGCCAACCCCACCGCCGAGAACCTGGCGGTCTGGCTCTACGAGCAATGGTCGAAGGAGTTCCCGGAGCTGACGTCCGTACGCATCTCCGAGACCCCCAAGACCTGGGCCGAGTACCGGCCCTGAAACGTCGGGCGGCGGGCTGGAGCCGGCCGCCCGTGCATCGGAATCGAGCAACGGCCGTGCCGGTCGCACTGGAAAGGTGCTTGGATGTCTGTGACGACGTGGGTGCACGAGGGTGACGCCGACTCGGGGAGGCCGCGGGAGGAAGACCCACTGGTCGCGCTTGCCTGGCAGCTCCTCAAGGAGATCGGGGAGGACCCCGATCGCGACGGTCTGCGTGATACTCCGGCGCGCTTCGCCCGCTGGTGGCGCGAATTCATCAACTACGAGCCGGGATCAGTGGGCACGCTGTTCGAGTCGGTCGGCACCGAGCAATTGGTGGTCGTCTCGGACATCGAGGTCTGGTCTCTCTGCGAGCACCACCTGCTGCCGTTCAACTGCTCGGTGACGATCGCCTATCGCCCGGCCGGCCGGCTGCTCGGCTTGTCCAAGTTCGCCCGGATCGCCCATCGGCATGCGCACAAGCTCCAGGTCCAGGAGCGGCTGGTCTCGCAGATCGCCGAGGACGTCGCGGTCCTCAGCGGGGCGGAGGACGTGGCCGTCATCGGCAAGGGCGAGCATCTGTGCATGACGATGCGGGGCATCAAGGCGGCCGCCAAGATGACCTCGACGGCCTACCGCGGGGCTTTCGGCGAGGACGCCGGGCTCCGGGCCGAGGTGTTCAACCTGCTGCGCCCCTGAAACCGAACACCCATCCGTACCCCTGAGGGGCCTGTCCGGGGCCTCGGCAGCGGTCCCGAGGAGCATGTGCCATGCAAACACCATCGGTGTCAGGAATCGGTCTGATCTCCACTCGGCTTCCGGGGTGGGAGGCGCAGATGGCCCTTAGCCGCGAACCGACCGTCTCCGCAGCTGAGTTGATCAAGCAGACCGTCGCGATCGATTTCCCTCAGGGCGAGGCCGACGGCGACCGGCCGGAGGCCACGTTCGGGCGACGCCTGCGGGACCTGCGGCTGCAGAGCGGGCTGTCGCAGAAGCAGCTGGCGCGCTCCAGCACGCTCAGCATCCGAGCGATCCGCGATCTGGAGAACGGAAGGGTACGCCAACCGAGGGCGGACTCCCTGCGACTTCTCGGCGATGCCCTCGGTCTCAGCGCAGCCCAGATGAAGCGACTGGCGAACGACATCCCGGCAGGCCCGCCGGCGGGGGTGGAACCCGCGATGAGCGGCCCGTTCATCGGCCGGGACCACGAGCTGGCGGCATTGGTGACGATGCTGGGTGCCGAGCACCACCGCCTGGTCACGATTGCCGGGATCGAGGGCGTCGGCAAGACACGGCTCGCTTTGGAGGTGGCGCATGCGCTCGAGGCAGCGGAGCAGGCGACGGTCCTCTGGTTGCCCCTGGACGAGGAGCGGCTCCGGGGGGCTAAGGCCCCGGTTGGGGCTTCGGAGCAACTCACACTGCTGCGCCAGGTGGTGAACGGCGGGCAGGACGGCCGTCGGCGCCTCGCCGAGTCCATCGGTGAGTCGGCCGGCCTCCTCGTCCTCGACGGTGCCCGGCCGGAGGACGGGCCGGCGGATATCGCGGCCGACCTCCTGGCGGCATGCCCCCGGCTGCGGATTCTCGTCACGACGAGAAACCCCGTGGGCATGCCCCTCGACACGCTCTTTCCCCTCGCACCGCTTCCGGTGCCCCCGTCCGACACCGAGTCCGCGGACCTGGACAAGGTGGCGTCGGTGACGCTGCTCCTCGCCCAGATGAAGCGCATCCGGCCGGCCTTCCACCCCGACTCCCATGTCGTCGCCGAAGCCGCCCGGATCTGCCGTGCGCTCGACGGGCTCCCCGCCGCTCTCGAGTCCGCCGCCCAATGGAGCCTGATCTACTCTCTGCGGCAGCTTTCCCAGCAACTCACCGTCGAGCCGCTCACGGTTGCGCGACGCCCCCACGGGAGCCATCGCCGGCCGGACACCTACACGTCGGTGCACCACACCGTCGCCGCACTGAGCGGCCGCCAGCGTGACCTGCTGGCGGCCATGTCCCGCAACGCGCCCGGACCCGACGACGACTGGTCGGTTCCGGAGGTGGCGGACGAGATGGGCCTGTCGGCCGCGGAATGCGCCAACGACATCTACCACCTCCTCATCCTCGGCATACTCCGCCGCGTCGACCACCACGACGTGGCGAAGTTCAAGGTCCTCAACATCGTCAGCTTCGCCGGACAGAACGCAGCCGCGTGATGCCGGCGCCCCCGGAAGGAATCGACCGTGCGACTCTGCACTCTTCGCACCGCGACCGGTGAGGACGTCGGCTTGTCGACGGCCGGTGGGCTCGTCACCCTGAGCCTCGTCAACGCGATCGCGGGAACGGACTACGGCCCGACCATGCTGGACATCATCCAGAAGGGCCAGGCCGCCGCGCTCGCTGCCTCGGTGGCCTCCCTGCCCGACCCCGGCGTGCCGGCCCTGCGGGACGAGCCGGACTTCGGGCCGTTGTACCGGTGTCCGCCGAAGCTGTGGGGTGTGGGCCTGAACTACGTGCGCCACGCGGACGACCTCGGGGTACGGCAGCCGACCGACGCCCCCGGCTCCTACCTGCGGCCCGCCTCCACGGTGATCGGGTGCGGCGACGACATCGTGCTTCCCGTCCAGTCGGAGCGCATCACCGCCGAAGCCGAGCTCGGCGTGGTCATCGGAACCACCTGCCGGGACGTGTCGCCCGAGGACGCTCCGTCCGTGATCTTCGGCTATACGACGGTCCTGGACATGACGGCCGAGGACGTGATCCGCGTCAACCCCCGCCACATCCCCTGGGCGAAGGCCTTCGACACCTTCTGCAGCCTCGGACCCTGGATCGTGACCCCCGATGAGATCCCCGACCTCTCCGCCGTACGGATCTCCACCGTCGTGAACGGTGAGACGATCGCGTCCAACCAGGTGTCCGCGATGATGTACGCCCCCCATTGGCAGGTCGGCTACTTCTCCGGCGGCATGGTCCTCGAAGCCGGGTCCGTGATAGCCACGGGGACCCCCGGCGCCGGCGTGATCCACGACGGGGACACCGTGGAAGCCCGTGTCGAGGGTGTCGGCACCCTCCGCAACACCGTCAGGAACGCGCCCTCCGCCGGCCGCTGAACCCCGTTGGCGCCGTCTCCCGCGGATCCGGAGCCAGGCGTGCGTCCCCGGTCGCGCCGGGCGCGACCGGATCGGGTCGGTGACGGACCGGACGAGGGCGTCGGCGCAGCGGTGTCGACGCCCGTCCGAGGCCCCTCAGCCCGTGGTGTCCGGACCCGGCGCGACCCCAGCCGGCTCGGCGGGGAGGGGCGCGATCTCCAGCCTGACCGCTTGCCGCGCGATGGCCATGGTGCGCAGCACACTCGCCCGGTCCGGGCCGTGCACCGAGGCGCTGACCGGGATGCACATGTTGTGGTTCGTGATCGGCACGTGGTCCCCGGGCCCGAACTCCACGAGCACGTCCCCGACGCCCGGCAGCGCGCTCAGCTCGCCCAGCCCGTGCACGGCCACCAAGGCGCCGGGAGCGTCGTCGTTGCGAATGACGACGGAACCGAGTACGGCCCTGAAGCCGTGATCACCGTCGATCGCGTCCGGACGCCGGCCTAGGTAGCACTCGACGGCGTCGTGGAACGGCCGCAGATCGGAGTGCCTCGTCCACATCGGCACCGCGGGCCCTCCGGAGAAGCGGGCCGCGAGCTCGATCAGGTACACCTCGTCTCCGTCGCGACTGCACTTGACCTCGATGTGGCTGGGTCCCAGACGGATGCCGAATTCGTCGAGCACGCGCTTGACGAACCGCTCCACCCGGACATAGTCGGGGTGGTCGTCACCGATCTGGACGATGTCCCACAGGGGGAAGTCGTAGTCGCGGTCGTCGGGGCGCCGGTACTCCCACATGTCGATGAGACGGTGGTCACCGTCCGCGCTGCAGAAATTGACCGCGTACTCGCGCCCGCGTACATAGCGCTCCACCAGCCATTCGGTGAGCGGCCGCCCGTGCAGGTCCACCGTCGGCACCCTGTCCGCCTCGTCCAGAGCCGCCGCGTCAGTGATTACCGAGACACCGTGGGACCCCGTGCCCATGGTCTGCTTCACGATGACGGGAAAGCCGATGTCGTGTGCGGCCTTCGCCACCCCGTCGAGGGAGTGGACCAGCCGGAACTCGGGAACCCGGACGCCCGTTTGCGCGGCCCTGGTCCGCATGGCCGACTTGTTTCGCCGCGCCCAGCCGAGCGCGGGGTCGTTACCGGGCAGGCCGAGCCGCGCCGCGATCTCGTCGGCCACGTGCAGCGTCGCCCCGTGGGCGGGGACGACGGCTCGCACGTCGAACCCGGACGCGCGCACCTGCCGGACGGCGTCGTCGACATCGCAGGCTTGCACCGACATCCCGCCGTCGACGCCGGCCGGTTGGTCAGCGGCGGTGGTCAGACCCGTGGAGACGGCCAGCGCCTGGAATCCGAGATCGCGAACGGCGGTCCGGTAGTGGTGTCCGTTCATGCTGTTGGCGGGATCCACGAGCAGGATCACCGGGTCTCTCGGTTCCACCGAGACTCCTTTCAGGAGAGGCGTGTGCCGCGCCGACGGCTAGTGTGCGGCCATGGCGTGTGCGGTCTTGAGCACCATGTCCTCGGCGGGGTTGACCCGGTCCCTCTCGGCAACCGCGGCCATCAGGTCGAAGACGTCGACGTTCGCGATCTCGGCGCACCTGCCGATCAGCGGGAAGAAGCTGGAGTGGGTTCGGGTGACTCCGCCGGCGACCTGGTAGGTGCGGTCGTCGTGCAGCCGCTCCAACGGGCGGACGACGGACTCGCTCAGCTCCGCCAGGGCCCGGAAGTCGTACCTGTCGCGCCCGTCCTGGACGTGCAGGGTCGCTGCGAACGTCTCGGTGATGGTGTTGCCGGCACCGCGGCCGATGCCGTCGAGGGTCGTGTCGACGAACCGCGCTCCGCCGGCCGCCGCCGCGAGCGAGTTGGCGTTGGCGAGGTTCAGGTTGTCGTGCCCGTGGAAGCCGAGCGGAACCGTCACCGACTGACGGACCTTCTCGAACAGCTCGGTGACGTCCCCCGGCAGGTAGCCACCCGCCGAGTCGACCAGGTAGACGGTGTCGGCGCCGTAGTCGGCACACTGCCGGACCGCGGCTGTGACCATGTCGGTGCCGAGCACGTTCGTCTTCATGAGATTGGCGAACGTCGTGATGCCGAGGTCCTTGGCGAGGGCGATGTACGTCTCGGCCGGAGCCACGGCGGTGACGTCCACGCCGACCCGCACGAACCGCATGCCGGCGGCCGCGGCCTGGCGGAGGTGATCGAGCTCGGCGATGCCCGGGATGCAGAACATGCCCCAACTCGCGCTTGTCAGCGTCTCGGAGGCGATACTGAAGCACCGCGCGTCCGACACACGCGTCGGGTGGGGCGTGCGCTCTGCGGCGTTGAGGCCCAATCCGTGACCCAGCTCGACGAATCGGACACCTGCACCTTCAAGGCCGGTCAGGACGCTCTTGATCGTACTTTCCGTGAACTGGAAATCGACAGCGTAACTACCGTCACGGAGTGTGCAGTCGAGTATGTCGACTGAATATGATCGCCGGTCCTCGGCGGCCATCGGCGATACTTGTGACATCGAATACCTCAAGTGGAGGAGTGCGGGTCCGGGGGTGGTTCGACACTAACCACGGGATGTGCATCCGTCAGCGGCAGAAGCCCGGCAGAAGAGCGCACGTTCACCGGCTCGCGGAGCGGGGAATCCCCGTGAGGGGCAGCGCCGCACCGAGGCAGGTCCGGTGCCGCCGGCTCCTCATCGTCAACGGCCGGCCGGCGAACGCTGCGGCACGCCCGGCTGGTCCGAGACGGTGAGCTCGACCCGCTGGGTCGTCGCGGAAACGCTGTCTTTCAGTCCAGCACGGCCAGCGCCCTCGTGGGCGCGCCATCGCCGCCGAGGACGTTGAGCACGCCTGTGAACAGCGTGCACCACCGGTCCGCGATCTCCCGCAGCACCAGGTTCTCCAGGATCAGTGTGCCCGCGGACAGCAGCGTGCGGTGCACGTCGTAGGGGAAGTTCGGCGGACGCATGCTCATGGGCATCTCAGGGCTGATTGTGTCCATGCCGATGAGCCGCAGTCCCTTGGCCACGGCCCACTCGGCCGCGTCGACCGTGAGGTACGGGTGTTTGTCCACATAGGCGTCCTCGCCGTAGCGGTCGTCCCACCCGGTGCGGACCAGCAGTGCGTCACCGGGTCCGAGGTCCACGGCGGACTCCAGATCGGCCGCCGTGATCGGCTCCGCGCTGTCCCGCAGGACCTGGAGGCAGTAGGCCCGACCGACCAGAGCCGACACCGGCAACTGGTCCACCGTGGCGCCGTTCTCGACGAAGTGCGACGGGGCGTCCAGGTGAGTGCCGATGTGGGTCGGCATGTTCAGTCGCATGACCCGCATCCGGTGTTCCGCCCACGTGCTGGTGGGCGTGAACTCGGGAGCGGGGATCGTACGCGCGTGCGGCATGCCCTGTTCGAGCGGGTGGGAGAGGTCAATGGTGCGAGACATGCAGTGCTGCTCCTTCAACTCGACTGTGCTGCGCCGCGATCGGGGATCGCGCCGGGAGGGGGCTCGCCTCGGTCACTGGGCTCGTTCGTCGGCCGCGACCCCGTAGACACGCCGCAGCCTGCGGCTGGAGGTGGTCTCCTGGAACGGATGCCGGCCGTGGAGCATGCGCCGGTTGTCCCAGAGCAGGCCGACGCCCCGTTCGAGCAGCACGGACTCCGCGTGCTCGGCCGCCGAGGCGGAGACCTTGTCGAAGGCGTCCATGGCCGCGAGAAGCTCCGGAGGCACCGGCGTGCCCTCGGCGGCGAAGCCCTGCTCGATGTACATGCGGACGTAGCGCAGCTCGTAGCCGTCCGCCGTCCGCGTGAGCACGGGCTGCCGCTTGACCCTGATCCCTTCCGTCTGGTTTTTCACGTCGAAGGGCACGGGCCGGCTCAGCTCGGTGACGTGCGCCGGGTCGAGCCCGGCGAGCTGCCGGACCAGGCTGTCGACGTCCATGAGTAGGGTCTCGCCACCCGTCGCCGCGGACAGCCCGAAGAGGAAGGCGACATCGGGCAACTGCGGCAGCAGGGTGCCGTCGGTGTGGTAGTTGCCGGCCTTGTTCGAACTGGAGTAGTGACTGGTCTCCTCTGCTCCGGCTTTGACCTCGACGGGATAGATGAGTTCGCCCGAGCTGTACTGCGGGACCGGACGAAAGAGCGCCGTGAAGAAGTTCCAGTAGAGGGTGGAGACCTGGTGGTCGTCGAGTCCCTCCGGGTCGACCCGTACAACGGCGCCACCCGCGTCTCCGCGGATCGCCGCCAGTATGTCGTCCCGCAGCGCCAGGATCTCTGTATTGGCCGTTCTGAAGGCCTCGGTGGGCCAGCTGTCCAGAGGCGTGTCCGCGGCTGTGCCCCGTGTCAGCAGGGCTGAGGCCGCCGAGCTGGGGATCGTGAATTCCGGAATCGTGACATCAGTTGCCATCGTGGCTTTCCATTTCTGTGAGGTGATCGGGTCCCGAATGCTGTTCAGGCGTCAAGCGGCCACGTCCGGTAGTGACCGGAAGGCAGTTGCAGCACATCACGCTCGACGAGTTGCCAGTCGCTGCGCACCGGTGGCTGCTCCCTGTTGCGGCGTTCGCGCATCCGGCTCCGGTGGAAGTCGATCACATCGGAGCTGAACCTGAGCCGCCCAGGGTTCAGGTACCGCACCGCGCCATCAGCGTCACGCGCCGTCAGCACCTCGCCGCGGTTGTAGACGCTGGGTGAGAAGGGAACATCCAGATAACCGAGCCCGAACGCCTTCACCACGCCTTCCGTGAGGCTGCCGTCACCGGCCAGCAGGACACTCTCCAGGATCTGGTCCACCTCGGCCCGCAGGATGGTGGCCTCCTCACGGACCGTACGCTCGTCCACCTCGATGCCGTCCGCCTCGATCGCGCCCAGCCGGCTCAGGTGCAGACCCTCCTGATTGTCGGACACCGACGGAATGGTGGTCGCCTCGACAGGTGTTTTGACGATCAGCCGCGAAGCGCCGGACAGCCGGCCGGTGCTGGCCGAGGCCACGATCAGCTGCCTCGCCCGGTTGTGCTCCCGGGGAAACGCCGCCATGTGCTGGTGGAACACGATGTTGACCTGAACGCCCGGAAAGCCCAGGTTGGCGAGATACTTCTGACCCAGTTCGCGCAGCACCCTGATCGCCGCGATGTCCTGCGCCCGATTGCCCTGTTCGGCGTACCCCAGGGAGACCGACCCCACGCCCTGACCGGCCGCCAGCATCGCCTCGATCACATTGACGACGATCGCGAGGCTCGGCGGGATCAGCACGGCGGTGAGCGTCCCGAAGAACTCACGGTCGATGACGACGCCGAACTTCTCACGATAGAGGCCGACCAGCCGATCGACGTACTGCCACCGCTTGAGCGACTGGGCCAGCGAGTATTCCTTGAAGTAGGGAATGTTGTACGTGATGGCGCCACCCTCGAAGCCGGTGACACCACCCGCACACGAGATCTCGGCCAGGAGACGTGGGTCGCGTGTGCTGTGACGCGTCTGCAGCGGCGTCCGTACCTCCGCGCTCAACCGCCGCAGAACATCGACCCCATGATTGACCATGGGAAATCCGTTGAGCGTCGAGGTGCCTCGTTCCCGGCTCTCCGCGATCGCCTCACCGGCCTTGCGGTACTCGTTGTTCCTGGTGAGGGAATCGATCTGGTAGGACAACACGTCCGCGCCTGCCCGGCGCAGGGCCAGGAACGCCGATCGCTGCTCGGCGGCGAGCGCAACGCCCGAGCGCGGCTGTATCAGAAACGGCCGTTCCGCCCGCGGCCGCGGTGTGTGCGCCCGAGCGAACGACGGCTGGCGCAGCAGGAACGCCGCGTTGTCCGCCAAGTCCCGGGCACGCGCGCCCGTCGGCCAGGACTCCAGAACCGAGGGTCGCTGTTGCCGCAACTCGGCCACGGTGAGCCGCTGATCGGGCGGCGCCGTGCCCGGCGAGGTGGGCAAGGGGGACACCGTGGGCCTGGCACGTACCGCGGGAGCGCTGGTGAACAGGTCCTCGGCCAGGACCGCGAGAATTGTCGGGATGTCGACGTACGTCGGAAAGACGCGTTGAAAGCCCAGGCGCCGCGCTTCTCCGGTAATTCGTTCGGCGCTGCCTACGTCGAGGTTTCCGCCAGCATACCAGAGCGCATCGATGTCAGAGTACCTGAGCATCAGGTCCGAAAACTTCTTCAGATAGTGGCGGAAATGACCGTCCATGCACGAGATCATCACGACATCTGTGTCGGCCGCATTCCTGAAGAAATCGTCCAGCGTATTCTGCGTGCCCATGAAGTGGACCGTGTAGCCGGCCTCGTCGATGGCGTGTTTCAGCAGGGTGAGACCGACCGAATGGGCGTCGGCGCCGATCCCGCCGAGCACGATCGACCTTGGCGGCGACAATCTCATGGTGTTTCTCCGTTACCTTTCGGCACCGCGTGCTCCGGTGGACTCGATCACCGCTCGCGAGCAGTACCGGGGCTTCGCGCGCCCTCGACGGCGGATGAGGTGGGGTGATCCGAGGGCGGGGACCTCGTCGTCACCCGTTTCTCCGGACATCGCTGTGCCGCGCCTCGTCCCGGCGGGACCGGCGCGGCTGTACTGACAGCCGGTGCGTACCGGACGCTCACGTCCCGGCGGCGCAGCAGAACGTGACCGCCGGCGATTTCTCTGACACTGAATTCCTCAAGCGGGGGAGTGCGGTGCAGGCATTGCGCTGACGGTATCCAACACGTTCGTATATGTCAGCGGCAGAAGCCCGGCAGAAGAGCGCCCAGGGATTGCCTCAACTGCCGCTCCGGACGCGCGGGAACACCTTGCGACAAGAGGCGGTGGCGTGTACGAATTGGACTGCAGGAATCTGCGGGGCTGGAAGGCTACGGTACGGAAGGGTTATTCGATGGGCAGCATCCTCAGTCAGAGTCAGGTCGAGTTCTACCGTGACAACGGGTTCTGTGTCGCTGACGGGATATTCAGCACCGCGGTGGTCGAGAAGGCGCGGTCCGTCGTTGACGAACTGCTTTCCTCCGCCGACCTCGCCAGTGTCGCCGAGGCGGAGCCGGAGGACGGCTCCAAGGCCCGCCGCATCTGGGCCCCGACATCGAGGGACGAACTCTTCGCCGACATCGCTGAGGACGCCCGGCTCCTCGACGCGGTGGAGCAACTGATCGGCCCCGACATCGTGCTGCAGTACTCGAAGCTCAACGTGAAGCCGCCGCGCGTGGGAAGCGTCGTGGAGTGGCACCAGGACTTCGCGTTCTACCCCCACACGAACACGGACCTGGTCGCCACGCTGATCTATCTGGACGACGCGACCCGGGAGAACGCCGCTCTGCGAGTCGTCGCCGGCTCACACCGGCACGGCCTGCTCGACCACGAGTCGGAGGGGCACTTCGTCGGCAAGGTTTCGTCGCCGGCGGACGTGGGCCTGGACGACTCGGCGATCATCGACTGCGAGGGGCCCGCGGGATCGGTAGTCTTCATCCACCCGCTGCTCCTGCATTCGTCGGAGAAGAACCTCTCGGACATGTACCGCCGCGTTTTCATCCCGTCCTACCGAGCGGCCGACGCCCTTCCCATCTACTACGGTCCGCACGCCGCGCACAACGAGCCGACCGCGAAGCTGGTGCGCGGCCGTGTGCCCAGGGCCGTTCGCAGTGAGGCTGGCGTGTGGCAGCTACCCATTGCGGCAGCGGAGTTCAACTCGCTCTACCAGATCCAGGAGGGCTCCCACGTGAGCGACGGGACGAAGTCGCCCACCGGGTACTTCTCCCACGAGCACGGCACGAAGGGCACGGCGGGCTCCTCGATGTGAACGAGCAGCGCCGGTCGCCGGGGCCGGCTCCCGCCAGTGCGGCTGCGCCGCGAAGACGCATCCTTCAGGCGGCGTGCCGGCCTCACGGCCCGTCCGGCGCGGGGCTGCCACGCGTGGGAGTCAGGAAGCCGCCGGTCGGGGGGCGACCGCCTGCCAGCGAACCTGGCGGCGCCGGCCGTCGATCACCCCTGACCCTTCGCATGGCACGAGAAGCAGCAAGGAGCAACCATGACCAGCACGCTGAGCGCCGGAACACCGGCTGTCGTTCTCATGGATCCCGTCGGGGCCAGCATCAATTTCAAACCCCAGGTGTCCGAGCGCGGAATGGCAGTGATATCCGTGTACACGATGCCCCGCGAGCACATCCACGTCCGGTGGCCGGACCACGCGGCGGGTGACACGGTCAGCCTCTACGCTGCCGAACTCGAGGAGATCCGGGCGATGCTCGGCGAGCTGAACGCCGACATTCGCGCCGTGGTCCCCGCCTTCGACGTTGCCGTGGACAAGGCGGACACGCTGGCTGAGGAACTCGGCCTGCCCGGCAACGGCGCGCGGCTCGCCCCTGCCCGCCGGGACAAGTCAGTGATGCGGGAGACCGCCGCGCGGGCCGGGATCCGTATCCCCCGGTACGTGCTGGTGGAGGACGCGGCCGACATCCTCCGTGCCGCGGACGCCGTGGGATTCCCCGCCTTCGTCAAGCAGACCGCCGGGGCCGCCTCCCATGGCACTCGGCTGCTGAGCCGGCCCCAGGACGCCGGCGACCTCTCGGCCCTCCACCGGACCGACCATTTCGGGCGGCCGGTCCGGGCCTGGCTGGTGGAGCAGTACGTCCGCGGCCGGGAGCTGGGAGTGAACTTCTTCTCGCACGACGGTGTGCATCACATCGTGGACATCTGGGAGTACCGCCAGCCCGACGACCGGGACTACTCGTTCCCCTACTGGGACTGGGCGCAGATACCCCCGGACGACCCCGACTGGCAGACCGCCGTCGACTACGTGCGGCAGGTCCTCGACGCGTTCGGCGTGCGCCTCGGCCCCAGCCACACCGAGATCAAGATCTCGGGGGGTGACGCCTACCTGATCGAACTCGGCGCGCGTCTGCCCGCCTACCCCATGATCGACGCCTGGATGGCGCGAAGCGATCTCGACCCGCACCGGCAGTCCTTGGCCTCCAGGCTGGGTGAGGTCCCCAAGATCGCGACCGCACCGGTGAAGCTCGACGGCTTTTGTGGTGCCAACGCCATGCGCAACGACGGGCCGCCCGGTCGTCTGATCGAGATCCGCGGCCTGGACAAGGTGCCGCGACTTCCCGGCGTGGACCAGGTGCTGGTGGGCTATCAGGCGGGCGACATCGTCCCCACGACCGACAGCATCAGGACGATTCCGGTCAAGGTGAGTGTCTCGGCGCCGGACTACCCGGAACTGCTCCAGCGACTGTCGGCGGTCCGCGACACCGTGGAGTTCGTGATCGAACCGGTCAGCCGACCCTGATGAGGTTCCTGTCCTCGTATCGGGAGCTCTTTTCCCTGCCGAACTTCGGCGTGTCTTTGTGCGCGGCCGTCGCCGGCAAGCTCAAGCCGGGAGTCTCCTCGCTCGCCCTCCTGCTCGGGGTCGCCCACTACCGAGGACTCGGTCAGGCAGCCGTGGTCGTGTCGGTGTCCGCGCTGTCCGGAGCCACCCTCCCGCTCAGGGGCAGGCTGATGGACCGTCATGGATACACTCGGGGCATGGGGCCCGCGCTCCTGACGCATCTGTTCGCGTTGCTGGTTCTGGTACTGAACGAACGCGCGCACGGACCGTTCGCCGCCACGTTGGTCGCGGCGTTCGTCGCGGGGGTGTCGGCCCCTCCGATCCAGATCGTCACGCGGCTGATGTGGCGCGAGATGACCACAGGGTCGCTCCGCACGACGATTCTGTCGTTGGACACCATGCTGGCGGACCTGGGGTACATCGCGGGTCCGACCATCGCGGCCTTCCTCGTGGTCGTCGTGGCGCCCTGGGCCGGTCTTGCCGCCTCCGGACTCCTGGGCATCATCGCGACCCTCCTGCTCCTCTCCCGCAAGCTGCCGAACCCGCGTCCACCGGAGCGGACCGGCGAGCGCCACTGGCTGGGCCCGCTGCGCAACCGAGTGCTGCGCGGGATCATGGCGGCGGCGACGTCGTTCTTCCTCGCGGTCCGCGCGATCGAGCTGGCCTTTCCCCTCTGGGCTCAGCAGCACGATGCGCCGCTGATGAGTGGCGTGCTCCTCAGCTGCATGTCCTTGGGCAGTGTGGCGGGCGGCCTCCTCCTGGGAGCGTTCCCGGCGCGGTGGTCGGTCAGAGCAACGCTTCCGGTCACGCTGGCCGCGCTGTGCCTGGGGACCGCGGTGGTGGCGGCGGCCAGCTTCACTTGGACGGTGGTCCTGGTCGCGGCTGCCGCGCTCATGGGCATCGCCCTGGGGCCCAGTTTCGTGGCTCTGTGGACGACAGCCGGCGAACTGACCCCGGCTCACATGACCGCGGAGACCCTCGCGTGGATCAGTTCGTTCATGGCGCTGGGCGGAGCTGCCGGGTCAGCGGCGGGCAGCGTGATCGCCCAGGCACTCGGGCCGGGGGCGGTGCTGGTTCTCGCGGCCGTGATCCTCGCCGTCGCCTCCGGGCTGGCCCACCGGGTCATCAAAGCCGAACCGTTGGCGCCGGAACAGATGCCGGAATCGCTGCCCGCGTCGGCATGAGAACGGAGGAGCAGTGACTCGTCAACGCGTGGCTCTTGTGAGCCACATTGGCTACGATGAGTACCGCCACGATGATGGAAGCCCCTTCTTCCACCCGGACGAATTCGACGTCACCCTGCTCGCGCGACCGCGTGACATCGCACGGCTGGCTCCCGGGCAGGTGACCCGCAGTATCCCCGTGGACATCGACACCCATGCCGAACTCGCCGTGCCGCTGTCCGAACTGCTCGGTGATGGCGCCTTCGACTGGGTGGTGGCGACGCAGGAGCGGATGCTGCTGCCGGTGGCGCGTCTGCGTGACGCCAAGGGCATCGCGGGCGGCATGGGAACGGAGCACACGCTGCTGCTCCGCGACAAGGTGGCGATGAAGCGCCACTTCTCGGCGTACGGGGTCCGGGTTCCGGAGTTCACTACGATCTCCGAACCCGCCCAGGCGGCAGAGCTGCTCGATAAGTTCGGCCAGATCGTCATCAAGCCCGTCCACGGCTGCAACTCCTTGGACGTGCACATCGTCCGGGACGCGAAAGGGCTGGCCGGCCTGCAGCGGCGGGGACTCGCGGGCTCCGACCGCTACGAGGCGGAGGAGTTCATCTCGGGCCGGCAGTTCCACATCGACAGTGTGGTCAGCAACGGAGTCCCTGTCGCTGTCTCTGTCTCGCAGTACCTCGACTCGCACGAGACATTCCCACTTGACGGGCAGATCCGGGCGCACACCCTCGACGGGGGTCCGGACCTCGAACTCCTCACGGCGTTCAACCGCACGGTGCTTGGGTGCATTTCCTGGTTCAGCGGCGCCGCACACCTCGAGGCCTTCCTCGACGACGAGGGCAGCCCGGTGTTCTGCGAGTTGGGCGGCCGCCCCGGTGGCGCCGGCATCGACGCCGGATTCCGCTTTCGCCACGGAGTTTCCCTGCTCTTCGCCAGCGTTCTGCCGCAGATCGGGCGCACCGTCCCGGACAGCGGCGACCAGGTGCGCGCGGACCGACCGGCGACCGGTTGGAGCATGATCTACCCGCCGACGCTGGGCCGCTTCGACGGGTACCAGGCGCTTCCCCAGGCGGACTGGCTGCTTCAGCTCACGACGTCGTACCGCCCCGGTGACCGTGTCGTGCAACCCACGCAGTCGTCCGACGCGATAGCGATGGCGGCCGTCCACGGCAAGGACTCACGCGAAGTCGTCGACCGGCTTGCACAGGTGAAGAGCGAGATCTCCGTGTCGATCACTGCCGAGTGAACCGCCGCGGGACCGGCAGTGCACCGCCTCCAGGTCGCAGGGGCCCGCCCTCCACGGCACGGAACTTCCCGGAGCGCCGGCGACCCACGACGCGCCTCAGCGGGGGCCGGCTGCCGCCGTCTCCTTCCACACCGTACGGGCCGCCCGCAAGAAGGCGTCGTTCTCCGCCGGTGTCCCTACGGACGCGCGCAGTCGCTGCGGCACACCGCTGTCGCGGATGAGGACTCCTTGGTCGAGCATGGACTGCCACGCCCGGCGGGTGTCGGTGAAAGGGCCGAACTGCACGAACGAGGCGTCGGATGGGCTGACGTCGTAGCCGATGGCCGTCAGTTCGCGCACGACGTGCCGCCGTTCGTCCTTGAGTCGTTCCACGTAGGTCAGGAGTATGTCGGAGTGCTCGAGTGCGGCCAGGGCGAGCGCCTGGGTCACGGAGGACAGGTGGTACGGCAGTCGTACGAGTTGAACCGCCTCGACCACGCCGGGGTCGGCGACTAGATACCCCACACGCAGTCCCGCGGCGCCGAAGGCCTTGGACATGGTGCGGGTGACCACGAGATGGGGAAGCTCCTCCACCAGCGTCACCATGGACGGCTGGTCCGAGAACTCCCCGTACGCCTCGTCCACGACGACCATGCAGGGACGCGCCCGCTGCGCCGCCTCGTACACTTCGCGCACGGCCTGTGCCGGGACAGCGGCCCCGGTCGGATTGTTCGGCGAGGTGATGACGACGAGGTGGGGCCGCTGTTCGGCGAGGGTCTCGCGCGCGGCGCGCAGATCGATGCCGAAGCCTTCGTCCCGCATGCAGGAGATCCATTGCGTACCGGTGTTGCGGGCGATCAGCGCGTGCACCGTGTACGACGGTTCGAAGCCGAGGGCCCGGTGGCCCGGACCGCCGAACGCCTGGAACACCTGCTGGACGACTTCGTTGGACCCATTGGCGGCCCACACCTGCCGGGCGCCCACAGAGTGACCGGTGGCGCGTGTGACATACCTGGCCAGCCCCGCTCTCAGCTCGCGCGCGTCCCGGTCCGGATAGCGGTTGAGTCCGCCCGCGACCTCGCGTACCCGTTCCGCCATCGCACGCACCAGCGGCTCCGGCAGCGGATACGGGTTCTCGTTGACGTTCAGACGCACCGGAACATCCGGTGCGGGAGCACCGTAGGGAGTCTGACCGCGGAGCTCGTCCCGAAGGGGCAGATCATTGATGCCGGTCATGTGCGGGGCACTTTCTGGTCGAGGAACTCGAGGACGAGCGGGCCGGCGATGTCGCGGCACTCTTCGAAGTAGGCGTGACGGGCGCCCTGGATCCACTCCAGCCGGGAGCCCGGGATCCGGGCTGCCAGCAGCGATGCGTTGGCCGCGGGAGCGAGCAGGTCGTCGGTTCCGTGCAGTACCAGCGTCGGTGCCGCGATGCCGGGCAGCGCGTCCCATGCGTCGTGCTCGTCGCTCGCGACCAGGTGCCCGCGCCGGGCATGTACCGGCATGCTCCGGTCGCCGAGAACGTGGCAAGGGCCCGAGTGCGTCGCGAGCCAGGCCGGGCTGTACATCAGTTCCAGAAGAGCCTGCCGCGCCTTGACCGGATCGGGCTGGAAGAGGTCCCTGCGGACGCTGTCGCCGCGGTCGACGGCGTGTCGGCCGCCCGCCGACGTGCAGCCGAGCACCAGGGCACGTACCCGTCGGGAGTGGCCGATGGCCAGACGTTGGGCGACGCGACCGCCCATGGACGTGCCGTACACGTCCACCCGCTCCAGGGACAG
The DNA here is from genome assembly GCF_040644455.1 of Streptomyces sp. NPDC046977. Taxonomy (NCBI): domain Bacteria; kingdom Bacillati; phylum Actinomycetota; class Actinomycetes; order Kitasatosporales; family Streptomycetaceae; genus Streptomyces; species Streptomyces sp. NPDC046977. Next base: position 25,070 of record NZ_JBEYWO010000056.1, read on the forward strand.
TGCGTCGAGAACCGCGACCACGTCGTCGGCGAACCGCGCGATGGAGTAGGGGAGGTTCGGCTTGTCGCTCTGCCCCGTGCCCCGGTAGTCGATCGTGACCGTACTCCGTGAGCCCGCGAAATCGTTGCGGACACCGTCCCACCAGTGATGGTCGTTCGCCTGGCCGGCGAGCAGCACGAGCGGCGGACCGTCACCACGAACCTGGTAGGCGATACGGACTCTGTCCGAGGCCATGGCGTGCGGCACGGTGATTCCTTTCGGCAGGGACATGGGAGCGGCGGCCCGACGCCGCGCCCGGACGTGGTGATGTTCGGGTCGACCCGCGGTGACGCCTTGGCAACCGGTCAGCCTGCCGGGCTGGGTTGCGTTTACGCGCCGACCTCGTGGACGGGCACCCACGTTCCGCGCGCTCGGAGAAGATGCGATCAACGCTGTGTCGTCTCCGGAATCCACTTCTGCGGTGCGAGAGGGATCAGGGGGAAGGCAGCACGCTCCACATCCCATATGGACTGCCGCGGACACGTTGCCGCAACCGTCGCTGGGCCACAGTGGCTGTTCTCTCCATTACGTTCTGCCCACTCTCCGGGCGGACGGTGCGCGACCTTTCCACCGGTTCTGGGTCGCGGGGGCCGCCGAACGTGAACAGGCGATGGTGCGTGGTCAGCTTTGCATTCGCCGATGAGCATCTCAAGGAAGGGCGAGGAGAACCAGGAGGCATCTTCTTGCCGCGCCAACTGCCGCCCTCCTGCCTCCCCATGAACGGGGTCGGTCATGGAATGCGGGGTGTGCCCGCCGTGGCGGGGACGTCGGCCAAGTGAGGTTCCCCCTGCCGGCCGGACAGCTTGATACTGGGACGGATGGTCCCGGAGGAAGCAGTCACAGGTAGTGAATAGCAAGAGCAACATGAGTAAGCGGTACACGGCCGAGTTCAAGCGGGACGCGGTTGCCTTGGCGTTGTCCTCGGAGAAGACGGTCACCGAGGTCGCGAGGGATCTGGGCGTGAGTCCGGAAGGGCTGCGCGGGTGGGTGAAGCAGGCGAAGGTCGACCGCGGTGAGGGACCTGCCGGGGCTTTGACCACTGCGGAGCGTGAGGAGTTGGTCCGGCTGCGGCGGAAGGTTCGCGAGCAGGAGGCCACGATCGAGGTTCTGGGAAAAGCGACCGCCTTCTTCGCTCAGGACAAGATGAGGTAGACACCGTGGCACGGTGTCGTTTCATCGATGCGGAGCAGGCATCGCAGGGTAATCCTGCAGGTCACAGCGTTGCGTTTCTGTGCCGTGTGCTGGGAGTGCCCCGTTCCACCTACTACGCGCACAGGGCGTCACGGCCGGCCCGGACGGTGCGGGAGCGGGCCGAGGAGGTGCTGGTGGGCGAGATCCGAGTGCTTCACGCCGGATCTCGCGGTGCCTACGGAGCCCCGCGGATCCACGCCGCCCTGCGGCGGGCCGGGCGGGTGGTGAACTCCAAGAAGATCGAGCGGCTGATGCGCGAGCACCGGATCGTCGGGATCACCCGCCGTCGGCGGCGGGGCCTGACCCGGCAGGCGAAGCGGGCGGTGTTCGCGCTCGACCTGATCGGCCGGGACTTCACCGCGCCCCGGCACGGGATGCGGCTCGTCGGCGACATGACTGAACTCAGCACGTTGAAGGGGAAGTTGTATCTGGCGACCTGTATCGATCTCGCGACGCGGGAGGTGGTCGACTTGGCGATGGCCGACCACCACCGCGCGGAGCTGCCGGCCGCTGCCTTGCGGATGGCGGCCGGGCGTGGGGGCCTGGAGCAGGGTTGCGTCATGCATACGGATCGCGGAAGCGAGTATACGAGTGACGAATTCGCAGCGAAATAAGCAAGTTGCGCATGAGGCAGTCGATGGGGCGCGTCGGCTCTTGTTACGATAATGCCGCCGCGGAAAGCTGGTTCGCCATCCTGAAAGCGGAGATCGGGACGACCATGTGGGAGACCCGCGAGGCCGCCCGGGCCGACGTTTTCCGCTACGTCGAGGTCGAGTACAACCGCAGCCGACTCCGTCGGCGCCCAGACTACGGGTACGTCACCCCGCTCGAAACGAGATCCTTGCTCAGGCAGAACCTCGTCCCGGCAGCGTAAACACCCGCTGTCCACTTCGCGGGGGGAACTTCACGTCAGCCATACCCCCTCCTGCCGGAGACCGGCGAGGTGTTCCTGTCAATGGGCGATGGCATCGGCGGCTGCCTGCTGGGCGCTTGCGTTGCGTGCCAGGTCCTCGTCCAGCCGGCGCAGGTACTCCTGCTGGATCGTGGTCTCTTGGCTTGGGGCGTTGGGATCTCCACGGACATACGCGGCTCGCTCTCCTCATTCCGGGTGTGTGTTTCCGGATGGTAACCCTCTCGGACCTCAGGGAAGGTGGGTGAGGCAGAAACAGCACCGCTCAGGCGAAGGCGGGTGTCGTGCAGTTGTTCCCGATCGAGCAGCGGATGCGTCATTCGCGGGCTTGCTGTTGGGACAAAAGCGGCAATGTGTGGTGAGGTTGACGTTGGGACACTTGCGCGCAGGCAGGATGTACCGTCGCGGGGTGCCGGGCCGCCAGCGGTCCGGCACCCCGCCCGACCAGGCGGCCATCAACGCTTGAGCGCCAGCGACTGTCTCCCGAGCAACCCCGTACGCGGCAGAGATCACGATGGCGTCGCGTGGGGTGGGGTGCGCAGCGCAAGGACGGCCATGTCGTCGTGCCCGTCGCTGGGGTGATGCTCGGTCAGGGCGTGCACGAGGCGATGCAGGGGCAGGTCCGCGTACCGGGTGGCGAGGACCCGCAGGCGCTCGAGTCCGGTGTCGAGGCTCTGGCGGGGGTATTCGATGAGACCGTCGGTGAACAGGATCAGCGTTGAGCCGGCTGGAACCTGGTGGGTGTGATCGCGGCGGGCGGTGGTGGTGTCGACGCCGAGTGGGAGATCGGGTTCGACCGCCAGGTAGCGGGCGTCTCCGCCCGGGGTGATGAGCAGGGGTGAGCAGTGGCCGGCGCTGCTCCAGCGCAGTGTCCAGGCGTTGCTCCCTGGCGCGGCAGGTTCCAGGCGGGCAAGGCACGCGGTGGTCACGGGGGTGTCGGTAATGGCCTGGAGCGCGCGGTCGAGGCGGGCCAGTACGTCGCTGGGGGAGGTGCCGCGGTCATAGAGCAGGGCGCGGAGCATGTGCCTGGTCTGCGACATGGCGGCGGCCGCCCTGACGTCGTGCCCGAGGACGTCGCCGATGACGGCGACGCAGGTGTCGTCGGACACGCGCAGTGCGTCGTACCAGTCGCCGCCGAGAAGCCCCGGCGCGGGGGCGGGACGGTAGGCGGCGGCGGCTTGGAACGGGCTCAGGTCCGACAGTCGGGGGACGAGCAGCCGCTGGAACTGCTCGGCCTCGTCGCGAATCTGACGGAACATGCGGGCGTCGTCGATGGCCAGGCCCGCCGCGCCGGCCAGGGCCAGGATCACTGTCTCGTCGTGCGTGGTGAAGGGATTCCCGTCCAAACGGTCGGCGACGTACAGGTCGCCGTAGATCTGGCCACGGATGTGGATCGCGACGCCGAGCAGTGTGTGCATCGGCGGGTGCCCCGGCGGGAAACCGGCCGAGTCCGGGTGGGCGGCGATGCTGTCCACGCGCAGCGGCGCGGGGTCATGGATGAGCCGGCCCAGCAGGCCGCGACCTTGAGGGAAGGGCACGCCCGTTATGTCGGCGAGCTGCTGGTCGGTCAGGCCGGCCTCAATGAAATCGGCAAGTCCAGTGCCTTCCTGGTCCAGGACACCCAAGGCCCCGTAACGCGCGCCCACCAGGTCCATGGCCGTGGTGACGATCAGCCGCAGCACCGCCGGGAGATCCACGTCCCGGCTCAAAGCAGCCTCGTACAGATCGTGCAGCCGCTCCTGCACCCGGGCCAGGAGTACCAGCTGCTCGGCGATCTGTTCCAGCTCTCCGCCCAGGCCGACCCCAGGTCCTAGCGGAGAGCCTTCTGCCCTGTCGCCGTCCCGGGTCAATTTCGGCCCCTGTCGGCCTTGGATCTCAGGCGGCCAGCATCCATGTGTGGCAGAACACCTCTTCCCGTGGCCTAAACGGTGCAGGCCCCCGGCGCGCACGGTGGGGGCCTGCTTCCTGACACCAAGGGCCGTGTAGTGGGCCCCTTGCACTCAACTGCCCCGCGTTGAGTGTGGCACGTCGGCGACGTCCAGCCGGGTGAAGACGGATACCGGCCCTGGTCTGGGGGACCGCTCTGTGGTCCCGGCGAGTCACCCGTAGGGCTCGCTGGCCGCCAGAGAGTCTTGAACAGCGTCGACGAGGCAAGCCGCGACGTCGCGGCGTGCCTCGTCGGACAGTGAGCCTTTTCAGCGTTGCCTCTGCAGGGTGAGTACGGCTCTTGCCGCTGACGACAGACGGTTGGGGCTGCAGCGGGCGTGGCGGAAGATGCGCCAGAGTTTGAGGGTGGCCATGCCGCGTTCGACGGGGTAGCGGAGCCGGGCGTGCACTCGGTTCAGCGATTTTTGCCGGGTGGTGAGCTCCTTGCGGGGTGGGCGTCTGGTCGGCGTGGCGAAGGTGCCGCCGGCGCCGAGGTAGGCCAGGTCGGCCAGAGCTGGGATGCCGAGGCGGACGCAGGTGGTCACGATGCGGTGGGTGCGGGCCGCGGTCAGGTCGTGGGTGCGGCCGGGCAGCGCTCGGGAGATCCACACGATCTCGCCGTGTGGGTCGGTGATGACCTGGAGGTTCACGCCGTGGCGGCGGTGCTTGCCGGAGTAGTCGGCGCGTTGGTCGCCGACCCGGTCGCACTCGGCGAGCGTGCCGTCCACCAGCACGTACTCCGCGTCCGCCTCGCGCAGGGCGCAGGTCAGGCCTGGCGCACGGTGGGCCAGGAGGTCGATGACCGCGTGCACGTATGCGTGGGCGGTGCCCACGCTGATCCGGAAGCCCGCTGTGATCTGGGCGAGGGTGTCGTGCTTGCGCAGGTACACCAGCGCGACCAGGCCCGCTGCGAGGGCCGGAGCTTGCAGCGGCGGTCACCCTCCCGGGTGACGTTCAGCATCGTCACCCACTCAACCAGCGCATGGGCCAGGTCCAGGCAGGATACGTAACCAACGGGGCTCCCCGGCAGAAGAGTTGAGACGTCAGACATCTCGCTCAACCGTCGAGGAGCCTCGCCCGTTTCGCACCGGTTTCCAACCAGTGGGCCCTCACCCGTTTGGTGGCCCCGCTGAAAAGGCTCCCTACCTTGTTGGCGGGTTCGGTTCCGGTCATTCGTAGGATCGGGAGGCCCAGGGGTTTCGGGTGTGGCTCAAAAGGCTCATGCCGCTGGGTGGCTCTCACTGATTGGCCGCCCGAGACCCCGCGACGACACGGCCACTCATTGGGATGCGCGAACAGTCGCTTCGTAGGGACACGTCGGCGTGGTCGTCCGCAGGGACCAGTACACGAATCGTCGAGGGGAGACACCGGCGCCCGAACTGTGGGCGGGGACGGACGCTGGCAAGGTCGAGCACCACTGCACGGTGATCGATGCGGACGGGGCGAAGGTTCTGTCGAGGCGGGTGCCGAAGACGAGGACGAGCTGCTGGTACTGATGAGCGATGTGCTGGCCCTGGCCGACGGCGGTCCGGTGACCTGGGCGGTCGATCTGAACGCCGGCGGTGCCGCGCTCTTGATCGCGCTGCTGACCGGGCACGGGCAGCGGCTCCTCTACATCCCGGGCAGGACGGTGCATCACGCCTCCGGTTCCTACCGCGGTGACGGGAAGACCGACGCGAAGGACGCCTACGTCATCGCGGACCAGGCCCGGATGCGCCGTGACCTGCAGCCCTTGCAGGAATGGGACGAAATCGCGATAGACCTGCGGATCCTCACCGCCCGCCGCTACGACCTCACCGCCAACCGCACCAGAGCGATCAACCGGCTCCGCGCTCAGATCCTGGAGTACTTCCCGGCCCTGGAGCGTGCCTTCGACTACAGCACCTCCAAGGCCGCACTCGTCCTGCTGACCGGTTACCAGACCCCGGCCGCCCTGCGCCGCATCGGCCAATCACGGCTGACGAGTTGGCTTGCGAACCGCAAGGTCCGCAGCGCGCCGGCAGTAGCGGCCCTCGCCATCGAGGCGGCACAGGCTCAGCACACCGCGGTTCCCGGCGAGAGAACAGCGGCCGCCATGGTGAACATCCTCGCACGGGCAGTGATGGCCCTGGACGAGGAGATCGCCCGCACTGACGCAGCGATCGAGGTCCTGTTCCGCCAGCACCAGCACGCCGAGGTCATTACCAGCATGCCCGGCATCGGCACCCTGCTCGGCGCCGAGTTCATCGCCTGCACCGGCGGCGACATGGACGCCTGCGGCAGCCCCGGCCGTCTCGCCGGAGTCGCCGGACTGGCACCTGTGCCGAAGGACTCGGGCAGGATCAGCGGCAACATGCGCCGACCGCACCGCTACCACCGCCGCCTCCTGCGCGTCTTCTACCTCTCCACCCACGTCGCCGCCCGCTGCTGCCCCACGTCCCAGGCCTTCTACCAGCGCAAACGAAGCGAGGGGAAAACCCACAAACAGGCGATCCTCGCCCTCGCCCGACGCCGCCTGGACGTGCTCTGCGCCCTCATCCGAGACCAACGCACCTTCACCACCGAGCCACCCCAACGCGGACTCACAGCGGCGTGACCTGATCGCCAAGCGTCACCGAAACCCTTGACGAACACCATTGGGAATCAGTGAATTGCGAAATTCTGCAATTCACTACATGCTGTGGTGGCTGTGTCCGTAGGTTGCCGTGGGCGCAGCGCCTGGCAATGCCCCGTGTCCCGGGGTGGGAGGAGTGTTCGAGACCGTGCCGGTTCCGCTGTATCAGGCGAAGGCGGAGTTCTTTCGGATGCTGGGGCATCCGGTGCGCATCCGAGTGCTGGAGATGTTGCAGGACGGGCCATTGCCGGTGCGTGACCTGCTCACCGAGATCAAGATCGAGCCAGCCGCGCTGTCCCAACAGCTGGCGGTCCTGCGTCGTTCGGGGATCGTGACCGCGACCCGGGGGGGCTCCACCGTTGTGTACGCGCTGGC
>NZ_JBEYWO010000057.1:0-30431 GCF_040644455.1 Streptomyces sp. NPDC046977
CCCGCGGCCGTGGCGGGGCCCCCCCCGGGGTTGTTGCCCTCGGTTGTGTTGGTGTGGGCCGCGGCGCCCCCCCCCGGGGGGGGGGGGCGCCCCCCCCCCCCCCGCGCCCCCCCGGCCGTGTCACGGCCGCATGGGCCGCCCGGCCCCGCCGGGTTGCCCCTTCGGCCCATGCCCGGGACGGAGCCGTCGCCCACAGTGGAGGGATGCACCGCGCAAGGACGGGCAGGTGAGCGTCATGGCCGACGGCACGCGTGCGCGCGGCCCGCGCGAAGCGGGCCGCACCGACGCCTCCCGACCGCCGCGCCGCGTACGGGCCGGCTGCCTCGCGCGTTCCGCGTGCGTCCCGGCCTGACGGAGGGAGTCACACGACATGAAGGCTTGGGTCTTCCAGGGGCCGGAACAGGCGGCCTGGCAGGACGTGCCCGACCCGCGGCTGATGGACGCGGCGGACGCGATCGTCCGCGTCGACACCGCCGGGGTCTGCGGCACCGACCTGCACATCATGCGCGGTGAGGTCCCCGACGTCCCCGCGGGGACGGTACTGGGCCACGAGGCCGTCGGCGAGGTCGTCGAGACGGGCTCGGCGGTACGCACCGTACGTCCCGGGGACCGCGTGCTGGTCTCCTGCGTCAGCGGCTGCGGCCACTGCCGCTACTGCCGCTACTGCCGCGAGCAGGCGTACGGGCAGTGCCGCGGGGGCGGCGGCTGGACGCTGGGGCACCTGATCGACGGCACGCAGGCCGAGTACGTGCGCGTCCCGTTCGCGGACACCGGTCTGCACACGCTGTCGCACGTGGTGAGCAGCGAGGTCGCCGTGCTGCTGGCGGACATCTTCCCCACCGGCTACGAGGTGGGCGTCCTCAACGGCGGGGTGCGCCCCGGCGACACGGTCGTCGTGGTCGGCAGCGGCCCCGTGGGCCTGGCCGCCATCGCCACCGCCCATCTGTTCGCCCCGCACGCCGTCATCGCCGTCGACCTCGTACCGGCCCGGCTGGACGCGGCCAAGCACCTGGGCGCCGACGCGGTCGTCCGCGCCGACGAGGGGCCGGAGCAACTGGTCGACGACCTCACCGACGGGCTCGGCGCCGACGTGGTGATCGAGGCGGCCGGCACACCGGAGAGCTTCGGGCTGTGCACGCGCATGGTGCGGCCCGGCGGCCGTGTCGCCAACGTCGGTGTGCACGCGCGGCCGGTCACCCTCCACCTGGAGGACCTGTGGAGCCGGAACATCACCGTCACGACCGGTCTGGTCGACACGTACTCCACCCCCACCCTGCTGCGGATGGTGGAGGCGGGCCGGCTGCCCGCCGCGTCCCTGGTGACGCACGCCTTCGAGATGCAGGACGCGGCCGCGGCGTACGACGTCTTCTCCTCGGCGACCGACACCGGGGCCCTGAAGGTCGTCCTGGGCGGACAGCACCACGACGTCGTCGCGATCCCGGCCTGACCCCCGGCCCGCACACGTTCCGCCGTTCCTTCCGATCTCGGCCGACGAAGGAGACCGCCGTGACCATCACCACCAGGGGCCTGCTGGGCGCGCTCCCGCCGGAGGCACGCGACCTCCTGACGGAGCTCGGCCACGGGGTCTCCTTCCCGGCCGGGACGCGGATCTTCGAGGAGGGCCGGCGGGCCGACCGCTTCTGGGTCATCAGCTCCGGGTCGGTGGCGCTCGACCTGCACGTCCCCGGCCGCAGGGCGGCCCAGGTGGAGACGCTGGGCCCCGGCGACCTGCTCGGCTGCTCCTGGCTGTTCGCGCCGTACACCTGGCACCTGGGGGCGCAGAGCCGCAACCTGGTCACCGCCGAGGAGTACGACGCGGCGGCGGTGCGGGCGCTGTGCGAGGCGGACCCGGCCCTCGGCTTCGCCGTCGCCCGCCGCGTCGCGGAGATCGTCACGCAGCGGCTCCAGGGCACCCGCACCCGCCTGCTCGACCTCTACGGCCCCCAGGGCAGCGGAGGCCGGCGGTGACCCGTTCGGCGCTATGACGACCAGGGCCGATCGGCGACGATCGAGGGGACGGCCGGGCACGCGAGGCGGCAGCCGGGAGGGCGTATGACCGAGGTGCGGGAGTTCTCACCGCGGGCGCCGATCAGGGTGTTCCTGGTCGACGACCACGAGGTCGTCCGGCGGGGGCTCCACGACCTGATCGACGCCGAGACCGACATGGAGGTGGTCGGCGAGGCGGGCTCGGTCGACCACGCCGTGGCCCGCGGCCCGGCGCTGCGCCCCCATGTGGCCATCCTGGACGTGCGGCTCCCCGACGGCGACGGCATCACGGTCTGCCGGGAGCTGCGCTCGGTGATGCCCGGCCTGGCCTGCCTGATGCTGACCTCGTTCGACGACGACGACGCGCTGCTGGACGCGATCATGGCCGGTGCCGCCGGCTACGTCCTGAAGCAGATCAAGGGGTCCGACCTGCTGGCGGCGGTGCGCACGGTGGCCTCCGGCCAGTCGATGCTGGACCCGGCGACGACGGCCAGGCTGATGGAGAGCCTCCGCGCCCACGACGAGCCGGCCCCGGCCCCGCAGGACGACGCGCTGGCCGCGCTCTCGCCGCGGGAGCGGGAGATCCTGGACCTGGTCGGCGAGGGCCTGACCAATCGCGAGATCGCGCAGCGGCTCTTCGTGTCCGAGAAGACCGTGAAGAACCACATCTCGCGACTGCTCGGCAAGCTCGGTGTCGAACGCCGCATCCAGGCCGCCGTCCTCGCCACGCAGCACCGACCCGAGGGATCGCCGCCCCCCGAGCCGCACCACTGAACGCCGCGCCGCCCGCGGGCGGGCCGGGCGGGCACACCCGATGGGCCGGACGGTCCCCCGGCGGAACCGGGCGGCCCCTCCCCGGGCGCCGCGCGGCGGCGCAGGATGGTCGCAGGCGCCTGGCCGGGAGGTGCAGCGCGATGAGGACCGACACCCTCGACGGCACGACCCTGGAGAAGCTGATCTCCGCCGCGGTCGCCGCCCCCGCCTGCCACAGCCGGCGGCCGTGGCGGTACCGCCTGGACCCGGACACGGCCACCCTGCACGTGCGGGGCGTCGGCGCGGAGGACCGGCCGCCGGGCGCGGCGGGCGAGGACGCCCGGCGGGCGGTGCACGTCTCGGTCGGGGCGGCACTGTTCAATCTGCGGGTCGCCGTGAGCCACTTCGGCTGGGAGCCGCAGGTCCGGCTGCTGCCGTCCCCCGACGATCCCGGTCTGTACGCCACAGTGCGGCTGACGGCCCCGGCGCGCGCCCCCGAGACGTCCCGCGACGATCTGTACGGCGCGCTGTGGTGGCGCCGCGACGGCACGCCCTCGTGCCCGGTGCACCGTCCGCCGGGAGCGGTCGTGCTGGGGCTCGTCGACGCCGCCCACACCGAGGGCGCGGCGCTGAGCCTGCCGCACGCGGCGGAGACCCGGCGGCTGCTGCGGCTGACGGAGGACGCCCACCGGCGCGACCCGGCCGACGCGGTGGCGGTCCGGTGGCCTCCGGCGGGCGAACCCCCCTCCGCGCTCGGGCCCGCGCCCGGCGACGGCCGGTTCCCGCTGGTAGCCGTCCTGACCACACCCCTCGACGACCCCGCCGACTGGCTGCGCGCGGGACAGGCCCTGGAACACGTGCTGCTCGCGGCCACCGCGCGGCGGGTGCGCGCCGCGCTGCTGTACCAGGCACTGGACTACCCCGACCTGCGGCGCGCCCTGCGCAGCGCCGAGTCCGGACCGGGCCATGTGCAGATGCTGGTGCGGCTCGGGTACGGGCCGCTGCGGCCGGGGACCGCGCCGCGCGGCCCGGGTCACACCATGGCCGCGGTGAACTGACGCCGCCGAAGCCGGGTCCGGGCGGGCCGCGGTCAGTCCGGGGCCAGCGGCACCCGCCAGACCAGACGGGTGCCGCCCCGTTCGGGGACCTCCAGGCACAGCGAGCCGCCGAACTTCTCCGCCCGGTCCGCGAGATTGACCAGCCCGCTGCGGCAGGCGCCCTCGGGGATGCCGGTGCCGTCGTCGGCCACCGTCAGGGTCACCGCGCCGTCGCCGACGATCAGGGACACCTCCGCGCAGCGGGCCCCGGCGTGCCGGGCCACGTTGGACAGCGCCTCCCCCAGCACGGCGACCACGTTCTCGGCGACCGGGACCGGCACATCGGTGTCGATCAGTCCCTCCATCCGCAGCGCCGGGGTGAACCCGAGTGCGGGGACCGCCCGCTCCACCGCCCCCGCGACCCGGACCCGCAGGCCCTTGCGGCCCGGACCGGCGTCGTGCGCGCGCAGGCCGAAGATCGTGGACCGGATGATCTTGATCGTCTCGTCCAGGTCGTCCACCGCGCGCAGCAACCGCTCGCTCGCCTGCGGGTGGTCGACGAAGCGGACCGCGCTCTGCAGTGTCATCCCCGTCGCGAACAGCCGCTGGATGGCCAGGTCGTGCAGGTCGCGGGCGATGCGGTCGCGGTCCTCCAGCCGGGCCAGCTGCTCGGCGGAGCGGCGCCGCTCCGCCAGTTCCATCGCGAGCGCCGCGGCCCCCGCGAAGTCCCTCAGCGGGGCCGTCTCGATCTCGGTGAAGGCCGGCTCGCCCTGGGCCCGGGCCAGCAGCAGCGCGCCGCGCACCCCCTCGCTGGTGCTCATCGGCACCGCGACGGCCGGTCCCAGCCCGGCGAAGCGGGGCGGGCCGGCCGTGATCCGCGGGTCCTGGCCGACCTCGGCGCTGATGATCGGCTCCCCCGCCGCCATCGCCGCGCCGACGAACGAACCCCGGCGCGGCAGCACCAGCCCGGCGTGCGCGCCCGCGTCGATCCCGGTGGCAATGGCCATCCGGACGTCGCCCGTGCCCTCGACGGGCAGCGCCATCACGCCCAGGTCGGCGCCCAGGATGCGCCGGGCGTGCTCGACGATCAGCTCCAGCACCCGGGACTCCTCGGCGCCGGACAGCAGACTGGCGGTGATCTCCGCGTTCGCCTCCAGCCAGCGCTGCCGGGAGCGGGCCTCCTCGTACAGCCGGGCGTTGTCGATGGCGACGCCGGCGGCCACCGCGAGCGTCGACAGCATGGCCTCGTCCTCGCCGTCGAACTCCTTGCCGCCGCGTTTCTCGGTCAGGTAGAGGTTGCCGAACACCTCGTCGCGGACCCGGATCGGGACGCCGAGGAAGGAGTGCATCGGCGGGTGGTTGGCCGGGAAGCCGTACGAGACGGGGTGCTCGGAGATCTCCTCCAGCCGCAACGGCTCCGGGTGGCGGATGAGCTCGCCGAGAATGCCGTGGCCCGACGGCAGCGGGCCGATCTTCTCGATGTCCGCGTCCGCGACCCCCACCGGGAGGAACTGCGACAGCCGGTCCTCGCCCCCGATGACCCCGAGCGCGCCGTACTCCGCGTCCACGAGGACGACCGCGGCCTCCACGATCCGGCGCAGCACCTGCGGCAGATCCAGCTCGCGCCCCACCGACAGCACGGCCTGCAGCAGGCTGTGCACACGGTCCCGCGTCCCGCGCACGGCATCGATCCGGATCTGCAACTCGTCCAGCAGTTCGTCCAGCTGCAGCCGCGGCAGGCGCTCCTGCCCCTTGTCGGGCTCCATCCCCATGGATTCCTCCATCAGGCACGGTGGCTCCCCACAGCCATTGTCCTCACCTCGGCGTCCAGCGGCGCGGCGTCGACCCCTGGCCCCCGGCGGGGCGGTACGGGCAGACTCACCCCATGAACGATCACCGTGCGATCGGCTGGGACGAGGCCGCGTGGCTCAACCCGCCGCTGGAGGCCCGAACCGACGCCGAGGGACTGCTGGTCACCACGCGCGACCGCAGCGACTTCTGGCGCACCACGAGCTACGGCTTCGTCCGCGACGACGGGCACGCGCTGCTGGCTCCCTTCCCTGGTTTCCCCGGCACCGGCACCGGTCCCGGCTCCGGCTCCGGCGCCGTCGAAGTGACCTTCGTCGCGGACTTCGACACCCTGTACGACCAGGCGGGCCTCATGATCCGCGTCGATGCCGCGACGTGGATCAAGGCCGGTGTGGAGATGTCGGACGGCGTGCCGCATCTCGGCGCCGTCGTCACGCACGGCCGGTCGGACTGGTCCCTGGCCCCGGTGCCCGAGTGGAAGGGCCGCGAGGTCACCGTGCGGGCCAGCCGGGACGGCGACGCGGTGACGATCAGGGCGCGGTGCGACGCGGAGCCGTGGCGCATGGTGCGGCTGGCACCGCTCGCCCCGGAGGCGGAGGCCTCGGCGGGCCCCTTCTGCTGCTCGCCCGAGCGGGCCGGACTGCGCGTACGGTTCACCCGGTTCGTCCAGGGGCCCGCTGACGCCTCGCTGCACGGCGACGTGGAGGGCTGAGCGCGATGGGGAGCTGGGGCACGGGGAACTTCGACGAGGACACGGCGGCGGACCATCTCGGCCTGCTCACCGACCGGTTGACCGCCGAGGTCGCCCGGGCCATGGAAGGCGACCCGTCAGAGCTCGAACCGGACGAGTACTGGGGTGTGGCGGTGCCCTGCAACCTGGAGCTGCTGCACCTGCTCGCCACCCGCGGCTGGGCGGGGGCGACACTGCCCGAGGCGGCGACGCTCCGGGCGTGGAAGGGCCGCTACCTCGCCGTGTGGGACGAGGCGGTCGACGACCTGGAGCCGGGGGCGGACCACCGCGCGCGGCGGCGGGAGGTGCTGGTGAGCACGTTCGACGCGCTGGCGGAGGTCGCGGAACGCCGCGCGGGGCACGCCATGTGACGGAGTGTCACCGGCGGGACTCCTCGTACTCCGGCTCCTCCTCGTACTCGTCCTCGTACTCGTCCTCGGCTTCCTCGCCGTCGTCCTCGTATTCGCCGGCCTCCTCGTCCTCCTCGTCCTCCTCGTAGTCGTCGGCGTCGTCGGCGTCCTCGGCGTCGGTGGCCTCGTCGTACTCGCCGTCGTCCTCGTACTCGTCGGCGGCCTCGTCGGACTCCGCCTCCTCGTCCTCCAGCGCCTCCTCGTGGGTCCGCACGACCTCCCCGTCCTGGATCTCGCCCCGCCAGCCCTCGGGTTCCTCGTCGGTGAGGGTGACGTACCGCTGGAAGTGCTTGAAGTCGAGCCGCAGACGCCGTCCTTGGGCCCGCCAGATGTTGCCGGTCTTCTCGAAGAAGCCGGAGGGGTAGTACTCGACCACGAGCACGATGCGGGTCAGCGTCGGCGTGATCTCGTGGAAGCTGACACAACCGCGCGTGGTGCCCTTGGCGCCCTCGGAGCTCCAGACGATGCGCTCGTCGGGGACCTGCTCCTGGACAGTGGCCTTCCAGCCGCGCGTGGACGGACCCACCTTGACCTTCCAGTCGCTGGTGGCGTCCTCGCCCTTGGAGACGCTGCGCACGCCCTTGGTGAAGGTGCTGAACTTCTCGTACTGCGTCCAGTGGTCATAGGCGAAGCGGACCGGAACGCCGACGTCGAGGGACTCGACGATGTTCATCACCTTCGTCGTCCCCGACTTGCGCCCCTTGCCCATGCCGAAGGCCTGCTTGGCCTTGTCGAGGATGCCTCCGCCCATGCTCTTGGCCTTCTCGCCCACGAAGGCCTTCAGCGGCGACTCCCCCTGGAGGATGCGCAGTCCGGCCTTGGGCAGGACACCGTCGTTCTCGGCCACGTCACGCAACTGGTCGGTGAGACCCGCGACTTTGTCGCCGGCCTTCTCCGCCAGGTTCTCCACCTGTGCGCCCAGGAAATGGACCATCTCCTCGCGCAACTGGTCCAGACCCGAGGCATGTCCGTTCGGGCTGTGCTGTGCCGTCCTGGCCATGGCCTACCTCCGCCGTGCGGACGACGCCTTCTTGGCCGACGTCTTCTTCGCGGCCGTCTTCTTGGCGCCGCCGCGACTCGGTGCGGTCTTCTTCGCCGCCGTCTTCTTGGCGGCCGGCTTCTTCGCCGCCTGCTTGCGCGCGGGCGGTGCGGCCTTCTTGGCGGTGGACTTCCGCGCCGGCTGCGCCTTCCCCGCCCCGGACTTCTCCTCCGGTGCGCGCTTCGCCTCCGGACGCTTCGCGGGACGGCGGTGGCGGCTGCGCCCCGGTGCCCGCTTGCCGGCGGACCTCCTGGCGGGTTCCTCCGCGCCCTCCGGCTCCTCGTCCTCCCGGTCCTCGGCTTCCTCCTGGTCCTGCTCGTCCTGCTCGTCCTCCTCGGGCTCGTACTCCTCCTCCGTGTCCTCGGCCCCGTCCTCGTCGCGGCGGCCCTTGCCGGACGGGCCGGACTTCCCGCCGATGCGCGCGGTGCGGTCGTGCAGTGACTCCGCGAGATCGGCCAGCCGGCGGTCGGCGGCCGCGGACAGCGCCTGGCGGCCGGCGTCCATCAGTTCGCCGCGCAGCTGGTCGTTGAGGTCCTCGAACTGGGGCAGTTCCTTGAGCCGGCGAACACCCTCGGTGAGCAGTTGTTGCGGTTCGAGACCGAAGCGGCGGCCCGCGAGATATGTCGCGAGCCCAAAGGCGAGCCTGGCCTTCTTGGTCCGGCCGAGCACATAACCACCGGCCATCCCGGCGGCGAGAGCCATCTTGGTCGAATCCTTCATCAGTCGTTCCCTTCCGGTCGGCGATCGTGTCGCCGCGCACGACTGTGGCTATATGCTGAAATAGTACGTTTGCTTGCCGGGGTGGCGCCGCTCGAAGCACGGCGGCGGCAACGACCGAAGGGGACGACATGACCCGACGGCCCCGCAAGCCCTCCGCCGCGTGGGCCATGCGCTCGGCGGCCGAGCAGCTCACCGAACTCCTCGGGCGGCAGCCCGAGTCGGTGTCCGCGGTGAAACCGACCGAGGACGGCTGGGAGGCCGACGTCGAGGTCCTGGAACTGGAACGCGTTCCGGCGACCACCAGCGTCATGGCGACCTATCACGTGAGTCTCGACGAGGAGGGCGGGCTCGTCTCGTACGAGCGGACACGGCGTTACGCCCGCGGGCAGATCGACCGACGCGTCTGAGGGGGCGCTGAAGGGAGGCACCATGACCGTGGTGCCACAGGGCGCCGGCGGTGTGTCGGGCGGCAGCTCCGGCAGTCTGTACGACGTCCTGGAGCTGATCCTCGACCGCGGCCTCGTCATCGACGTCTTCGTCCGGGTGTCGCTCGTCGGCATCGAGATCCTGAAGATCGACGCCCGCATCGTGGTCGCCAGCGTGGACACCTATCTGCGCTTCGCGGAGGCGTGCAACCGCCTCGACCTGGAGTCCGGCCGCAAGCAGCCGACCCAGCTCACCGACATCGTGGGCGAGATCACCGAGGGCGGCGCCAAGGGCAAGTCCAAGGGCGCCCTGAGCGGTGCCGTCGAAGCCGTCACCGACACGCTGAAGGGCGGCGGGGGCGACGAGGACGAGGAGGACGAAGAGAACGAGGCCCAGGAGGAGGCCGAGTACGAGGAGGAGCCCCGAGCGAGGCGGCGCCGCCCGGCCAAGCGGAGCGCCCACCGGGAGAGGGAATGACATGTCCGTCTACGTCTACTCCATCATCTCGAAGGCGCATCCGACGAACCTCGACGGCCTCCACGGCGTCGGCAAGCCGCCCGGCGAGCTGCGCACCGTGACCACCGCCGCACTGAGCGCCGTCGTCAGCGACGCGCCCGAGGACCTGCGTCCCCGGCGGCGCGACGTCCTGGCCCATCAGGAGGTCCAGGAGCGGCTGATGGCCGACGGCCCCGTCCTGCCGCTGCGGTTCGGCCTGACCGCCCCCGACGACAACGCCGTGCGCGCCGCGCTGGACGGGCGAGCCGAGGAGTACGGCGGCCGGCTCGAAGCCCTTGAGGGATGCGCCGAGTACCACCTGAAGGTCTCCTGGGAGGAAGAAGCACTGCTGCGCCGGATCCTCGTCGAGTCGGAGGAGGCGGCACGGCTCAACAAGCAGATCCGGGACGGCTCCGGCACCCCCGAGATGCCGCTCGCCCTCGGCGAGCTGATCAGCCGCGAGGTCGAGGCGCGGCAGCGCGCGCTCGGCGCGGGCATCGTGGAGGCGCTGCGCCCGTTCGCGCGGGACGACGACTCGGTACCGCCCACCGGGCAGGACTTCCTCAGCGTGTCCTTCCTGGTGGAGGAGGGCCAGGAGGAGATGTTCCTCGCCACGCAGCTCAGCCTCGCCAACCAGCTGGGCGACGAGTGCGACCTGCGGCTGCGCGGGCCGCTGCCGCCGTACAGCTTCGTCTGAGGAACGCGGAGGAAAGGGGTGTGCCGTGGGACTCGTCACCGGACTGTTCGGCCTGCCCCTGGCGCCCGTCCGCGGCGTGGTCTGGGTCGTGGAACGCGTCAAGGAGGCGGCCGAGGAGGAGTACTACGACCCCGGGCCGGTGGAACGCCAACTCGCCGCGCTGGAGAAGGAACTGCTCGCCGGACGGATCGACGAGGAGACCTTCGAGGCCCGCGAGGACGAACTGCTGGACCGCCTCGAGGAGATCACCGCACACCGCAGGGGCGCCGGGAACGCCGGGAACTGAGGCGGAGACGGAGGTGACCGTATGACGGACCCCGACAGGCTCGGCTCGTACCCCACGCGGGCGCAGTCGCCGTACGCCCCGTACGGCCAGGGCTCCTCCGCGAACCTCGCCGACATCCTGGAGCGCGTCCTCGACAAGGGCATCGTCATCGCGGGGGACATCAAGATCAACCTGCTCGACATCGAACTGCTCACCATCAAGCTCCGGCTGATCGTCGCCTCGGTCGACAAGGCCAAGGAGATGGGCATCGACTGGTGGGAGCACGACCCCTCGCTGTCCTCCCGCGCCGGCGGGGAGAAGGCCTTGGCGGACGAGAACAGGCGCCTGCGCGCGGAGATCGACGCACTGCGGGAGGAGCGGGAACTCCCCGCCGCGCCCGCCGCCGCACGTGAACGGAAGCCCGCCGCCCGCCCGCGGCGTACGGCCGCGGAGCGGCCTGCCCCCGCGCGCCGCAGGAGAGAGACCGACGATGAGTGACGCCGGGCACGACCGCGTGGAGTACGCCTACGCCGTGCTGCGCGAGGGCGCCGTCCCGCCGGAGGACGTACGGGGGGAGCTGACCGGGGTGGCGGGTGCGCCGGTGCGTCTGGTGTCCGGGCCGCCCGGGGCCGGACTGGCCGCGGCCGTCAGCGCGGTGCCCGCGGCGGAATTCCAGGAGGGCGCGCTGCGACGGCAGTTGGAGGATCTGGAGTGGCTGGAGTCCGTCGCCCGCGCCCATCACACCGTCGTCGAGGAGCTGTCCGCGGCAACGACGGTGCTCCCGCTGCGGCTCGCCACGGTGTACCTCGACGAGGCCCGCGTCCGGGACGTGCTGGGGGACTGCCGCGCGATGTTCACGGCGTGCCTGGACCGGCTCGACGGGCACCTGGAGTGGGGCGTCAAGATCTACGTGGAGGACGAGCCGGCGACGGCGGCGGCGGCCGCGCCCGCGGCGGACCTGAGCCCCGGACGCGCCTACCTGCGGGCCCGCGGGGTGCAGCGGCACGCACGCGAGGACGCCCACCGCAACGCCCGCCGGGCCGAGCAGCGCGTGGCGGCGATCGGCCGCGAACTGGCCGCCGACCACGCGCGGCACCGCGTGCAGCAGGGCGAACTGGCCGGTGACGCCGGGGAGAACGTCGTCAACGACGCCTATCTGGTCGCGCGGGACCGGGCGGAGTCCTTCCGCGTCCGGGTCCAGGACGCCGCCGCGGGGCTGACCGGCGTACGGGTCGACGTCACCGGCCCCTGGGCCCCGTACTCCTTCGCCGCGGTCCCCGAGGGCGCGCCGTCATGAGCGTTCCCGAGCGGGGCGGCGACCCGCTGCCGCAGCGGCAGGTGGCGCTGATCGACCTGCTGGACCGGCTGCTGAGCGGCGGCGTGGTGCTCACCGGGGACGTGGTCCTGTCCATCGCCGACATCGACCTGGTACGCGTCTCGCTGCGCGCCCTGGTCGTCTCCATCAGCGCCAAGAACCCCTCCCCCTTTGCCGGTTCCGCACCGCCGCCGGCCGGCGGGACACGGCCGTGAGTTCCGGGGTGCCCTCCGACCGGCTCGGCGAGGTCGCCGACGCCGCCGCCCGCGCCTTCCGGCTGCTGCCCGCGCTGCCGGAGGACACGCCCCCGCCGCCCGCGCCGGGCGCGCCGCCGCGTCCCGCCCGGCGGGTGCGCGCCGACCCCGACACCGTCGAGCGGGACCTCGTGCGGCTGGTGCTCACCCTCGTCGAACTGCTCCGGCAGCTCATGGAGCGCCAGGCGCTGCGAAGGGTCGACGCGGGCGACCTCACCGAGGACGAGGAGGAGCGCCTCGGCGCCACCCTCATGATCCTCCACGACCGCATGACCGGACTGTGCGCGCAGTACGGCCTGACCATGCGCGACCTCAACCTCGACCTCGGTCCGCTCGGCACGCTGCTGCCGCCGGACGCCGGGGAGTGATCAGCCCGAGCGCCGCGCCAGGTCCGCCAGCACCGCGACCGCCTCGTCCAGGCGCTCGTACGGCACGAAGAGGTGGTCGTGGTGGAAGCCCGCCACGACGTTGCAGCTCAGGCCCGCGTCGGCGAGCTCCCGGGCGACGGCCGCCGTCAGCCCGACCGCCTCCAGCGCGGAGTGCACGCGCAGGGTGATCCGGCCCGCCACGTAGCCGTAGCCGAGGCCCGCCGCGTCCGCCTGCTCCTGCGGCAGGACGAGGGTCAGGCCCTCCTCCTCGGCGACGGTGACGACCGGCGTCACACCATCCGGCACAGCACTTCCGGGGGGAAGGGTGGTGAAGACATGCCGTTCCCGGCCCGCCTCCGGGCGCATACCGCTCAGCAGTTTCCGCAGATCCGTCTCTCCGCTCATGATCACACCCTATGCCGGACGGGTGATCGCACCGGCCGGTCCGCGCGCCGCGCCCCCGGGCCCGGGCGCCGCGCGGGTTTGGATGAGAGGGCCTGCCGCCGCACGGCGGCCGGACGGACGCAATGGAGGGCCGCTGTGCGCAGAAGCCGGGTCGCTGGAACTGTCGTGTCGATCGTGTCGTCGGGGCTGCTCGCGCTGGCGCCGGCCGCCGGGGCCGCCGACGGATGGCAGCCGCGGTCGGGCGGCGGTGGCACCGCCCGCCTGGAGCTCACCGAGCCGTACAAGGTCGGCTTCGCCACGATCACGGTCAGCCCGCAGGGCACCGGCTGGGACGTGGACGCGCTGGTCACGAAGACGGTGAACGACCCGGGGTGCGTGTTCCTCCAGGCCGACGATGCCCCGTCCCGGACCCGGGAGACGGCGCTGGAGCCGGGGCAGCAGATCGGCGCGCAGTGCGGTTCGGCCTGGACCCGCACGCAGATGCTGACGCACACCGAGCACCGGCGCCTGGTGCTGGGCTGGTCCGACGGCGACGGCGTCCCGGTCTCCTGGCGGAGCGTCACCTTCTAGCGCACGGCATGCCGGTGAACCGGGCCGGCATGCCGGGGCGGTCCCCACGGTGCACCCACCCGGCAGCATGCCGCCGCGGCTCCCGCTGGCGATCGCCCCGGAAGTCGCCATGTCCGCAGCGGTGCTCACCACCCCGGTGGGCACCGCCACAGCCCGCACAGGCGCGCGGAACGCCGATGCGCCCGGTGACGGCCCCCCGGTGCACCCGGCAGCACGCCGCGTGCGGCTCCCGCTGCCGAACGGGCCGGCAGTCGCCATGCCGGCAGCGGCGCGCACCGAACCGGTGGGGGGCGCGGAACGCCGCCGAGGCCGGCCCGCCCGCCCCCACGGTGCACCCGGCAGCATGCCGCCGCGGCTCCCGCTGCGGATCCGGTGCGCACCGCCACCGCGGGCCCGCAATGCCGGTGAACCGGGTCGACATGATCGTCCATGTACCGGTCGAGGCGGCCCGCCACGGTGCACCGCTGAAGCACGACGTACCCGCCGCCGAGATCGGCACCCGGCACCACGCCGCCCAAGGACGCCACCGTGCCGGCAGCGGGGCGCACCGACCTGGTGGCCCCCCGCACGAGGATGCGGAACGCCGATGCGCCCCGAGGCGGCCCCACACCGCACCCGGCAGCGTCGCGCGCCACCACGCCCACGAGGGTGCGGAACGAACGCCGATGCGCCCGGAGGCGCCCCCACACCGCACCCGGCGGCTTGCCGCCCCCGCTCCCGCTGCCGAACGGGCCGGGAGTCGCCATGCTGGAAGCGGTGGGCACCGCCACCGCGGGACGGGGGGTCGCTGCGCGCCAGCGCGAGAGCCAGCCGAAGGAGTGCGCAATGCCGGTGAGCCGGGTCGGCATGATCGTCCACGAGGGGCGTCCGGAGGCCGTCGAGGCGGCCGCCACGGTGCACCGCTGGTGTGCGGAGCGCGACGTGCCCGCCGTCGAGATCGACATCTGGCGGCAGGACCGGCCGCGCCACAGCGGGCGGGAGGAGGCGCAGACGGCGGGCTATCCGGACCTCATCGTCACGCTCGGCGGCGACGGGACCTTCCTGCGCGGTGCCCGGGTCGCGGCGGCCTGCGGCGCCCCCGTGCTCGGCGTGGACCTGGGCCGGGTCGGCTTCCTCACCGAGGTCTGCGTGAACGACGTCACGGAGGCGCTGGACGCGGTCGCCGAGGACCGGGCCACCGTCGAGGACCGGATGACGCTCACGCTCCGCGCCTCGCGTCCGCTGGAGGTCCCGGAGGGCATCGAGTCGCTGCTGCGGTACGGCCGCGGGCCGACGCTGCCCGCGCCGAGCGTGCGGCCGGGCGATCCCGTGGACGTCGGGTGGGGCGTGCCCATGAACATCAACGCGGTCAACGACATCGTCTTCGAGAAGCTCGCCCGGGACCGGCAGGCGAGCGTGGCGGTGTACCTGGCCGGGCGGCTGTTCGCCTCGTACTCCGCCGACGCGATCATCGCGGCGACGCCCACCGGTTCCACCGCGTACAGCTTCGCCGCCGGGGGCCCCGTCGTCTCCCCGCACATGGACGCCGTGGTCTTCACGCCGGTGGCGCCCCACATGGCGTTCGACCGGACGATGGTGGCGGCTCCGGACGAGTCCGTCGCCATCCGCGTGCTCGCTCATTCGGGACGTGTCGCGGTGAGCATCGACGGCCAGTTGCGCGGTGTGGTGGATCCCGGGGACTGGGTCGCCGTCTACCGCGGCCGGCACCGGCTGCGCCTGATCCGGCTCGCCCCCACCGACTTCTACCGCCGGGTGCGCGACCGCTTCCGGCTGAGCGACGCGCCCGCCGCGGTCGCCGACGGCATGGCGGCCCCCCTCATCCGGCCCGACCAGCCCGTCCCGCCGGACCTGGCCGGGCTGCGGCTGCCGCCGCCGGCGGACAAGAGCGCGGACGCGGACCCGGAGCACTGACGGCGGTCCCGGACCGGCCGGCGGGCCTTCCACTCCGGCGGCCTATCCCCGGTTGTCCGGCGCGGCGGGCCTCCGCAGGCTGTCCTGGGGGACGCGACCACACCCGGGAGACCGACATGACCTGTCCTCGAGACCCGTCCTCGGCGCGTCACAGCCGCTGGGCCCTGGCCGCCGCGCTCGTGGTGGCCACCGCGCTCAGCGCCGGCTGCGCGGGCCGGGCCGGCCGCTCCGCCGACGTCCACGGCGCGGCGGCGACGAGGGTGGCCGTGGCCGACGGGGCGCCGGCGAAGTACGTGCCCTGCGGCGATCCGCCGGTGAAGCTCGAGACGATCGCCCAGGACTTCCTCAACGGGCTCGCCGCGGCCGGCGGGACGCCGCTGTACAAGATGTCGTACAGCGACGCCCGCGAGGTGCTGAACAAGCTCCAGGCCGGGCCGGTGGACATGCTGCCCGCCACCGTCGAGCAGCGGGACGTGCCCGGCGGTCCGACCGGGCCGGTCTCCGTGCACGTCGTACGGCCCGAGGGGGCGAAGGGCGCGCTGCCCGGCATCGTCTACATCCACGGCGGCGGCTGGGTGCTGGGCAACTTCAAGACCCACGAGCGCCTGATCCGCGAACTCGCGAACGGGGCCAAGGCGGCCGTGGTGTTCGTCGACTACACGCCGTCGCCCGAGGCCCAGTTCCCCGTGCCCATCGAGCAGGCGTACGCGGTGGCCAAGTGGGTCGCGGCCAACGGCGCCGGAATCGGCGTGGACACCTCGCGCCTGGCCGTCGCCGGCGACTCGGTGGGCGGTGACATGACCGCCGCCGTCACGATGATGGCGAAGCAGCGCGGCGGCCCGCACTTCCGCCAGCAGGTCATGCTCTACCCGGTGGCCGACGCCGACTTCGACACGCCGTCGTACCACCGGTTCGCGGAGAACTGCTGGCTCACCCGGCCCGCCATGCAGTGGTTCTGGGACGCGTACGCCCCGCACCTGAAGGACCGGTCCAACCCGCTCGCGGCGCCGCTGCGCGCCACCACCGGCCAACTGCGCGGCCTGCCCCCGGCGTTGGTGATCACCGACTCCGACGTGCTGTTCTCCGAGGCCACCGCGTACGCGCGGAAGCTGCGCGGCGCCGGGGTCCCGGTGACCCTCTCGCACTACGAGAAGATCACCCACGACTTCATGATGCTCAACGCGCTGAAGGACACCGAGTCCAACAAGGCGGCCGTCGCGGAGGCGAGCGCGGTGCTTCGCGACGCCCTGCACGGCCCGGGCGGGGGCGGCGCCGGCAAGTAGCCCCCGCACCGGGCGAGGGGGCGGCCGCGCTTCGGCCGCCCCCTCGCCTCAGCGCAGTGTGGGAACGGCCCCGCCGTCGACACGGGCGAGCGTCACACCGGGCACGGCGCGCAGCCAGCGCGCGGCGGCACGGTCGAGGGCGCCGGCGTCGGACGGGGTGCCGCCGAGCCCGATGGCCCACCGTGCCTCGTGGGCACCGGCCGCGAAGGGCCGCGGCCACGCGTGGACGTCGACGGCTCCCGCCGCCTCCAGCGCGGTCAGCAGGGCGCGCACGCGGCCGCGGAACCGGCCCACGGACCGGTCGAGGTCCTCGCCCGGGGCGGGACGCACCGTGGCGACGGCCCAGGCGGCGTGCCGCCGGTGCAGGGGCGGGGGCGCGAGGAGCGCCGCCGCGTCGGCGCCTGCGTCCAGCAACTCCCAGGCGCGGTAGAGCTCCTGGGTCAGCAGGTCGCGGAAGCCTGGGCCGGTCTGCTCGGTGCACCAGCGGATGGGGGCGCTGGGGGTCGCGACGGACACGGCGGGGGCGGTGGCACCGGCGGCGCCGATCGGGTTGTGCCAGTCCCACGCGGCCCAGGTCGCGAAGAACTCGCGCGCCAGACCGGACGCGTCCGTGTCCGGGTGTTCGCCCACCGTCCGGGCGGCCAGCAGCGCCCAGGCCAGCCCGGGCAGTCCGCCGAACGGCGCCGAGTCCAGTCCGCGCGCCCGGGCCCACGCCTTCACCTGGCGGGCCAGTGCGGCGAACCGGTCGTGGGCGCCGCCGGCCAGGGCGAGGACGGCGTCCGCGTCGCTGACGGCGCTCAGCGCGACGGCGGCGGCCTCGCCCAGGTCCAGGCGCCGCTCCACCGCCTCGCCGGGGGCGAGCGGCCCGGTGGCCACGACCACCACGTCGACGTCGAGGGCGCCCACGGTGAAGCGCAGCCCCGGCACCCGGGCGCCGGTGACCTCGCGCAGCCGTGCGGCGCCGGGCACGGCGGCCGCGACACGCGCCGCCACGTCCGCCATGCCGTCCGTCCCGAGCGTGCCCGGCAGGGCGGCCACCACGTCGAGGTCGGCGCCCGGCAGATGGCATCCCATGCGGCGGGACCCGGCCAGGTGCACCGCTCCGGGCCGGAGGGCCTGCGTCAACTGCCGCAGTACACGGGCCGCTTCGGTGTCCCCGGCGGCGGGTGCGGGGCCGCCGTCCGGCGGGGGTGCGTCGTCCAGCCAGCGCAGTGTGCCCGTGCCGAGGGTGACCTCGGCGCGGGGCCGCATCGGCTCGTCGCCGCGCCGTGACAGCAGGACGAACCTCCCGACGCGGGCGGTCATCGGGGCGAGGCGGGCCGCCGTCGCGGCCGCGACGGGCAGCGGGTCGGGGGTGCGGCCCAGGGTGAGGTGCGGGGTGTATCCCCCGGCGCGGCCCCGGCAGCGCGGGAACCGTTCGGCGAGGGCGTGGTGGAGGGCGGCCCAGGGGGCGGCTCCCGCAGCGGCGGGGTCGAGCCAGACGGTGGCGTCCTCGCGGTGGCCGAAGGTGTGGATGCCGTCCAGCCGCGCGGTGAACCCGGGTGCGGCGGCCGCCGCTTCGGCCAGCAGGGGCGCGGCCCGCTCGAAGGCGTGCTCGGGAACGAAGCCGAAGAGCAGGTTGACGTGCGGGGGCCAGCGGTGGATCTGCGGGTCGTGGTCCCGGCGGACGTCGTCGAGCGCGGGGCGCAGTTCGTCCGGCGGGAGCCAGGCGACCGCGGTGCGGGCGGTGGGCGCCTCGTCCAGGGTCCGTGTGCCCATGGTGTCCGACGGGGTGAGCACGGCCTCCACGCCGTAGTGGTCGGAGGCGAACAGCCCGTCCGCCGAGGGGGTTTCGCCGTGCAGCCGGGCGGCGGTGGCGCGCAGTCCCGCGGCGTCGCGCAGGAGGACGCGGTCCAGGCGGGAGGCGCGGCCGGTGAGGGAGGACACGGCGGCGAGCGGGTTCACGGCGGGGTCGAAGGTGGGGGTCGTGTCGGCCGGGCCGTGGACGTCGGTCCAGGCGTCGCGGAGGCCGAGCGCGCGTCCGGGTGCGTCGCCGCCGTCGTTGAAGTCGCCGAGGACGACCAGTCCGGGGGCGTCGACACCGGCCAGTCCCTCGGCCAGCCGGGCCAGTTCGGCCTCGCGCCGGGCGGCGCCGTCCTCGGAGTGGTCGCTGCTCAGATGGGTGGCGACGACGACGAGCGGGCCCTGGGCGGTCTCCACGGTGATCGCGGCGACGGCCTTGTGCGGACCGAGGGTGTGCACCGCGGACTCGCGCACGGGCAGCCGGCTGAGCAGCAGCAGCCCGTGCTGGGCCACCTCGTGCGTCCCGGTGCCGTCCGGCGGGGTGCCGAGGACGTACCGCTCGCGGACCCAGGGCTCGGCGGCGATCATCGCGAGCAGGCGCGGTTCGGTCTCCTGGAGCGCGATGACATCGGCGTCCGACCGCTCCAGCGCGCGCAGCAGCAGGGGGCGGCGGTGGGCGGTGGCGATGAGGTGCCCGTCGTACCGGTCCCACAGGGTGTTCCAGGTCAGGACCCGCACCTCTCCGCCGCCGGGTGCCGCGGCCGGAGCCGTACCGCCGGGGCGCCAGCCGTCGGCCGCCGGATCCCAGGCGTGCGGGGTGCGGGCGGTGAAGAACGGGGCGCGCAGCAGCCGGGGTTCGCGCACCCGGCCCGCGTCGGTGGCGTCGATGCGGTCGACGCCGGTGGCGCGGTCCCACACGAGTTCGCCGTCGGCCTCGACGAACAGCACGCGGTGCCAGGGGATCTCCCCGCCAGGCACGAAGGCCGGCAGCGGGACGCGCTTGGGCGGCGCGCCGCGCTGGAGGACCCCCAGGACGAAGCGGGCCGGGTCGAACCGGGCGTCCCAGCGGACCCGGTGGTAGATCTCCTCGCTGGTGCGCACCTCATGCCTCCTGTCCGTGGGTCGCGGCGCCGAGCGTGCCGTCGGTGTCCTCGACCGTGCCGCCCGCGCCCAGGTACCAGGTGCGGTGCGCGTGGCCCGGGTACGGCGGGTCGAAGCGGCGCGTCTGCGCGGCGAGCACGGCGCCCGGGACCGGGTGGTCGCGGACCGCGTTGCGGCGCGCCAGTTCGTCCTCCCCGACCAGCGGCACCACATGGGTGACGAGGGCGTCGCGGCGGCGGGCCACCGCGTGCACCAGGGACCGCTGGTGCGAGGTGAGCGACGTGGCGTCCCACACCACCGTCGCACGTGCGGTGAGGGCGCTGTCCAGCCGTCGCAGGCCGTCCCGCAGTACCTCCTGGTTGGCCCGCTGGTCGGCCCGGGACCCGCGGGCGGCCCGCAGGTCGTCCAGGCAGACCCGGGTGCCGACGCCGTCCAGGCCGGCGGCGAAGGTGCTCTTGCCGCTGCCCGCCGGGCCCACGAGATGGATCAGGCGGGGGAAGTCGCCCGAGCGGTACCGCCAGGTCGCCGCGACGGCCTCCTCGGCGCTGCCGAGGCGCCCCGCGGCGTACGCGGCCCGGGCCTCGGTCCAGCAGCGGTCCGCGGCGGCACGGCCGAGTCCGCC
Source organism: Streptomyces sp. NPDC046977 (assembly GCF_040644455.1). Classification (NCBI taxonomy): domain Bacteria; kingdom Bacillati; phylum Actinomycetota; class Actinomycetes; order Kitasatosporales; family Streptomycetaceae; genus Streptomyces; species Streptomyces sp. NPDC046977. The sequence goes on from NZ_JBEYWO010000057.1 coordinate 19,979, forward strand.
GAGGGCGTCGCGCAGCCCGTCGCGCAGCGGGGCGAACGGCTCCTCGGCGAGCAGCCCCGCCTCGTCGGCGTGGAGTGCCGACCATTCGGCCTGCTCGCGGGCCGCGTCGTCGGGCGCGACCGCGGCCGCGACGGCGTGCAGGACGCCCAGGTCGGCGGCGAGTGAGAGTCGGCCGAGCCCGGCGCGGCGGTCCCGGTCCGGGTACGGCAGGTGGAGGCCGGCGTGCAGACCGGCCAGGTCGGCGACCCGCCGGGCGGTGGCCATGCCCAGCGGCCCGGCGAGCCGGGCGGCGAGCGGGGCGCGGTGTGCGCCGTGCAGCAGGGCGGCGAGCACGCCCGCGAGCCGGGTGTCCCCGGTCCGTCCCAGAACGTCCAGCCGGGCGGCCGCGTCCGCGGCGGCGTCCGCGTCCCGTGTGTCCTGCGCGGGCAGGCCGAGCGCCGCCACCAGCGCGGCCGCGTCGGGGGCCGCGCCGGAGCGGACCGCCCACAGCGCCGCGGCCGGGCCGAGCCCGTTCTCCACGACGGCGGCGTGCATCCAGTGGGTGCTGGTCCGCACATGGTCCGGGCGCACCCATTTCGCGACGCGCCGCCCGAACTCCTCGCGGGCGAAGCCCTCGGTGGTGCGGACGACCCAGCCCTCCTGGCGGGCGGTGTCCACGCGCAGGGCCCGCAGCGCCCGTTCGTCGAACGTGCCCCGCCACAGCACCGGCGGCACCGGCACGCCGAGGCGGCGCAGGAAGCCCGTCGTGGCGTCCCAGTCCAGGCACCGGTCGCCGTCCCAGACGGAGAAGCCGTAGAACCAGCTGTCCAGTGCGTCGTAGGCGAGCGAGTGCCGGGCGAACAGGTTCTCCCCGCACACCCGCCGGCCGGGCGGGATCGCGGGCCCGATGCGCCCCTGGAGCGCCTTCACCCAGGCGCGCGAGGGGTGGTGGGCCGAGTCCGGCGACCGGGCGTGCAGGCCGTCGGTGTAGAGAGTGGTGTTCTCGCCGTCCAGTTTCTCGGTGACGACGACCTCGCGCCCCCGCAGTCCGTCCAGGTCCCGGGCCCGCACGTCGTCCGACGCGGCCCCCGGCGACCAGGGCAGATGAGGGGTGCGCGGATAGTGCGTACGCATGGTTGCGGTGCTCCCCCGTGCTCCATTGGTGCGCGGCCACTGTAGGAGCGTCGCGGACGGTCGTTCCATCCATTTGATGCCGGACGCGGCCCACAGCGGGCCGCGAGGGTCGGGGCAACGGCCGGCGGAACGACTCCAGCAGTCCCCCGCCACCTGCGGATATGAATTCCCGGACAACTGCTGAGGGCATCCCGGTGACGCAATACCCTGTCAATATCATCATGTTGAGTGACTGGTAAGTTCTGCCGAGTGAACGACTCGGGCTACCTCACCTTGAACAGGTTGTTGCCGCTTCCGACGCGACGTCGCGGCCTGCGGCCCGCACTGTGGGGAGGCGCCGTCGCGGCGTGCGCCCTGCTCTGCTTCTCGGCCGCCACGGCGGGGCTGAACGGCGACAGCAAATACGTTCTGGGGTGCCTGCGCACGGCGAGGGCCGCGGGCTTCTCGCCCTCGGAGACATTCACCCACCGCCCCTTCTTCTTCCGCTGGTTCATGGCCGCGCTGGATTCGCTGACGTGGGGTACGACCGGCACCCGCGAGGCGATCATCCGCGTGGCCGCGGTGCTGCTGTGCGTCGCCGCGGGGCTGTGGCTGCGCGCGGCGCTCGCGCTCAGGATGCCGCTGCGTGACGCGACGCTCACCGCGACCGTGGTCGCGATGTCGCTGGCGTTCGCGCCCGGGGTCGATTTCCTCGAACCCGAATGGGCGGCGACGCTGCTGGCCGTCGTCGCCATCGCCGCGGTCTTCGCCTTCCGGCACCGGTGGGTGGGCGCGGCGGTCGCCGCGCTGCCGCTGGGCCTGGCGGTCATGATGAAGTACTCCACCGCGGCCACAGCCGCGATGGCGCTGATCGTGATTTTCGCGGCGGACCGGTTGCGCGCGGTACTGCTCGGCATCACCACAGGGGTCGCCGCGGCGGCACTGTTCGGGATCTCGGTGTGGTCGGGGTCCCGCGAGTGGCAGTGGGCGCGGGACATGCCCCGGCTCAACCAGGGCGCGGTGACCCGCAAGGGCCTGCAGGTGTCGTTCCTGCTCGACAGGTCGGTGTCCTATCTGGGCGACCGCATGTACCTCAGTCCGCTGGTGGCTCTCGTGCCCGCCGCGCTGCTGCTGTACCTGTCGCGGGTGAGCGGGCGCGTGCGCCGGCTGGAACTGGCCCTTCTGGCGTCGGCGTTCCTGCTGGTCTGCCTCGCCGCGGTGGCGGTGCAGGGCAACTGGTTCTTCTACCACAGTGCGACGCTCCCGGTGGCCGCGGCGGGGCTGTGGGCCCTGGCCATGGCCTCCTGGTACAGCGCCCACGAGCGACCGCCGCTGTTCTTCAGCGCGGTGACGGCGCTGTACGCGCTGTGGGCCCCGTTCACCGGGCACGTCCCGCATGCGTTGCAGGGCGTGGGCGTGGCCTGGGCCGCCGTCGGCCTGGCGTTCCTCGCCGGTCTCGCCGACCTGCGCACCGTGCGCGCACACAGGCCGAGTGGGCCTCCGGCGATCCTGCGCCGCCGCAGGCCGGCCGCGCTGGCGGTGGCCGTGACCGCGGTCGCCGGGGTGGCCTGCCTGGCGGTGCCGGTCTGGCCGCAGTCGCCCGAGATGATGAACCAGGGCAAGGTGCAGTCGACCAACGCCCAGGTCGCACAGCAGAGTCGGGCGATCGCCAAGAGGGCGGCCGCACTGGACCGGACGATCCCGCCGGGTACCCCCGTGCTGTACCTGGCCTTCGGCGACGTCGCGTACTACGCCGGGCGTCCCGTGCAGTGCCGCTACCCGATCGCGACCGTTCTGCAGCGTACGAGGTACCTGCCGGACGTGAACCGGTTGCGCTCCTTCACCGAGAACGCCGCGTGCCTCACCGACGACCCGGCGCCGTACGCGATCCTGCAGCGGTCGTGGTTCATCCTGAACCACATGGACCCCACGGTCGCCGCTCAGGTGGAGAAGATGTACGACTGCCCGCCGTCCGGGGACGACCCGCGCCTGCCCGTGGCCTGCCGCCGGCGCTGAGCGCCCGCAGGTCAACGGGGCGCAGACGTGAGGGGCCCCACCGGAATCGCTCCGGTGGGGCCCCTCACGTCGTGTCGGCGGTCAGCTCGCGCCGATGAGGCGGGTGACCTTGCGGGCGAGGGCGACGGCGTAGTTCTGGCCGCGGTCGTGCGGGTAGATCTGCGCCATGGTCGCCAGGGTGACCCGGCTCATGTGCGTGCGGTGGTCGGGGATGCCCGCCCGGTACTCGGGCGTGACGACGGGCTGGGCGAAGGGCGCCCGGGAGAAGTGCCACTCCTGGATCCAGGACCGGTCGAAGTCCGGGTTGAGCCGCTGCAGATACGGAATGAAGCGGTCCAGCAGTTCTGCCGGGTCGGTGGTGAACCGCCAGTCGTCGCGGGGCACGTAGTTGCCGACGTACAGCACGTGCCGTCCGCCGTACTCGGCCCGGTCCACCATCTGCGTGTGCTCGACGACGGCCAGGAACGGGAAGTCCGGGTCGTTGATGTTGAGCCAGTAGTACGGGATGACGCTGCGGTCGACCTCGAGGACGAAGCACGTGGCGCCGAGGTACTGGTTGCGCCACACCGCCGCGTCCGCGGGGACCTCCGCCGCTTTGGCGAAGACCGGCTGCGGAGTGGTCACGATCAACTGGTCGAAGGCGTACCGCGCGCCGTCGCCCGTGGTCACGGTGACCTGCTCCGCGCCCTCGGGCTGGCGGATGGCCTCCACCCGCTTGCCGAACTCGACCTTCCCGCCGCGCGCGCTCACCGCGTCGTGGAGCGCCGCGTAGACGCGCTCGAACCCGCCGTGCACATAGCCCAGTTCGAAGGTCCGGCAGTGCACGCGAGCCCACAGCCACGCCATCGAGACCTCGTCGGCGCGGTCACCGAACTTGCCTCGCAGCAGCGGCTCCCAGACCGCCTCGGTGGCGCCGCGGCCGGCCCAGCGGCGCAGCCAGGACAGCGCGGTGCGGTCGTTGAACCGCTCACCGTCGCGCACGAGCTTCAGCGCCGCGGAGGAGGCCCCGAAGCGCACGCCGTCCAGCAGCGAGAAAGCGGGGAACCGGAGCATTTCCAGCGGGGTGCTGAAGGGGTGCAGCCGCCCGTCGCGGAGGACGCCGGTCGTGGGTTTGTGGAAGCGCAGATCACCGCCGAGGCCGAGCTCCTCGATGAGGGCGATCATCTCCCGGTCGCTGCGGAAGATGTGGTGGTAGTAGCGCTCCAGGGGTGTTCCGCCGACCGCGATGGACGCCGCCAGTCCGCCCAGCTCGTCCGCGGCCTCCAGGACGGTGACCTGGTGGCCCGCCTTGACCGCGTCGTAGGCCGCGGTCAGGCCGGTGGCGCCGGCACCGATGATGCCCAGATTCATGCGAAGCTCCACTTTCTGTTGAGCACGAACTGCACGGCCAGCACCAGCGGCAGCGAGCCGGCCTTGACGAGGTTCGGGTCGGCTCCGAGCCCGTCGGAGAAGATCCGGAACAGCACGTAGGTCAAGGCGATGCCGGTCAGGCCGACGGCGTAGAAGCGCAGGAAGCGCACCAGCAGCCGGTCGCGCTTGTCGAAGGTGAACAGCGCGTTCAGGACGAAGTTGTTCGTGATGCCGAGGCTGGTGCTGATGGCGTTGGCCACCTGCTCGTTGAGACCGAGGACGTTGTACAGCAGCAGGAACGTGACCAGGTCGAGCACGACGCCGCTGCCGCCGACCAGGGCGTAGCGGATCAGCTGGCGCAGGTCCGCCCGGCGGTCGGCGGGACCCTCCGCCGGCACGGCCGGGGTCGCCGCCGCCCGGCCGGAATCAGTCGCCGTCATGACGGACGACCTCGCGCACGATGTACAGCGGGCGGCCCTGTGTCTCGCTGTATATCCGTCCTATGTAACTGCCGAGCACTCCGATGGCGAGCATCTGCGTGCCGCCGAGGAAGAGAACGACGACCATGATCATCGTCCAGCCGGACACCGTGATCTCGGGCCGCAGGACACGCATGGCGACGGCGTAGACGATGCCCACGAACGACATCGCCAGCACGAGGAAACCGAGCCGGGTGATCAGCCGCAGCGGCACGGTCGAGAAGCTCGTCACCCCGTCCGTGGCCAGGCGGGCCATCTTGCGCAGGGGGTACTTGGTCTCGCCGGCGAACCTCTCGTCGCGGTCGAAGAAGACCTCGGTCTGCCGGAAACCCATCGACGCGACGATGCCGCGCACGAAGCGGCTGCGCTCACGAAAGCGTCGCAGCTCGTCCGCGGCGCGACGGTCGAGGAGCCGGAAGTCGCCGGTGTCCAGCGGGATGTCCACCTCGGCGCAGCTGCGCAGAATGCGGTAGTAGGCGTGCGCGGTGACGCGCTTGAAGAAGGTGTCCTGCCGGGTACGGCGCCGCGCGTGGACGATCTCCGCTCCGGCCCGCCAGGCGTCGACCAGTTCGAGGCTGACTCTCGGAGGATCCTGCAGATCGGTGTCCATGATGATGACGGCGTCGCCGTCCGCCTCGTCCACCCCGGCGGTGACGGCGATCTGGTGCCCGAAGTTGCGGGCGAACTCCACCACCCGCACCCGCGGGTCGTTCTTGGCGAGGTCGCGCAGGATCTCCGCGGAGCCGTCCGAGGAACCGTCGTTGACGTAGACGAGTTCGTAACGGAACTCCCTGCGCTCGTCGAGCACGGCGACGAGTTCCTCGTGGAAGTTCCGGATGCCCTCTTCTTCGTTGTAGACGGGCAGCACGTACGAGACGAGCGGCGTGGCGCCCGGTGCCCGCGTCACGCGCGAGGCGACCGCATCTGCGGTTTCAGCGGTCCGCGTGCTCAACGTCGGCCCTCCGCGGCGCGCGTGGGACGCTCATGAGGTTTCCTGTACATCGGGCAAACGTATGGACCAAACATTAATTGATGAAGAACATTTGATACCCATACAGCTTACGGAAGTCGACCGCAGAACGACACTCTGGTCATGGCCTTGCCATGCGTGACGGAGGGACGCCCTCCGCACGACGGCAGACGGACCGGACCCTCCGCGTCCGGGAACGTGCCGGCGGCACACCCGGCGGCCGCCGAACCGTTCGAAGCCGAGGCCGCGCTCCGCGGGTCACTCCGACGGCCGCACCGGTCGCGCCCCATGACCGCCCTCCGCGCAGACTCGTCACCAACCGTCCTGCCTGCCCCGAGGCGAAGAGAGTGCCGATGCCTGCGAATCCGCTCGCGATGTCCCGCCGCGCACGCTGCCTGGCGCTGCTCGTGCCGGTGGCCGCCCTGGCGGTGTCCTGCCCGGTGGCGGCGTCCCCCGCGGGCGGGAGCGGCGGCGGGCGCGGCACCAGGCCCACGATCGTGCTGGTGCACGGGGCCTGGACGGACGCGTCGGGCTGGCTCCCGGTCATCCGCGGACTGCAGAAGAACGGCTACACGGTCCTCGCGCCCTCGAACCCGCTGCGCGGGCTGAACGCCGACTCCGCCTACCTGACGGCGGTCCTCAAGACGGTCAAGGGTCCCGTCGTGCTGGTCGGCCACTCCTACGGCGGCGCGGTGATCACCAACGCCGCGGCCGGCAACCCCGACGTCAAGTCGCTGGTCTACATAGCGGCCTTCGCGCCCGAGGCCGGGGAGAACACCCGCCGCCTCATCGCCAAGCACCCGGGCAGCCACCTGGCCGACGCCTCGGCCCTGGTGCCCGCCGCGCTGCGCACGGTCCCGGTCCCGGAGGACGGCGGCGACGGCGGCGGGCTCGAACTGTGGATCAGGCCCGAGCGGTACAACGAGATCATGCTGAGCGGCCGCGTCCCGGCCGCCACCGCGGCCTCGCTGGCGGCGGCCCAGCGCCCCGCCGCCACGGGGATCGTGACCGAGGCCGCCCGCGCCGCGGCATGGCGGACCATCCCCTCCTGGTACCTGGTCGCCACCGCCGACCAGGCCATCGGCGCCGCCAACGAGCGCTTCATGGCCCTCCGGGCCGGCAGCCATGTCGTCGAGGTGGACGCGCCGCACGCCGTCCACGTCACGGCGCCCCGCGCCGTGACCGACCTCATCCTGGAAGCGGCCCGCGCGGCCGGCCCCCGGCTCACCCCGTCCGCGAACTCGCGGCCCGTGGCGATGATGGCAGCGGCGGCGAGCATCTCGGTGGCGACCGGCACCGCCCTGTACGCCCTCACCCGCAGGCGCGAGACCCGCCCCCGGTGACCGCGCGCCGGGCCCGGCCGGCGGGACGGGATCAGCCGGCGGGGCGGGGTCAGCCGGCGGGACGGGCGAGCACGGTGGCGAACGTCACGTCGAGGAATCCGTCGAGCGGCTGCCGGTCGCGAACGAGCCTGGCCCGGGACATCGCCCCCTCGAAACCGCTCACCAGGTAGTCCGCCAGCGCTTCCGCCGACACCGTCCGGGCGACCTCCCCCGCCTCCTGCGCCTCCCTCAGGGTCTCGGCGAGCGCCGTCTGCCAGCGCTGGAGGTGCTCCCGCACCGCCTCGCTCAGGGCGGGGCTGTGCGCCGGGATCTCGGCCGCCAGATTGGCCAGCAGGCAGCCGCGCGCGTAATCGTTGCGCCCCGCGAGCGCCACGCGGTGCCGCAGGTTCGCCTCGATCCTGGCGATCGGCGAGGGCGCGGGACCGGACAGCGCCTCCAGGGCCAGGGAGCCGGAGAACCGCTCGACGGCGTCGAGGCCGAGCGTCTCCTTGCTGCTGAAGTGGTTGTAGAAGGACCCCTTGGGCACGCCGGCCGCGGCCACGATGTCCTGCACGCTGGTGCCGTTGTAGCCGCGCTCGTGGAACAGCGTGAGCCCGGCCTCGGCGATCCGTTCTTTGGTCGTCACGGCCACAGTATGACCGGTCGTCTCACACTGGTCCGGGGAATGTCCACGGTGGGCGGGTCGCTTATCCTGTCCAAGACGACCGGTCACATTAGGCCGCCACGTCCAGTACCGGCAGTGCCGCCGGGCCCCCCCACCTCACCGCCCCGGACATCTGGAGACCCTTCGTGCACCCCACCCCTCACGAGGCCGCGCACCGCAGGAGCGCCGTTCCGGTCAGGGCCTGGCTGCAGCCCGCCCTGATCGGCCTCGTCATCGTCTCGGCCTTCATCAGCTGCTACATCGGGGTGCAGCGCGATCCCCAGCCGCACCGGCTGCCGATCTCGGTCTCCGGCCCCCTGCTGGGCGACCGCCTGCAGCAGGCGCTCGGCGACGCGGTCGACGTCCGCCCCGCCGCCTCGACCACCGACGCCCGCCTGGCGCTGGAGCGGCACGACGTGGTCGCGGCACTCAGCGCCACCGACCACGGCGACACGCTGCGGCTCGACGTCGCGGGCGCGAACGGCCTGTCGACCACCACCGCGGTCAAGAACCTGGTCACCGCCTACGGCCACGGAGCCGGGAAGAACGTCACCGTCCGCGACGTCGTCCCGCTCGACCCGTACGACGCCCGCGGCCTCGCGGGCTTCTACGTCTCCTTCGGCGTGTCGCTCGCGGGCTTCGTCCTCGCCCAGAACGCACTGGGGCTCGGCCAGCTCCTGCACCTGCGCCACCGGCTGACCCTCATCGCGGGCTTCTCCGCGGTCTCGGGCGTGCTCGCCGCCTTCATCGCCGGACCCGTCCTGGGCGCCGTTCCCGCACCGTTCCTGCCGCTGGCCTTCACCCTGGCCCTGCTGTCCGCGGCCGCGGCGTTCACGACGAAACTGCTGGGCACGTACCTCGGGCCGCTGGGCGTGCCGGTCGCGACGCTCCTGCTGCTCACGATCGGCAACTCCACCAGCGGCGCGACGATCGGCCCCGACCTGCTGCCCGGCGTGGGCCGCGCCCTCTCGGCGGCCCTGCCCCCGGGCGCGGCCGTCCGGGCGGTCACGGACCTCACGTACTTCGACGGGGCCCACGCGCTCACGCCGCTGGCGACGCTTGCGCTGTGGGCGGGGGGCGCGGCAGTGCTGGTGGCCTTGCGGCCTCGGTTGCGGGAGGCGGTGCGGCAGCTGCCGGGGCGGGGAGTTGTGCGGGCCGCTTGAGCTTGCCCGGCGTTTTCCCCGCCCTCCCGCCCTCCCGCCCTCCCCCAACCTTCGGCCGGGGGTGCCCCCAGCCCGGCGCGGAAGTGCGGGCCCTGCGCTCTGTCTGTTGTGGGGGTCGGCGCGGCGGCTGACGGCCGGTGCGTGACCCGGAGTGCGCAGCGGAAAGCACCTGAGGCACCTAAATGTGCTGTCCGGAACGACAGCCCCAGCGGAGGCCACGCACCCGGCCCCCCGACAACTTGCGTCGGGGGGCCCTGACTTCCTGGGGCACACGGGCGGGAGGACGGGGATCGCTACGAGCGGTTGAAGAGCGACTTCGACCACGCGTAGCCCAGCGCGGCCAGTGCCACACACCAGCCGACCGCCAGCCACCCGTTGTTGCCGATCTCCGTCCCGAGCAGCAGCCCGCGCAGCGTCTCGATGGCCGGCGTGAACGGCTGGTACTGCGCGATCGGCTGGAACCAGCCCGGCATCGCGTCGATCGGGACGAAGGCGCTGGAGATCAGCGGCAGGACGATCAGGGGCAGCGCGTTGTTGCTGGCGGCCTCGGCGCTGGGGCTGATCATGCCCATGCCGACGGCGATCCAGGTGAGGGCCAGGGCGACCAGCGCCATGAGCCCCAGGGCGGCGAGCCATTCCAGGGGCGTGGCGTCGGAGCGGAAGCCGATCGCGACGGCGACGGCGCCGACGAGGACCACGCTGGCGATGCATTGCAGGACGCTGCCGATGGCATGCCCGATGAGGACGGAGCCGCGGTGGATCGCCATGGTGCGGAAGCGGGCGATGATGCCCTCGGTCATGTCGTTGGAGACCGACACCGCGGTCCCGACGACGGTGCCGCCGATGGTCATCATCAAGATGCCCGGCACGAGGTACGCGATGTACTCGGAGCGGTCGGCACCGCCGTCGCCGATGCCGGCGCCCATCACGTCGCCGAAGATGTAGACGAACAGCAGCAGCAGGACGATCGGGGTCAGCAGCAGGTTCAGGGTGAGGGAGGGGTAGCGCCGGGCGTGCAGGAGGTTGCGGCGCAGCATCGTGGTGGAGTCGCGGACGGCGAGGGGCAGGGAGCTCATCGGACGGTCTCCTTGGTCTGGGCGGTGTCGGTGTCGGTGAGGGCGAAGAAGACGTCGTCGAGGTCGGGGGTGTGCACGGTGAGTTCGTCGGCTTCGACGCCGGCGGTGTCGAGTTCGTCGAGGAGGGTGCGCAGGTCGCGCTGGCTGCCGTCGCTGGGGATCTGGAGGGTGAGGGCTTCGTCGTCCCGGCTGGCCCGGGCCAGTGCGGAGGCGGCCCCGAAGTAGCCGGCGGGGTCGGTGAAGCGGAGCCGGACGTGTCCGCCGGGGATGAGGCGCTTGAGTTCGTCGGCGGTGCCCTCTGCGGCGATGGTGCCGTTGTGG
>NZ_JBEYWO010000058.1:0-28660 GCF_040644455.1 Streptomyces sp. NPDC046977
CAGCTGACCCCCAACCCCCACCACACCCCGGCACGGCCCCAGACCAACGGGCCGTGCCGGGCCCGCACACCACCACATGCCACCGGGCCACCCCGCACCGCAAACCGGCTACACGACGACGGAGAAGACCCATGACCAGGAGATCCGCGACAGGCATCTCGCCACGCCACTTGCTCGTCGCCATGGTGGTGGCACTCGTCACGGTGTTGTCGATATCGGCGAACGCCGTGGCCGCAACCCACGCCCGCCCGCCGGAAGACCATCAGATCTCCTGGGGCGCGGCCCCCGCCGACACCTCCGCCGGCAAGGGCCGCAGCCGGTTCATCTACACCCTCGCGCCCGGCTCCCGAGTGACCGACGCCCTGGCCGTGGTGAACCGCAGCGGTGCCACCATCATGCTCAGGGTCTACGCCAGCGACGCCTTCACCACCCCCAGCGGCGGCATCGACCTGCTGACCGCGGACAAGAAGCCCAGGGACGTCGGCTCGTGGATCACCATGAAGTCCACCACCCTCACGCTGAAAAGCCAGCAGTCCGCGGTGGTGCCCTTCACGCTCACCGTTCCGGCGGACGCGACACCGGGCGACCACTCCGGGGGCATGGTGACCTCACTGATCACCAAGACCCAGGGCAAGACCGTCCGGCTTGACCGCCGCCTGGGCTCTCGTCTCTACCTGCGCGTCACCGGACCCCTCAAGCCCGCCCTCTCGGTGAGCGACATGCACGCCGTCCACTACGGCACCCTGAACCCCGTCGGCAGCGGCAGCCTGCACGTCACCTACACCGTCACGAACACTGGCAACGTGCGGCTGAAGGCGCATCAGCTGATCCGAGCCGAGGGGCTCTTCGGGCTGATCGGCCAAGGAGCCGCCCTTGCCGACCTACCGGAGATCCTGCCCGGCAACTCGCTGGACCGCGCCGTGACCATCAACGGCGTCTGGCCCAGCGTCCGCCTCGAGACCGACGTCATTCTGCAACCAGTCGCATCGGACGACCAGCCCGCGCTACAGGCCGATCAGACCATCGCGTCCCAGTCACTGTGGGCATGGCCCTGGGGGCAGCTGATCGCCCTCGCCGTCGTCATCGCAGCCGCGTACGGATACGTACTGCTGCGCAAACGACGCAAGCACAACGTCCAGCGAGCAATCGACGACGCCGTCGCCAAGGCACTGAAGACATCCAAGACCACACCGGACCGCCCGGCGAGCTCACCAAGCCCATGACCTGGGATGCGGTACGAGCGGCACGCCCCGTGCGGGCCGATGCGATCAGATCGGCCGGTAGCAGGAGAGGCCTCAACGGCTGAAAGGTGTCCGCTTCGTCTGGACCGAGAACTCCGGCCGGCACACACGTCGTCTCGCCGTACCTGCGGTCGCCGGTGATCCGGCAGCCGCACCGACGCTCCGGGCAGGCGCGTGTACGCGTCAATGGGCCGCCTACAGTCGAAGTAACGGGCAACCCGGCTGATGAACGCCCTTGAGCATGGCGGGCCCGCACGCGTGACCGTCTCGCCGCCCCGATCGCTCATCCGACAGCCGCGCAGCGCCCTGACATCCCCCCAACCGACAACGGAGCCATACGACGATGACCTGGCAGTGGATCGGTCTGACGGTCTTCTCCCTCACCGTGCTCCCCGCAGGAACAGCCATGGCCGCCAACTGGGTACCGGGACGGCTGCGCAGCCGATTGACACCGGTCCGCCTCCGCGGCTGGGCATTCCTGGCCGTCTACGCGCCCGCTGCCCTCAACGCGATTCCCCGCCTGGCCGGGGTCACCCCGGAGGTCATTCTGGCCGGCGTGTTCGCCGGTGGAGTGCTGGCAGTGGGCGGATGCGTGCTGATTGCAGTCGCCGCACGTCGAACTGCGGATGCCGCGCGGTGAGGGCGAAGCCGCGCTGGTGGCCGTCGGCCTTGTCGGTCATCGCCTGGTGGATGGCGGTCACCCTCACCCAGTGGCTGCTGGGCAACGCGCTCGACCAGCCCGCGTACATCGCCGGGTGCGCCGCCTCTGCCGCACTTCTGACCGGGCTAGGCGAGGCCTGCAACTGGCTGCGGCGCCAATGGAAAAGAGTCGCAGGGCGTCGGGTGGCGGTGAGTTCGTGTTCGGTGGACGCGGGGCCCTCTCTATCCGGAGGGAGAGGGGCCCCGCGCCGTCACTCCACTACTTATCTTTTTTTGGCGGCCCCGTGACCAGGGACAGTCTGTGTGAGCGGGGCCGTTCTTTCAGGATGCGCCTGCGGGGGGCCGGAAGCCATGCCGGGGCGCACCCCGTGCCCCCTTGTCCGCCGCGGCGGCCCTGCACGTCCGTGAGTGGCTGCCTCTTTGACCGGGCGACCCTGCGGGCGCGTTTCTCCTGGACCCCCTTGGCCGGGGCCGAAAAGGCCGCGGACATGGGGGCGGTCCGCAGGCTGCTCCTTCTACGGCCGCTCTGTCCGGGGCGGCCCCTGGTTGCGCAGTGGAAGGGACTGGGGTGACGGCTGCCACACTACGCCGTGTCGGAGAGCGGTGGGCTTGCCCGCGTTGGGCAAGCCGCCCCGGGCTCCTGCGGAGGGCGCTTGGGGTGCTCCTTTGGGCACCACTTGGGTGCCCCGCAGCAGGGTCGGAGGCTTGGAGGCGACCGGGCGGCTCGTTGACCCGGCGTTGCCGGGAACCGGGGTGTCCTGGGGCCGTTCATGTATGGCGTTCGTCTGGGTTTTGGTCGCTGCTGCCGGTGTCTTTCAGCAGGGAGTCCAGGACCTGCTGCAAGGTCGGCCGGAGGAATGTACTTTCGCTGCCGGGTGGGACCAGTTGCACCGTGAGTCCCAGCCAGGCCGCAACTGCGGCGGTGGGTGCTTCCATCAGTACGGTCCCGCCCGCAGCGGACAGCCACAGCATTACCACGCCGAGTCCGGCCCTTCTGGCCGGCCAGATGCGGACGTCGCCGCTGCCGGACGGCCGGAACAGGCCGTCCAGGAGCAGGTCGCGGGCGAAGAACCAGTACACCGGTTTCTCGGAGTCGATGTGGAAGGCGATGTGCACGGCGCAGGGGGAAGCGACCCGGTAGATCAGCCGGGTCATCACCGGGACCCTGTCCTGTGGTGACAGCACCAGGCGCATCATCAGCTCCCGCTCCACGACAGTGTCCTTCATCCCGCTCCCAATCTCACAATCCGTAGCGGACCGGATACGGTCCGCAGGAAGTAAGGGTGGCTGATGCGTCATCCATTACGCACCTTCACAGGCTCTACAGAAAGGTTTCGTCCCGAGCGCTGCCGTCACCATTGAGTACCCGAGGGTGCGGTGACGTGGCGCCGGCAGTGCATGTCATGGTCGATTCCGGTGTTGAGCGGTTGCTCTCCGTGGCGTTGACTCTCCGGGTTCCGGCCAACTACCCGCCGCTTTTGGGGCGGTTGTGTGCTTCTGATGTGCCGGGGAAGGGCGGGCATGTGAACGTTCTGGTGCACGGCAGCGGATGGAAGGGGGCTCCCGCTGTTGCGTCGGGTCCGGGAAGCGGGCCGGCATACCTCGGGGCCCCGTGGCAGCGATGCGAAGTAGCGCGAAACGCACGGGGTGCCACCAGCAGGATTCACCGACTGGGTCGTGCGACGTGGTGGTGCCGGGTCTTTGTCCGCCTTCTAAGGGAGAGACGCATGCGAAAGAACGTTCTGGCACGGTCGCTGGTCAGTGTCACGGCCGTGGCAGGGATCGCCGCCGGGAGCTTGGCGGGTGCGAGCACAAGCTTTGCGGCATCCGGTTCGGCCTCGACGCAGTCGGCGACGACGGCCGTGGTGACGCCGTTCGCGGTGGTGAACCTCGGCCTGAACGCCACGCAGGCCAAGGGCGTCCAGCGATGGCTGAAGGCGAACTGGGGCTACACCGGCGGCATCGACGGCGAGCTGGGCCCGGAGAGCTGGAAGGCCTTCCAGCGCCACCTCAAGGCCTATCACGGGTATACCGGCGCCATCGACGGAGTCGTCGGCGGTGGCACGGTCTCGGCGCTGCAGCGCTTCTTACGGGACAACGGCTGGGGCTACACCGGCGCCATCGACGGCCAAGCCGGTTCGGGGACCCAGGCCGCGTTCAAGACGTTCGCCAACTGGTGCGTGGCCAACGCCTGACCCACTGGCAAGCCTCACCCGACAGGGGATCCCCGGGCCGATGTCGGTCCGGGGATCCCCTGCTGTGTGATCTACAGGATCCTGTTCAACGACGAACTGCGGCAGGCGTTACGCTCACACGCCCCGGCAGGCCGCCTCGTGTCAGTAGCTCGAGCGGATCTGGGTCCCACGGGTCAGCAAGCCGTTTACGTCCCGTGCAGGGACCGGGGTGTTCGTCCGTTGCGCAGGTTCGGTACCCATAGCCAGGGGAGAGGTGGTGGGCTGGGATGGCGCCAGCCCGGCCTGCCTGCTTATCCGAAGAGTTGGAGGCGGGTTTTGACGCCGTCGGCTTCGAAGTCGTAGATGTTGCGGTTGATGCGGAGGCCGTCGATGGCGCCGGTCCACATGTTGTCGCGGCCCTTGCCGACGGCGACGGTGAGGATGGTCGGCGGTGCGATGCTGCCCGTGAAGGATGCCTTGAGCTGTGCGAAGGTGCAGGGGGTGGCCTGGGTGCAGGAGGTCTCGTTGCCGGTGAGGAACCAGGTGCCGCTTGTGGTGGCGTCGAGGTATGGGCTCCAGCGGTCCACCACCGGGGACGCGGGTGGGGTCCACACCATGGTGGAGTAGTTGTCGCCGGTGGTCATGTTCGGGTCGATCTCGAACCTGATGTTGGGCATGTTGGTCGGGCCGCCGTAGCCGATGTTCTCGCTGGTCTGGAAGACGTGGAAGCCGACCTTGGTCAGGCCCAGTACGGGGTCGCCGTAGAAGTCGCGCTCGTTGCCGAAGTCGACCTTCTCGCTGGGGGGAGTCAGCGTGGTGGAGTTGTTCGCGACCTCGATGCCCAGGCTGCCGGTGCCGTAGGGCGGCCGCGAGGCGGGCCCTGTCACACCGAACGAGCCGACCGGCCCGTTCCGCAGTATGGCGACGGGGGAGCCGATCGTGTTCCGGGTGATCACGCCCCAGTTGTCGGCGAAGATGTTTTTTTCGTCTGCGAGAGCAGCCGTCGATCCCGGGACTATCGACGCCGCTATCGCGGCCAGGGCTATGACCGCGAGCGCCTTGCCTCGGCGCACGCCAAATCGAGCGTTCACGCGTATTCCTTTCAGGGGTGGAGGCCAGCCACGGGCCTCTGGAAAATGCCAGGTGCATAGCACTCCGACGGACACGCAAAGTCACCGTATATGACATGCAGTGATGGCGCCTGCTGGGAACGGGGGCCGGTCAGGGCAGTACGGCTGCTGCGCCGGGTCGGTGCCGCCTGGGGTCTCGCGACGCGTTCCGCACGTCTCAACGACCGCTACTGCGGGGCATCCCCCAGCGGTGGTCAGACAACGCCCGAATAGTACGGGCCCCGGCTGTCGGCCGGGGCCCGTACTGGAGGGGGGTGTGCGTCTCGTGTAGTTCAACGATCGGCCGCAGCCGGTGTTACGCCCACACCGCGAACCTGCGCGGTCACAGCACTGGGTTCAGATGACAGGGAGGCTGACATTTGGTGGGAGGCGCGTGGACGAGCGGGGATGCAAGGTGGGTGTTGGGTAGCGGGAGCGGACCGCCCGGGCTCGAGTGGACCTGACGCAGGATCTTCTGGCCGGCAAGGCGGGGCCGACTCGGGGATTGATCAGGAACATCGGGCGCCCGGGCACCTCCGCCTTACCGGCTGGCGGTGCCCGCGCTGCACTTGATGGCGGGGCTGGAGGCCTCCGGGACGTTGGGAAGCGTTGAGGCTGCTTCAGGAAACGCACGGCGTGTCCACATCAAGTTCACGTGGCCATCTCTTCCGCCTCGCATCCTCCTGATCATGAAATTGCTGAAGACCCTCAGAGTGACCCTGCCCCTGGCGCTCGCCGCCTTCACGCTCGCAGTGACCGGCTCGCTGTCCACGGCGTCTGCCACGACCTACTGGTCGTTCAGGAACGGCCACATGGACGCATGCCTTGTCACATCACCCTCCACCGACAGCGTCTGGTGGGACACCTGCAACGACTCGCTCGCAACCCGCAACTACTACTACGGCCAGGAAGCCTACGACGCTGACGGGCACACAATGCGCCGCCTGGTGAGCAGGGCCAACGGCGACTGTCTCACCACGGCGCTTGGGTCCAACACCAACGCCGTGTGGATGGCCCTCTGCGGAAGCGACCCCAACCAGTTCTGGACGAACGACGGCAACTACCTTTCCTCTGATTGGCTCGAAGTTCCCCCGCCCGGTGGCGGCGGCCTGAAGACTCACTTTGTGTACCTGCGCACCTCGGACAACGGCAAGAACGTCTACACCACCCCCGACATCGGACAGCCGGGCATCGACATTGCTCAGTGGAAGTGGTACGGCGCGCACAGCTGACGCTGACCGCTCCACGACGCGACGAGGGGGCCCGCCCGGGCTCGGTGGCGGGCCCTTCCCCCTGTCCCACACGCTGTCCGACGCGGTGCACCCCGAGCTTGCCGGGGCTCGCGCACGCCGAACGGCCCTCAGTCCGGCACGCGGTAGGCCAAGGCGTCGGCGGCCGTGGCTAGCGTCGCCCGATGGCCATGGGAGGCGTGCCCGCATGGGCGGGATCGTGATGGCCCTGGGGCGTCAGCTCCCAGGTCGCCTCCTTCCATGCGGTGACGGCCTGCTCGTCCCGCTCGGTGACCCGCCGTCCAGGACCTACAGGATGAGAGGTCTTCACAAAGACATCTCACGGAGCGCGGCCACCGGTCACGCATGATCGCGAATACGTGCGCGGATGGCACGAGCCGGTCGACCAAAAGGGCGAGTCCCTCACCGAACAGCGTCAGCGCGATCCACACGCGCAGGAGGCTTCTCACGGCAACGAACGTTAGTACGGCTCCACGGTCAGGCTCACTTAACTACCCGGCCTTGGATCAAGGCCCGCGCGAGTACAGGCAGCGGTGGTCCTCGGCGCCATCCGCCTCAGAGCCGCCTGCGGCGAGCGTACCGGCAGCGACCGTGTCAACCTCGTCGCGGGATGACACACAGAAGCGAAAGAGTACCAGCGTATGCGTGGTGGGGGGGACCGCACTCCCTACGACCTCACCGTGCGGATCCGCACCCGGGCGCTCGGGGTGACTGGCCTACCCCTTCAAGTAGGCGTCGGCCGGGGACTCGTGGAACCGCGAGTTCCCGGCCGTGGCCGGTCGTCTCATGGAATAAACCGGGCGGGGCCGCTGGTTGCGGTCCCGCCCGGTGGTTGTTCTGCCGGGGTGTCAGCGCAGGCCGAAGGCCCGGACGATTGTCTGCGAGACGGTGTTCCCGGCGTTGTCCCGGGCGGTGACGCGGAGCGTGGCGAAGTTCGCGGGCTTCGGTGCACTCAGGTTCGTCCGCCAGCCGTTACCGCTGCGGTCCAGGTCGGCCCGGTGCCAGGTTTTCCCGTCGTCGTAGGAGACCTCGAGTGAGGGCTTCCCGATGGCGGCGGTCGTGCCGGGCAGGTGCGAGGCGGTGACCGTCAGCTTGGCGTGGCGGTCGGCCCGGCCGGTCCTGTCGGTGTCGACTTCGTAGTCGAGCTGGATCAGCGGCAGGGACACGGCCGACTCGCTACCGGTGGCCGCGGAGGTGAAGTTCCACTCGGTCAGCGTGTGCGTGGAGTACGGGTGGGTCCATTCCGCGCGGTCGTTGTCGACGACCAGCCGGTAGGGCAGGCGCTCGGGGGCGAGCCCGGTGACCGGCAGGTACTCGGAGTTGCCCCAGTTGAGCTGCTGGTCGCCCTGGTAGAGCGACATCCAGTCCTTGACCTTGAAGTTGGCGTAGGCCTCGCCGACGTGGCCCGAGCCCGAGTCACCCCAGCCCGGCGCCGGGATGTAGACCCCGTCGAGGTACCGCATCGGCTGGTAGCTCATCGGCCCCATCCGGGGGCGCTGGATCGGCCCGAACCAGCTGACCTTGCCGGTCTTCCGCGCCGGGTAGTGGAGGACGTCGATCGAGTGCTGCCCGGTCTCGCCCGCGATGAAAGCGTCGTCCAGCCAGTCGGTGTCCGCGGTGACCCAGTCGGTCCGCTCACCCTGGGCGGGAGCGGTGAGCTGGTTGCCGACGGCCCAACCCCGCCAGACGTCAGTACGGAACTCCAGAGCCTTGCCCGGCCGGTAGTTGCGGAACGAGACGTCCACCCGGCCCAGGTCCCTGTTCTCCTCACGCCACGTCGGGTCCGCGGGAACGGCGCCGGTCCAGTGGTGCACCATGTCGTAGACGTAGTCGGTGGTGGGATTCGAAGTGACCTTCAGCTTGACCGGGCCGCGCCCGAGCGCCCCGATGAGGTCGGCGCCCTGGTCCGCGTTGAGGGTCGCCACCGTCAGCGGCGCGGGACTCTCCGGGCTCCACGGGGACTCTTCCCAGGGCTGCAGCCGGCCGACGCCGTCGTTGACGACCAGGAGCACCTGGGCGCCCGCGGCCGCCGCCGCCTCGGCCTGCACCTTGATCGCGGCCGGGTCGGCGTCGCGTACCACCACTGCCTTGCCTCCCACGTGCTTCCGCGCGAGTTCGTCTGCCGTGCCCTGGCCAGCGTAGACCGCGGTGAGCGTGCGGGTGCCGGCCGGTAGCGGCTTGGCTCCGCGCTTGACCAGCGGGTCGGCGTAGGTCTTCGTTGCCGTGCCCACGGTCAGAGCCGGCTGCTCCAGGCGGAAGCGGGCACCGAACTCGAACTCGCCGTCGGTGACCTTCTTGCCGGTCGGGAGCGCCCAGATGCTGTCGTAGGTCTCGTTGGGCAGCACGGACGACTCGACCAGGCTGTTGGTGAGGGACCGGTGGACGTCCAGGCGCGGTGCGACGGCGGTTGTCTGCTTCGGGGCGCGTGCCAGGATCTGACGGGTCTTGCGGCCGTCGAGGGTGACCGTGCGGTCCTGGTCCAGGCGCACGTCGTTGAAGGCGAGCAGTGCCATGCCCAGGGAGTGCGGGCCGCCCGCGCCCTGCACGTCGGTGATGAGCCAGCCGCTGTAGGTGGCGACGGGCAGCCTCGCCGTGCCGGTGCCGGACGCGTCGAGATCGACCGTCGTGAAGAGGCCCTCGGCGGTGAGCATAACCCGGCCGGCCAGCGGCTTGCCCGACCGGTCCTTGGCGGTGATGGTCAGCTTCTGTCGCTGGCCCTCCTTGGCGGCACCTATCAGGGTGCGGGCCCGGATGGTTCCGGTGCCGTCCGTGCCGGTGATCATGCCGCTGATGGACTGGTCGAGCGGCAGCCGGTCCAGGTCCGCGGTCAGGGAGACCGAGGCGGTGCCGTGAGCCGGGATGGTGACCTTGTTCTCAGAGAGGGTGAACAGTCCTTCCGGGGCTGCCGAGTCGATCGCCAGGTTCAGGCCGACCGGGGCGTCGCCGGTGTTGGTGTAGGTCACCTTCTGGACGTCGGTCTCTCCCGGCTTCTGGGGCCAGGGGTGGAAACCGGAGAAGGCGCTGACGGTGGCGAAGACCGAGGTATGCACCGCCGCCAGCGCGTCCAGTCGCCCGGCGCCCGCCTCGTACGGGGAGTACTCGGGAGTGGCCTTGGCGCTGCTGACCAGCGCTTCCTTGAGCTGCAGACCGGTCCAGCCCGGGTGGGCGGCGGCCAGCAGCGCGGCAGCGCCGGCGACATGCGGGGTCGCCATCGAGGTGCCGCTCATCGTGGTGTAGTAGCCCGAGCCCCGGTTGTAGTGGGAGCGGGCCGCGAGGATGTCGACACCGGGGGCGGTGATCTCGGGCTTCAGCCCGCCATCGCCGGAACGCGGGCCGGTGCTGGAGAAGTCGGCGAGCTGGTCTTTGGAATCGACGGCGCCAACGGTCAGTGCGGCGTCCGCGGCACCGGGGCTGCCGATGGAGTGCGGGCCGCCGTTACCCGCCGCGATGACGAACAGCGCGCCGGTCTCGCGGCTGAGCCGGTCGACTGCCTGGCTCATGGGATCGGCTTGGTCGCCGTCGCCGCCCAGACTCATGCTGATGATCTTGGCCTGCTGGTCCCGTGCGGCCCATTCCATTCCCGCGATGATCCAGGACTCCTGGCCGCTGCCCTCGCTGTTGAGTACCTTGCCGATGTCCAGGCGGACCCCGGGGGCGACGCCCCGCTCCTTGCCGTCGGAGGCGCTGCCGGTGCCGGCGATCGTCGAGGCGACGTGGGTGCCGTGGCCGACGTAGTCGAGGGTGTCCGGCTCGTCCGGGATGAAGCTGGTGCTGGTGTCGATCTGGCCCTCGAGGTCGGGGTGTTCGGCGTCGACACCGGTGTCGAGGACCGCGACCTTGACGCCCTTGCCAGTATTGCCCTCTGCCCAGACTTTCTGTGCGCCGATCTGAGTGGTCGAGTCGGCCAGGTCGGCCTTCACCTTGCCGTCGAGCCAGACCTTGGCGATCCCGCCCGCGAACGACGGGCTCGCCGACCGAGCTGCCGCACCGGCGCCGCCGGTCAGCGACGACCAGAATGCCGGAGCCTGCTTGCGGTTCTGCGCAAGAGCCGCGCCCTGGATGCTGTCCAGCTGGCGCACGTCGCTCGAGCCCGCCATCTTCAGCTGGGTGCGGGACTTGGCGGCGGCGTCGGTGTAGCTCACGATGAGCGGCAGCCGGGAGGAGCGCGCGTCGTCGTAACCGTCGGCGATCAGCCGTGTCACGTTGAACAACTGCTTGTCGAGCTTCCCGGCGCTGACGAAGGGCAGAGCCGCGTCGGGGTAGACGTACGTGGCACCGTCGATGACGGCGCGGTGGAAACCGGTGGTGTTCCCGTCCGCGCCCTCGAAGGACCGGATGACGGTGCCGTCGGGTGCGGTGCCGATCGTGACCTTGTCGCCGGTGATCAGGGTGACGGTACGAGTGTCGACAGCGGCAGAGGACTTGTGTCCTGCACCGTTGGGCGGCGCTTGACCGACAGAGTCTGAGGACGCCACCGCGGTCGCCGGCATGACACCGAGCGCCAAAGCCGCTGTCACGGCGAGGGCGATCGGCCCGGGTCTGGGAACGGGCATATTGGACATAGGGGAGCTCCGGGATAAGTGTGATAGTGATCTGCGTCGAAGAGGAACTGCGGCATCGGTGGATGCGTCGGGCTGGCTCGGCTTGCGCCAAACCGCAACTAGCCAACGCCCAAGGCGGACGGAGGGGACAGCACGAGCTCAGGCCGCCGGTCTGCCTGATCATTGCCGGTGTCATATATATGACACTGCAGGTCAACGCTGCAATGGCTGCATGCTGTCAACAGGCCCCAATTGATTAGGGTTTTCCCTAGAGTTGCGGATGCCACCAAGGGTGGTGCGGGTGTCAGCTGTTGAGGGCCTGGAAGGTGCTTGAGCTCCGGAGGGGACCGTGACCTCAGTGGAGTTGAGGACTCCGTTGATGCGGAAGGTCACCGCGTAGGTGCTTGGCGCGCCACCCCCCAGGTTTACGTGGATTTGAGTGTGCCCGCTTTGGCATTGAGCTCTTTCCAACCTCATTTTGCGGTGTTGAGGTGCAGGGTGAGGACGGCCTGGACGAGTGCGGTGATGCGGGTGGTGCTGCATCGCAGCTTGCGCAGGAGCCGCCAGGTCTTGAGGGTGGCCATGGCTTGTTCGCCGAGGGCGCGGATCTTCGCGTGGGAGACGTTGACGGCACGCTGACCTGCGGAGAGCTTGTCCCAACGGCCGCGGTAGGGAACGCGAACTGTGCCGCCGGCACCCTGATAGGCCTTGTCGGCTCAACTACGGACGGGGGCCTGGGTGAACGCCTCGATGACGCCGTGAGTGCGGGCCGCCTTGATGTCGTGGACCGAGTCCGGCAGGGCCGGTGAGGCCCACAGCAGGTTTCCGAAGGGATCGGCGATGACCTGTACGTTCATGCCGTGCTTCTTATGTTTCCCCGAGTGGTACGGCCGGTCCGCGGCGATCCGGTCGATGGGCAGGAGCGTCCCGTCGAGGATCACGAACGCCTTGCGTGACGCCGCCCGGGCCGCTGCGGCAAGGTCCGGCGCGCGGGCTGCCAGGAGCTCGACCGCCTCGGCGACGTACCGGTAGACCGTTGCAAGCCCGACGTCAAAGCCTGCCGCGAGCTGGGGCGTAGGTGTGTCCGCAGCGCAAATGCGCCAGCACCAGGAGAGCCTGCCGGTCTGGTGCAAGCCGTCGCCAGTGAGTGCCGCGCTCACGACGCCGGACACTGAGCAGACCGGACAGGTACCGAAGGGTCGAGCTGGACAGATCGATCCCCGATGGGTAGACAAGCACACGAAGCTCCGGGCGGACAGGTTGATCTTGGTCGACAAGCCATCTACCAGGCGCTTCACCTCTTCCCGCAGGCAGCCCACCCCCAACTCACCCGAACGTCAACCAGGTTGGAAAGGGCTCATTGAGCACGTCGGGAGTTCGTTGCTGCTGTCGAACAGCACGGTGGGTGTGCGCTTGCCGTGGTGTAGATGCTGAACCCGGCTGGACCTCTGTGTTGGCGAGCCAGACTTGCGTGTGGTGCTCTCCTCCGCGCGGCGACGCAGGCCTTCGCGCTGTGCTCAACGGCTCCTGAACAGCTTCTGGCCGACTCTCCCCGGCCCTGTATCGTGAGCAGCCATCCGCCACTGACCTTGCGTGCAACGTATCCGGTGAGGTGACCGGCCGCCCGCTCACCCTATGAAGCCGTCGTGTACCTGCACTCATCTTGCGACAGGAAGGCCACCTGCCCGGTTCTCGACCAGGCTGATGCCGCCTTCCGTAACCCGTCTACCATCTGCGTCTTCCAATCCAGGAGCACGATTGCGCCGGGATTTCGACGAGTTGCCGTCCGCCAACGAACTCGCCTCGCCCGCATCGGCGCCGGCTTCCGTGGCATGTGAAGTATTGAATTCTTCGCCCTGTTCGCCGACTCCAGGACCTGCTCAGTCCTGACGTTCATTCCTCACCGGCGGGCACCGCAAGGGCCACCCTATCGACCCGGCAGCCTGGCCGGGCCGAGCGCCGTCCGGTCTTCTTCGAATCCGCGATCACCGCGTCGGGCCGCAGCTGCCGCGTCCATGATCCCGAAGGGGCCGGCATCAGCGGCATGCTCGACTGTGCTCTGTTCATCGGCGCCGGCCTCACCGTTGGCCCCGGCTATCACTCAAGTCTCAGTAGCGGCGGCCTCGGCCGCGCGGCTGCGGGCGTAGGCCTCGTCGGTACCTGGTACCGAAAAGACCACGCGAAAGTACAGGGGTGCAACGATCTGATCGAGGATCTGTTCCAGCGTGGGGGCGGCTTCACCGCGATCGCGCGCAGCATCGAGGATGGGTTCGAAGCGGCTGCTGACCCGCTGTAGGCATTCGCGAAGCCCGGCACGGCGCTCGTCGATGTCCGATGAGACTTCGGCGCGGAAGAAGGCGATCCCGCCGGGCCGTGACAGGTCTGCAAGGGTCCAGACGGCGCAGTTCTCCAGGTCGCGGCGCAGATCGCCGACGGATTCGGGGGCGTCCGTCTCCGCGTTCTGTGTGGCTATGTCCACCAAGAGCGCCGCCAGTGTGCCCCAGCGTCGGTAGATGGTGCTCGGGTTGACGCCTGCGCGTTCGGCTACGGCGGGGATCGTCACCTGGTCGGCGCCGCGTTCCGAGATCAGTTCCGACGCAGCCTGGTGGACGGAGGAGCGGATGCGGGCGCTGCGACCGCCTGGTCGACGTGTCGGGCGTGTGTCCATGCCATCAACAGTAACGCGTAGGCGTTTGCATTAACGGGCGCGCCGACATAGGCTGACGCTAACGCAATAATATATGCTTTAGTGGAGGAGCTGTCATGTCCACCAACACTCCCAGCTACGCCATCGGCAAGCAGTTCCATGCCGCTCTGCTTGCCGGCGACTGGGCCGCGATCCGGTCCCTGCTGCATGACGACGCCACCTGGACACTGCCCGGCGAGAACACGATCTCGGGTACGGCTGTCGGCGCGGACGCCGTTGTCGAACGCGTCCAGAAGATCGCCGGATACGGCCTGAGCTTCGAGCTGCTGAACATCCTGGTCAGCCGCGACAACGTGGCTCTCTCCCTGCACAACACCGCACACAGGGATGACGCGGTGCTGGACGAATACCTTGCCACGGTCATGCAACTGCGCGACGGCAAGGTCGCCAGCATCGAGACGTTCCTGTCCGACGTTCCCGGGATGAACGCCTTTTTCGTGTGACGGCTCGCATCCCGGGTCTGTCTATCGAACGGCCCTGTCTCACATTCGGCCGACTACGGGACAGAGCCGTTCGATAGACAGACCCGGGTTTGATGACTTTTCGGTCGACTGGAGGGTCTGAGAGTGTGGTCGCCCAGTTCGGTGTGGCACCGGGCGAGCAGGCGCCAGGCATAGGCGTCGTCCGGTTCCCCGGTGGGCAGACCGGTCAGTTCGGTGAGTGCGCGGTCGGCGAGGCCGGTTCCGACGAGCAGCCGATCCGCTGCTTGTCTCCGCCGGTGTGCGGGTGGCGTCTACTTACCGGTTTCTCCCGGGTCGCAGCTTGCGGTGGCGCGGGGCGGGAAGGCGTTGGAGGTGACGCCGTCGGCCTTGACCGCGTCCGCAAGGGCCTCGGCGGCGGCTTCTGCGGCCTGCGCCGCGTCGTTGGCGGCCTGGGCAGCCCTGTCGTCTGAGGAGCTTTCACGGGTGGCCGCTGACTTGGGTAGTTCCCGGCTGAAGGCGCGGGACACACCCTGGAGTGCGGAGGTGACCTCGCTGGGGATTACCCAGAATGTGCTGCCCGAACCTTGCGCGAGTTGGGGCAGCATCTGGAGGTATTGGTAGGCGAGCAGTTTGGGGTCGGGGTCGTTGCGGTGCACTGCCTGGAAGACCTCATCAATGGCCCGGGACTGGCCCTCGGCTTGGAGGACGGCAGCGGTACGATTGCCCTCCGCGCGAAGGACAGCAGACTGCTTGTCGCCTTCAGCGGTGAGTATTTGCGACTGGCGTTGTCCTTCGGCCCCGAGAATCGCGGCCCGCTTGTCCCGCTCGGCCCGCATCTGCTTCTCCATCGCGTCCTTGATGGACTGCGGGGGGTCGATGGCCTTGATCTCCACCCGGTTGACTCTTAGCCCCCACTTGCCGGTGGCCTCGTCCAGCACACCTCGGAGCTGGTTGTTGATGGTGTCGCGTGAGGTGAGAGTCCTTTCCAGGTCCATGGATCCAACGACGTTGCGCAAGGTAGTGACGGTGAGCTGCTCGACTGCCTGGAGGAAGTTCGCGATCTCATAGGCGGCTGCTCGTGGGTCGGTGACCTGGAAGTACAGGACGGTGTCGATCTCGACGACCAGATTGTCCTCCGTGATGACCGGTTGCGGTTTGAAGGAGACGACCTGTTCCCGCAGGTCGATCTCCGGATAGACGCGGTCGACGTAGGGGATGACGACGTTGAGGCCGGGTTTCAATGTGCGGTGGTAGCGGCCGAGTCGTTCGACATTGCGAGCGCGTGCTTGGGGCACGATGCGTACCGCCCGCAGCACGGTGAAGACTGCCAAAAGCGCGATGATCAGTGCAGCGATGACGAACACCGAGGATTCCATGGTTCACTCCCGGGGGTAGACAAGTGCGGTGGCGCCGCTGATCTCGATGACATCGACGGTTGTTCCGGGAGGAATCACCATCGTCTCGTCATAGGCGCGGGCCGTCCATTCCTCGCCGCCGATGCGAACCGTGCCGCCCAGGCCTGTTACCTCTGTGACGACATAAGCGGTCTCGCCGACCAGTGCTTCTACTCCGAATCGCTCCACCCCGGGTTGGAGTATGTGGCGCCGGACGATGGGGCGGACGAACAGTACGCTGGCCGTGGCGACGATGGCGAACACCAAGGGTTGGAAGAGCAGCGGAAGCCCGACTGCGGCGAATCCTGCCGTGACCAACGCGGCCCCAGCCAGAATTCCGAGCGCAGCAGTGAGAGTGAAGATCTCCGCCACAGCCAACATGGCTGCGATTATCAACCAGATCAGCCATAGATCCATTGCGTGCCCCTTCCTGACGGGTGCGACTGCACGAATGGCTGGACGGTGCCCCCTTTGATCGTCCTCGAATCACGGCGCCTCACGGCGCAGACCGTTCCGCACCACAAGGCGCGTGCTGGGGCTACGGTTCGATCAAGCCGACGCGAATGGCGTAGCGGGTGAGTTCTAGCCGGTCTTTGAGGCCGAGCTTTTGCAGGAGATTGGCCCGGTGGCGTTCCACGGTCTTGATGCTGATGACGAGGAGGTCGGCGATTTCTTGCGAGGTGTGGCCTTCGGCGACGAGTTTGAGGATTTCCTCTTCGCGGTCGGTGATGGCCTTGGCGGGGATGGTGTCGCCTTCTCGGGCGCGGTCAAGGAAGTTGCGGACGAGGGCGGTGATGGCGCCGGGGTAGAGAAAGGGTTCGCCGCGGACGGCGGCGTGGCAGGCTTCCACGAGGTCGCGGTCGGCGACGGATTTGAGGACGTAGCCGGAGGCTCCGGCAGCCAGGGATTCGAAGAAGTACTGCTCGTTGTCGTACATGGTCAGGATGAGGATGCTGAGGTTCGGTTGTTCGCGGGAGAGTTCGCGGGCTGCTTGGAGGCCGGTCAGGCGGGGCATCGCGATGTCGAGAATTGCCAGGTCCGGGTGGTGGAGGCGCGCCATGGCGATGGCTTCGGCGCCGTCACCGGCTTCGGCGACGACAGTCAGGCCAGGGTTGCTGTCCAGGATGAGGCGGACTCCGCGGCGTACCAGGGCGTGGTCGTCGGCGAGGAGGATGCGTGTCGTGTGCGCCTCGGGCATGTTCAGTGGCTTTCGTGGTGGGTGGGCACGACCAGGCGTACCTCGGTGCCGCCTTCGGTGCGGGTGTCGATGATGAGGTCGGCGCCGATGAGCAGGGCGCGTTCGCGCATGCCGCGGATGCCGGCGCCTTCGGGGGTTTGGCCGAGTCCGTGGCCGTCGTCGCAGATGAGTATTTCCACGCTGTCTGGCGTGTGGTGGAGGGTGAGGTCGACGCGCTTGGCGCCCGCATGGCGGGCAGTGTTGGTGAGGCTTTCCTGGGCAACGCGATAGAGGACGAGTTCGGCGTCGTTGGTCAATGACGGCAGGTCAGTGTCGAGGTGGTGGTGCGCAGTGAGTCCGGAGGTGGTGAACTCGGTGGTCAGGGCTTTGAGCGCGCTGGCCAGACCGAGTTCCTCCAGGACTCCGGGGCGTAGGCGCCGGGCGATGCGGCGGATCTCGTCCAGGCTGGCGCGGGTGGTCTCCTGCACTTGGTGGAATTCCTCCCGCATGGCCGGCGGTGCGTGGTCGGCGAGGCGTTTGAGGTCGAGCAGGACTGCGGTGAGGGTCTGGCCGATCTCGTCGTGGAGTTCTTGGGCGATGCGGTGGCGTTCGGCTTCCTGCGCTGACAGGGCGCGACCTGCGCTGGTGGCGCGTTCGGTCTCCAGGCGGTCGAGCATGGTGTTGAAGGTGGCGATCAGTTCGCCGATCTCACCGTGTCCCCCAGCGGCGGGACGCGTGCCTGGCCTCAGCAGGTCGGTGGTGTTCATGGCCCGCGTGAGGCGTTGCAGGGGAGCGAGTGCCATGCGAAGCAGCACCGCGTTGAACATGAGCATGGCGGCCAGTCCGAGGACGAGAACCGCGGCCTGAGAGGCCAGGACGGGAGTGGAGACCGTGACCGGGCCCAACAGCAGTGCGGTGGCCGCGATCAGCACCACACCGTTGAGCAAGAAGATGCGCCAGAACAGGGGCACCTCGCATCGCCTCCTTCGTGCCCCCTTTCGCTCACTATGACCGCTCTGGCCCGGTGAACCGGTCAGGCACCCGCCCACTTGCCGTGGCGGGACGAGTGCGTCGCACTCACCAGCCTGCACGAAGAGCGAGCTGAGATCCATCGGTGTAGGCACCCATATACGAGGCCGGCTACAGGCCCATCACCAGGAGAAATGGGTGCTGGCACCGATTGCGCCAGTGTCGCGGCGTGGGTGACCGTGAAGTGACGCCGCCCCTGCCGGGTTCTTGAGAGGAGGAGCTATGACCCACTTCGACGACAGTCCGCTGGCGGATCTGGAAGCACAGATGGCGCGCAGCGACCCTCGGTTTGCCCACGGCATGGGCTCGGGGCGGCCGCATAAACCGAGGGAATACCGGCACAGAGGGGCCTGGCTGATGCTGGCCGTCTCGGTTGTCTTGCTGGTCACGGGGCTGTTCCTGCCGCAGGGCCTGCTCATTGCGGCGGGCCTGGTGCTGGCGGGGATCTCCGCGCAGTACTTGGGCCGTCACTCCAGGCACCCGCGGCGTCGGCCTCGCCTGCCCTGAGCTTCTTACCCGGTCAAATACCGGCGACCGTGTCACCAGTGCCTTTCCAACGTCGGCAGATAGCCGACGCCCGACACCGCCGAACAAAGGCCACGATCAACCGGCGTAACGGTCATCCACATCGCGAGGGAGCACGCGAATCCTCCGGATCCGATACGAGGCGCCTGCCCCTCGAGGACTGGTCCGTCGTCGCCCAGCCGCCCCAACGATTGAGCCTACTGCGCTCTGCGAAAGTGGTGACCCGTGGGACATGCCGACACCCTGCTCGCGATGGGTGGTGCCTTTCTGGGCGCCGCTTTCCTCGCCCGCCTCGGCCGGCGATTCGGGCTCCCCACTATCCCGCTGTTCATACTCGCGGGCATCCTGCTGGGCCCCCACACCCCTGGCCTCGTCCTCGTCGAGGACGCCAAGGATCTGGAGATGCTCTCAGCACTCGGGCTGGTACTCCTGCTGTTCTACCTGGGGCTGGAATTCCATCTGGACGACCTCAAAAGCGGCGGCAGGCGGCTTCTGGCGACGGGCGGGATCTATCTGCTGCTGAACGTCGGAGCCGGCCTCGGGTTCGGCTTCGCCCTGGGGTGGGGCGCGCGGGAGGCCCTGGTGCTGGCAGGCGTCCTGGGTATCTCCTCGTCCGCGATCGTCACCAAGATCCTCATCGATCTGGGGCGCATCGGCCGCCCGGAGACACGCCTGATTCTGGGCGTCATCGTCGTCGAGGACCTCTTCCTCGCGTTGTACTTGGCCGCGCTGCAACCGGTTCTCAGCGGAGCTCAGGGCCTGACGCCCACGATCCTGCAGGCAGCCAAAGCATTCGGATTCCTGCTGATTCTCGCCGTGGCCGCCCGGTACGGCACGCGACTGATCGGGCGACTGATCACAATCCGTGACAATGAACTGCTGGTGATCAGCTTCCTGGGCGTCGTCGTCCTGGTCGCCGGTCTCGCCGAAGTGCTGGGGGTCGCCGACGCCATCGGCGCCTTCATGGTCGGCCTGATCTTCGCAGGCACCCCCTCGGGGCCACGTATCCGTGAACTGGTCCACCCGCTGCGGGACGCGTTCGCCGCAATCTTCTTCTTCGCCTTCGGACTGGCGGTTGACCCAGGCGACCTCATTTCCGTAGCGGCACCAGTTGCCGCCGCCGTCGCACTCACAGTCGTCATGAACGTGGCCGCCGGGTTGTTCGCCGCCCGTCTGAACGGCTACGGCCCGCGTCCTGCCGCAGACATTGCCACCACTCTCCTGGCCCGAGGCGAGTTCGCCCTCATCCTGGCCGCCATGGCCGCCAGCGCAGGACTCGACGGCCGTCTCGCGCCGTTCATCGCCGGTTACGTCCTCGTGCTCGCCGTCCTCGGCCCCATCGTGGCCGGACGCTCTCACTGGCTCATCGGTGCCCTGACAACCACACGTGCTGCCTTGCCTGTACGCAGGCTCCGCGCCGTGGCAACGGATGCGTCATCCAACGGCGAGGAGGCATCGACCGGGCGTGCATCGGAAGCAGACCTTGATGCGAAATGAGCTTGATTCGTGACGCGTGGAGACCTGACGAACGACCAGCGGGCTGGACTGGGGCCGCTGTTGCCGACAGGCAACAAGGCTGGTCGGCGGTATGGGCCCGGCGGCAGTTGACCGACGACATACGGTTCCGGGTCTGCACCGGCATCCCGCAGCGGGACGTGCCCGAGCAGTACGGGCCATGGGAGCGGGTATACGACCCGTTCCGCCGCCGGCAGCGGGACGGCACCTGGCAGCGGATCTTCACCGAGCTCCAAGCCCCGGCGAATGCGAAGGATCTTGAGCATCTGGGACCCAACGTCGATTCCACCGTCCGCCGGGCCCACCACCAGCACGCCGCAATGGTGGAGCTGCCGCCACATCCAGCCGAGGTGACTGATGCCAGCTACTGCGGTGGCAATGCCAGATCCTACCGCCTTGCGGCTTGGCGGCCCGTCCAGCGTCGGCGCAGCCAGTTACCGATTTCCCCGATTGCGGTGAGAAGAGCGGCGGACGCGATGCACTGTGTGAGGGACGCGGGTTGGCCGACTGCCTTGGCCAACGACCAAAGCGCCAGTGCGAGGAGTAGCCACCAGATGGCAACGGACCAGACCTGGCGCACCGAACGTGGCTTGTCCCTCATAGCGTAGAAATCCTTACTCGGCGGGTGGCAGGGGTCACGAACGTGTATCCGGCCACGCCGAGGACTGTTCTGGTGGTGGTGGTCACAGTGATCGCAAGCGAAGCACCGGTCGGACGCGATGCTGAAAGCTGCGAGGGAGTAGAGGCCGGCAGGCCCCAGCCGCGTGGGCACACCGGAGACGTCCGGGGAGGCTGATCCAATTCCAGGTCATGACGTCAAACCTCCGTCGCGCTAGGGCTGGGCAGTCCAGGCGAGGTTGCTCTCCGACGAGTCCGATGGCCAGTGCGGCGGATGCCCGGGCAGCCAACAAGGCGCTGAACCGCCCAGCTAGAGGAGGGAGCAGGCTTCTCGGCAGCCGGAGGGAAGGCACCGAGGAACGGGGGAACCGTAGGGCCGAAGACATCGCAGCGAGTTCCTCAGGGGCATGGCGACAACAGGGACATGGGATCCAGGACGCCGACCGGACTTCCCGGCACACCCCGCGCTCCTTGACGCGTTCTTTGCACTCTAGCGGTACTGCCAGCAGTGGTGCGAACGACCCCAGCAGCGGCCAGAGGGGCCCCCTGCACGTGGCCGTCCGCTCCGCTCGGTGGCATCACGCCGCAGCCAGGTCGAACCGACGGTGACGTATGTGATGTTGCGCACCACTTGGTGTTGAGCATGGCTGCTGTGAAGTCACGCATCACTAGGTCCAGCCCAGGCGGGCTACCCTTCGGCTCCGTCGCCATGGGGGGACGGGGTGTTCGACGAGGCCAGGTCATCGCCGGGCAGGCCGCTCTACCCGGCAGGCTATGCGGGGTCATATTCTCAGTACCCTGCCCAATCAGGCGTCATGGACGATCAGGTCATGTCTATCCGCCTTTGAGGAAGAAGGTTGCCGGATCTCTGGGGTCCGGGAATGGATCAGCTGAAGCGTAATGATAGGGTAAAATGCGCTGGTGGCCAGGCCTGCTGCAGTGTTACCCGTGTCGTGGGTTCGGGACGTCGAGGGCTGTGCCACCCGCCCGGCCATGCAGCGACACCATGGGACACCCCCTGGGAGGAAAGAGTGGGAACTCGGCGGACGACCCTTCCCGGCGTCGGAACGCAGTACGACGTCACCACCCGCGCGGGACGGCACCTGTCGGTGGTGGTCCACCAGGACGGCAGGCGCTTCCTGGGCTTCTACGGCGCCGAGGACCCCGATTCGTGCCAGATGTCGATACCACTGGAGGGCGACGAGGCCGCCGTGCTGGCCCGGCTCCTCGACCCCACCCCGCTGGAGGCCGTGCACACCGACGGGATCGGCCTCGTCACCGAGCAGATCCCGGTGAACTTGCGTTCCCCGTACGCCGGGCGACTGCTCGGCGACACCCGCGCGCGGACCCGCACCGGCGCGTCCATCGTCGCCGTCATGCGCAGGACGAGCGCCCACCCCTCCCCGGGGCCGGACTTCCGGTTGGCGATCGGCGACACACTGGTCGTCGTCGGCACCCGCGAGGGCGTGGACGCGCTCGCCGCGATCGTGGCGGGGGAGTGAGGATGCACGACACCACCGAACTCCTCATCGAACTCGGCGCCGTCATCCTCGGACTGGGGCTCATCGGGCGCTTCGCCGGACGCCTCGGGCTCTCGCCCATACCCCTGTACCTGCTGGCGGGACTCGCGTTCGGGCACGGCGGCCTGCTGCCGCTGGACGCCAGCGAGGACTTCACCGCCGTGGGCGCCGAGATCGGGGTGATCCTGCTCCTGCTGCTGCTCGGCCTGGAGTACAGCGCCTCCGAACTGGTCACCAGCCTGCGCACGCAGTACCCCTCGGGCCTGGTCGACTTCGCCCTCAACGCCGTGCCCGGGGCCGCCGCGGCGCTGCTGCTGGGCTGGGGCCCCGTGGCGGCCGTCGCGCTCGCCGGCGTCACCTGGATCTCCTCCTCGGGCGTCATCGCCAAGGTACTGACCGACCTCGGACGGCTCGGCAACCGCGAGACCCCCGTCATCCTCGGCGTCCTCGTCATCGAGGACCTGGCCATGGCGGTCTACCTCCCGCTGCTCACCACCCTGCTCGCCGGCATCGGCCTGGCGGCCGGCGGACTGGCCCTCGCCATCGCCATGGGCACCGTGGGCGCGGTGCTGTTCCTGGCACTGCGCCACGGACGCCTGCTGAGCAAGGCGGTCTCCTCGGAGAACCCGGAGATGCTGCTGCTCGTCGTCTTCGGACTGGCCCTGGTCGTCGCGGGGTTCGCGCAGAAGCTCCAGGTCTCCGCCGCCGTCGGCGCGTTCCTCGTGGGCATCGCGCTGTCCGGGGAGGCGGCCGAGGGCGCCAGCCGGCTGCTGATGCCGCTGCGCGACCTGTTCGCGGCCGTCTTCTTCGTGTTCTTCGGCCTGTCCACCGACCCGTCCGCCATCCCGCCGGTGCTGCTGCCGGCGCTCGCGCTGGCCGCCGTGACCACGGTCACCAAGATCATGACGGGCTGGTACGCGGCGCGCCGGGCCGGCATCCACACGCGGGGCCGCCTGCGGGCCGGCGGCACGCTCGTGGCCCGTGGCGAGTTCTCGATCGTCATCGCGGGACTGGCCGTCGCCAGTCAGCCCCGGATCGGCCCGCTGGCCACCGCGTACGTCCTGATCCTGGTCATCGCCGGTCCCCTGGCCGCCCGTTGGACCGAGCCCGCCGTCAGCGCGCTGCGGGCCGTGTTCCGCCGCGTGCCGTCCACCGAGGCCGAGGCGGGCGGGCCGATGGCGGTCGAGGAACTGCCGGACGCGTCCCCGGCGGGAGCCCCGCGCTCATCGGGCTGACGGTCTCAGGCGGACCTGCAACCCGCAATTCCAAGAACCGCCCCGACAATCCAAAAGTCCAAAAAAAGGCGCCCAATCGACGCAACGACGGCATGACATTTGCCGCGCCGACGGTTCGCGACCGTGTTGGCTGCGGTGCAGGTAGCGAGGCTGTCGGCTCCACCTGCACCGCGGGTGCCGGGCTGCGCGGTCAGAGGAAGCGGGTACTGATCGTGGCCAGGGGTGTGAAGCCGCTCCAGCAGGGGGTGTCGAGTCGCAGGGTGCCGGTGCCGCCCGTGCCGCGTCGCAGCAGGCAGCACCGCGGCTCGACTTCAAGAAGGCGCCGTTGGGGTCGACGTCGGTTCCCACGACGGATGCTCCGGGGAATGTCTGGGCTCCGACGTTAAAGTGCGTCGTAGGGGCAGCCGGGGCCGGAGGTGTAGCAGGGAGAGGTCTGACCGATCGGGTTGGCCCCGAAGTGAGTGGTGTTGTAGGCGACGGTCCAGATGACCTGCCGGGGCAGCTTCGCCGAGCCGGGGAAGTCGAAGGTGACGGTCTGGGCGATGCCGTTGTTGCAGCTACGGCTGAGGAGGTCGTACCACTTGCCGGCGTTCGCGCCGGCGCAGTGGGTGGCGTCGGCCGAGGGCCGGTACTGGAGCCGGGCGGTCTGCGTGCGGGTTGCGAGCAGGGCGCCGGGCTTCGGCGTCCCGGTCGAATTGTCCACCGCGTAGACGTTCACCGTCAGGGGGTGCGTGAAGGTCGAGCCACGGCCCGACACGCAGTTGTTGGTGTTCCAGCGCCCGCTCTGGCAAGCCCAGCTGGACATCACGACCCCCACGGAGTCCAGGACGCTGGGGCGGATGATGATGCCGGGGGCCAGGTTCACTTCGTCGCTGAGCTCACTCGTCGCGGTCGCCTCGAAGCCCTGACTGGGGACGTTTGGGGGCAGGAGCAGCGAGATGGAGGAGTACGCGGGCAGGCCGATCGCCTTGGACCCGGGCTCGTCGGACGAGGCCGTGGATGTTCCTGCCGGCATGCCCACCAGGGGAAGCGCGAGGCACAACGCTCCCAGGCCGATGCGGAGGCGCGTGCCCCCTGGGGTGGCTGCTGAGGCGGCCAGTGTTCTTGACGCCGCGTCGTATTCGCAACACGACTCTCCTGCAGCATTGTGCGGACGGGAAGTTGAGCGCAGCAAAAAACGCGCGGACGGTGATGATCCGGTTATCCGTCCCAGCGATGTCCCCTGCACCGCCGCGTACCTCTGTACGGGAGCAGCGCCGGGTGGGCGCGCGCGAGCTGCCGCCGGCCAGGCTGATTCCAGGGGAACTGGCTGAAATCAACAGATGATTCGGTGCCGGGAAGCGCTCGTCTTGATCGTCAGCCACCCCGGTGGGCGCTGCAACCGGTGTGAGCCATTCGCAAGGGTGGTCTGCCGCGGTGGCTGCAGACGCACAGGCCGCTGCACCCGGGGACGTCACAGGGCCTGCGCACCGATCCGGCCGCCCCGGCGCCCCGCAGATTCCTCAGAGGGACGTCCCCTGGGCCGTCGTCCGGTCGCTGTCGTGCCGTTCCAGCGCGGATCCGGCCCGTCGGGGCCGTAGTTGCGGGCAAGGGGACACAGGGTCCATCTCTGGCGGGCGCATTCACCGCAGCGCTGATGCCTGCTATGTTTGATCCCGCCTTGGCCGCCCTCGGCAGCAGGTCCGGCCTCGTGTTTGCGCGTGACAAGGCCACAGCACGGAAGGCCGCGGTGCGGTGCTCTGGTGCTGCCTCGACGGACCGTGCGGGCGAGGGCCTGCCCATGGCGATAAGGGTTCGGCGGTGGCCCCTGTTGACTGAGATCAGGGTGGCCCGGCCCCGCCGCAGCCGCATTACGGGAGGGGCGCAGGAGTGGCAGGCGTCCCCGCCGAGGGCATCGGGCCGCGGGGCGCAACCGCGCCGGTTCGGCATTTCCCGGTACAGGCGACCTGCTCGGGTCCTGGCGCCGGAAGCCCTCGGGCGCTGCGTCGTAGGGTGGGCACGTCGACGCGGATGGGGCGGGAGGCGCACACGCCGCCCGAGTGGAGCCAGGTGCCGGGGCCGGTCGCAGGACGCCCCAGCAGGATGCTGTACTGGTCGTCGGCGACCACGGCGCTGCAGCCCGCCAGGGGGGTGCTGGCGCACATCCACCACAGCAGGTTCTGGTGGTTGTGTCCGGCGAAGGCGGTGCTGCGTTTCCACGTGCACAGGTCCGTCGCGGGCGCCGCCTTTCTGGCGTGCGGCTTTGCCAGGCCTGGGATCCGTCCTTGGGCCAGGTGCTGGAGAAGCTCTGGAGGCTCTTGTACCCGAGCGGTGCGGTGGCCTGTGTGCCGGTCAGCAGCTCGTCCGGTTTGATCGGCGACACGCATGTCAGTGGATAAGGCGGATCCACCGGCCCGATGACGCCACGTCAGATGTGGTTTGAGCAGCTGGGACGTGGCACTTCCTTGCCTTCCTCGATCCACTGGCGCAGGACGGCGCAGTAGATCGGCGGGTCGGTGCTGTCCCAGTATCCGCCGGGCTGAGGAGCGAGGTCGGCGGTGAGGAGCGGGGGCAGGGCTGCGGTGTCCTCCATACCCCCCTCAACGGTCCTCGAACAGATCGGGTGGTGGTCCGTGACGAGGTCCTGGGCCGCGGTGTGCGAGGCATGAAGGGTGAGCCCACGACCTGCGGTCCTGTCTGCCCGGTCTCTCGTACGTTCCCTGGCTCTCCAGCGTAGTGAGGCGGTGGCGGGAGATCGGTGGACGGTCCGTCCCGTCGTGGGTCAGCCGCTGCCCGGAGCCGGACAGCGGCTGACCCGGGCAAGCCCTCTACTGCCCCATGGGCAAGCCGTCTCTTGCTGCGGCGTGCCTGGCTGGCAGCGCTGGGCAGGATTGAGCCGGGTCAGCACCCGTTGCCAGCCCTCGCAGCTACCCCAAACGGCGGCGCGTCAGCACCGGCATGGGCCTGCCCCGCGCCACTCGAACAGTTCGGGGGTTGGGTCAGGTCCGCGGTGTCCGCGGCGGGGCCTGCACGTTGCAGGAACTCCAGCCGATCAATTGGGTTACAGGTGATGGAGAAGTCCGTGTCGTCGATGCGGATGCTGCGGCACCCGTCTCTGTCGGCGGGTACCCGATCGCGCGGCATTCCACCTGGCCACGATGACCCCGGCCGGATGGAGCGCATCCTGGAAGCGCGGTCCTGTTCATCCCAGCCGGGTTCCGCGCCGGCCGGGGCCGCGTGTACGAGCGGTCCGGCGTAGTCCCGGGTCTCCGCACAGGGCGGCGCCGGACGATGTTACCCGAGAGGCGGCGATCGGCGGGCGCCTGCCAGCGAGGCTGGGCAGGGTGGGGAGCCGCAGGCGAGGGTAAGCCCCCTTCCATCGCCGGCCGTGACAGAGCCCCGTCGCCGGGCGCGGCAGGGGCTCTGTCACTGTCTGCTGTAGCCTGCCGCCGGAGGTGGCCGCATTCTGGTGGTGCCGTTCCGGCCAGCGCGGAATCAGGGTCCTCTGGGCGGGGCCCACTATCGGCGACGTCCGGCGTGCGCGCCTCCAAGATCGAGAGCAAGTTTGGCAGAA
Source organism: Streptomyces sp. NPDC046977 (assembly GCF_040644455.1). Taxonomy (NCBI): domain Bacteria; kingdom Bacillati; phylum Actinomycetota; class Actinomycetes; order Kitasatosporales; family Streptomycetaceae; genus Streptomyces; species Streptomyces sp. NPDC046977. The sequence continues at coordinate 26,671 of NZ_JBEYWO010000058.1, forward strand.
CCCGCTGACAGCCGGTGGCGTCGTCTCTCCGGCCCTGTGCCCATCAGATGTTGCTGCATCAGCAGGCTCAAGAGTGGCCCGGTCTGGCCGCCTGCTACGACAAGACCGCCACCGTCTACCTCGCCGCTATCTTCATCTGGTCAGCCAGATGATTTGAACGAAACGCCCTGTACGTGGCTGACTCTCAATGCGGCATGGTCAGCACGATGCGGCCCTGGGCCGTGCCTGAGATCAGCAAACGGGTGGCTTCCTCCGCCTGCTCGAACGGGAAGAGCGAACCGAGGAAGGGAGTGAGCGCCCCGTCTTCGGCCAATCGGCCGATGCGGCGCAGCTTGGCGTTCTCTCCCGCATAGTTTGTCACCAAGGTCGCCTCCAGACGGATTCCCCGGCCGGGCGAGCGCGGGGCGTAGCCGAAGGGATTGCGCGCCGAACCGGTGTCCGGGTCGCCGTTCCAGTAACGGAGCGTCGCCATGCTGCCACCGTCGCGGACTGCGGCGACAGCCGCGGCGTTGAGTCCCGCCGTGTCGGCGAGTCCGTCGGCGCCATCCGGCAGCAGGGCTCGCACCTGCTCGGCCATGGCATCGCTCCGTTCGACCACGTGGTCGGCGCCGAGGGCCTGCAACCGGTCGGCGGAGCCGGGCAAGCCGTGTGCGACGACCGTCAGTCCGTCGGTTTTGGCAAGTTGCACGATGTATCCGCCGACCACGCCCGCGGCCCCGGTCACGACCAGGGTGTCCCCGGCGGAGAGGCCGAGCAGGTCGAGGGTCATGCGGGCGGTGAGCCCGCCCATGGGCAGGGTCGCGGCTGCATCGAAGTCGAGGCCGGCCGGTTTGGGGGCCACTTGCGCGGCGGGGACCACCAGATACTCCGCGTGGGCACCGAAGGTGCCAATTCCCGGCACGCCGGGCGAAGTGAACGCCATCACCTCGTCTCCGGCCCGGAAGGGCGTGTCCTCTCCTGCTTCCTCGACCACCCCGGCTGCTTCATACCCCGGAACGGTGGGGAAGTCGGGCGTGGTACCGGGCGGCTGGAACCAGCCCAGGCGTATGGCGTCGTCCGGCGCACTCAGCCCGGCCGCACGGACGCGGATGCGCACCTGGCCCGGGAGCGGCCTCTCGTCCGGCAGATCGAGCAGTTCCAGGACGTCTGGGGGGCCGAAGGAACGGAAACCGACGGCTTTCATAGGGGGCACCTTGCTCTCTGGAGTCGGCCGGCCGTGCGCCGGCTCCTGCGAGCGTTGCATCATGACACCAGTGAGAGGTCAAATACCGGGACCGCGGAGAGGTGGACACCATGCGCATCGGAGAGCTGTCGCGCCGCACCGGCGTCCCGGTGCGACTGCTGCGGTACTACGAGGAGCAGCGCCTCTTGGCGGCGGACCGTGACGCCCGGGGGCACCGGGACTACGCGGCGTCCGCCGTCCTGCGGGTCCACCAGATCAGGGGCCTGCTCGACTCGGGACTGCGGACGTCGCTCATCGAACAGGTGCTGCCCCAGCTGGACGGCAGCCCCGACAGGCAGATGCGGCCAACGGACGTGCCGGCAGAGCTTGCGGATGTCCTGCGGGACGAACGCGACCGGCTGCAGCAGCGCATCGACGAACTCACCCGGCACCGCGACGCTCTCGATGCCTTCGTGACGGCGATTCCCCCGGAGCGCACCACCAGGTGAACACGGCACGGGGGCATGGCCAGTTCTTCCTGGGGCGGGCAGCCGACAACGGAGTCCCTGCATGGGGAGGGGATGACAGACGGACGCCTGGTGGGGGAGGGTCACCGACTGTGCCGTGCGTGGGGCGGCGTGCGCTGCGGCGCGGAGGTTCCGCCGGGGACGGTACTGCAGGGTCCTGCCCGGCTTGCGGGTGGCCGTTTCGGCTCGCCGTGTCGGCGTACACGCCGTGGTGTCCGGGCAGGGCCCGGACACCACGGCGGCAAGCTCCGCCCGGCTTCGTCAGCCAGTCCTACTGGCCTGTGCCGTGGGCGCGTTCGGA
>NZ_JBEYWO010000059.1:0-24816 GCF_040644455.1 Streptomyces sp. NPDC046977
GCCCGCCACCCTGCGCGTACCTCATGACCGTGGTGTACCGCGACGATCACAACCTGTCAGCACCCCACGACATCACGCATTACAAGTCAGTAGCGGGTGCTCCCGTGCTGGACAGCGGTGAGGTGTGGAGGGTCCGACGGATGCTGCAGGTCATGCACTCCTGAACGTGTGGCCCCCGGCGAGAGCCGGGGGCCACACCCCTACGCGGCTATTTCCTCTGGTGTCCTCCAGTGGGGGAGGAGGCGTTCGCGGACGTGGTGGCTTCGGTTGGCGCCCTTCGGGTGGAGGGGCGGTCGAACCTCGATGCTGTGGAGGTACCTCTGGAGGAGGGCGCGGCGCTGGTGGTGGGAGCCCTGGCGCCAGCTGTCCAGGATCAGCTCAGTGTCCATGGTTTGCGGCGTTGCGCTTTCGGCGGCGGCGATGGCGTCGGGTAGAGCGGAGATCTTCTTGTTGATGCTTCCCAGGAGTTGGAAAAAGTCTTCCTGACCGAGGCCGGCGTCCGTGAGGGCGCCGGAGGACCAGCGCTGGACGAGGTCTTCCTTACGGGTGGTTTGCTCGCTGAGTTGGTTGTTCAGGGGAGTGAGTCGTCCGTCGGCGGGTCCGTCGGTTGTCGAGCCGTGCAGGGCATTGGCGAGGAACGCGGTGAGCGCCTCATTCACGACTTCTTCGACGGTGTGGGCGCTGATCGAGGTGCCGAGGCATCCCCCGAGTGCAGTGGGCGGGCACCGGTAGGCGCGGACCTGGGTTTTGCTGCTGCGGTGGCCGACGAGGCCCCGGCCGCATTTGCCGCAGGTGAGGACGCCCGAGAGTGGGTAGCGGCCGGTGACGCGGGGCTTGGACGCCCCGCCGGTGTGACTGTATTGCCGACGGCGGAGCTGGAGTTCGAACTGGGTCTGGCTCCACACCTTGGGCACGATGATCGTGTCCCAACTGCCGAGCAGAGGGTGGCCGTTGTCGTCGAACAGGACGTGGGACCAGCCGTCCCAGTCGAGGGTGGCGTCGACCCGGTGGCGTCCGCCGTAGGAGACCATGCCGGCGTAGCGCGGGTTGCGGAGAATCTTGCGGACCATGGTGGCCGACCATTGTGCCGCAGCGGGTGGCATGAGTTTGCTGTCGTTGAGTTTCTTGGCGAGGCTGTAGGCGGACTCGCCGCTGAGGAAGTCGTCGAAGAGAGCGGTGACAACCGCCGCTTCTGCGGGGAGGGTTTTGCCCTTGTCGGGGGCCCTTGCGGATCCATCCGTAGGCGATGCGGCCCTGGATCTTGCCGTCCTGGGCGGTGGCGAGGTGCATGCGGGCGACCCGGCGGGCGGTGTCCTCGGAGGATTTCAGCGCCATCACGCACATCATCCTGGCCATGTGCCGGTCACTGTCGTTGATGAGGTTCATGCGGCCGCCGGTGGCGCCGATCACCGGACGTTTGACGTACTCGACGATGTCGATGAGGTCTTCCAGATCCCGCGGCTGGCGAACCAGGCGGTCCAGATCGTAGAAGATCACTCCGTCGATGGTGCCGGCTGCGAGATCGCTGAGCAGCTCTCGGAACTTCGGACGGATGACGACCCAGTCGATCGTCCCGTCGGCGCGCACGACCTTGCGCTTCTTGAACGCCGAGGTGTCGTTCTCCTTGTAGATCTTGGCGAACGGTCCCCAGCGCAGCCGTGCCCGAGTGTCCTCGGCATCCTCCTCCTGGCGGTCGACTCCGGCTTCGATGCCGAAGCGGTCGGAGGAGATCCGCAGATAGGCAGCCGGCCGTTTGGGGAGGTACGCGGCCAGCTCGTCGTTGAGGTTCAGGGTGACGCGGCCGCCGCGTGCCTGCGGCGGAATGAGTAGGTCGTCCCACTCGTACGGCGTGGACATGGGGTGATCGACTCCGGTGACTCGTGCCTTCCGATACCAGGCACTTTCGTCGGAACTTCGCGTTTGGCCAGGGCGGAGAGGTCGGTTATGATCCGCACCCGCCGCGGGGGATACTGGCAACCATGCGTGTCGAAATTGATCCCGAGGCCATGGGCCGGACCCCCTTCTACAAGCTGCTGACGTCGGTCGTGGTGCCGCGGCCCATCGCGTGGGTGTCAACGATCTCGCAACGGTCTGTGGCAAATCTCGCCCCGCACTCCTTCTTCACGGTCGCGTGCGTCAGCCCGCCGGTCGTGCAGTTCACGTCCGTCGGCCGGAAGGACTCGCTGCGCAACATCGAGGAGACCCGGCAGTTCGTGGTCAACCTCGCCCCCGAGCACCTCTTCGAGCAGATCAACGCCACCGGGACCGACTTCCCGCGCGGCGTCAGCGAGTTCGACGAGGTCGGCATCGCCCGCGAGCCCAGCCACGCGGTCAAGCCGCCCCGTGTGGCGGCCTCCCCGGTGGCCCTGGAGTGCGAACTGCACAGCACCGTGACCCTCGGCGACTCGACGGTCGTCTTCGGCCGCGTGGTGCACGCCGCCGTCTCCGAGGCCGTGATGGCCGACGGCAGCCCGGACGTCCGCAAACTGCGCCCGCTCGCGCGCCTCGGCAAGGACGAGTGGGCCACGACGGGCGACGTCCTGGAGATCTCCCGCATCCGCTACGCCGACTGGCCCGGCGCCCGCCAGGGCTGACCGGCCGGTCTCCCCCTCCGCCGCGTAGCCTGCGGCGGGTGAACCACCATGTCACCCAAGTGCCCGACGGACTGAGCCGGATGGCGACCTCCTTCCTGCGGCTCCACGCCGTCCGCGTCGAGCCGCACCCCCTGGAGCGGTACCGGGAGCAGTGGCGGGAACTCGGCATCTCCGCGGAGGCCATCGACCGGGCGGTCGCGTACGACGCGCGCTGGGGCGGCTTCATGCTGCCACCCGCGCCCCGCTACGACGGCGGCCCCCATGTGCTCGGTGCGGACGTCCCCGACGGCGCGGAGGAGCGCGGCTGGTGGTTCGCGGCGGGCGACCAGCGCTGCTCGATCCCCTACAGCTTCATGATCGGCCCCGAGGGCGAGTTCGGGATCCGCGGCGGGCGGTGGACCCCGCTGCACGCCCACATCGAGGGGTGGGTCGAGTCCGTGGCCCTGGCACACGATGCCGACCGGAACGCGCGGCGCATCACCCAGCTGTCAGGAGACGCCGTGGAGGGCCTGGACCTCGACGGCCTCGATCCCGTGCCGCTGGTGGCAGGTCTCGCCGACACATGGTGGCGGGGACCGGACTCGCTGGTGGCGGTCCACCGGGGCGAGGCGGAGCACTTCGGCCGCCCCGATTTCCTGACGGCCCGGGTCTACGAGGGCCTGCCCGAGCACGCCTTCTGGTTCGACTGACGGGAACCGCGAGGGTGTCAGCGGCGCCGGCGGCGGGCCCAGGCCGTGAAGACCAGCGCCCCGAGCCCCGTCACGGCCAGGAAGCCCATCGCCAGCAGGAACACCGGCGAGGTGGGGGTGGCGGCTCGGCTGCCCGCGACGACGTAGGCAGCGGTGTTCGGGATCACGCCGAGCGCCGTCGCGATCAGATACGGCACCAGGCGCGTCTCCGACACCGCCGCCGCGTAGTTGGCCGCCGAGAAGGGGATGCCGGGGAAGAGCCGCATCAGGAGCATCGTGCGGAAGCCGTGCCGGCTCAACTGCCGGTCGGCGGACTGCAGTATGCGGCCCCGCAGCAGCGGGCGCAGGGCGTCGCGGCCCAGGACCCGGCCGAGGACGAAGCAGATCGCGGCGGAGATCACCGTGCCGCCGATGGCCGCGGTCAGCCCCCACACCGAGCCGAAGAGCGCCCCGGCGCCCATGCTCAGCAGCGGGCGGGGGACGAAGGCCGTGGCACAGATGCCGTAGCCCACCGTGAACAGCACGATCGCCGCGAACCCCGTGAGCTGTTTGGGCCAGCCGTCGGCGAGATAGCGCTGCGGTTCGAAGAGCAGCACGCAGACCCCGGCGCCGACCAGGAGCACGACGAGCAGCGCCAGCCGGACCCACGGCGACACGCGCAGGCGCGAGCGCGGGCGGGAACCGGACAGGGCAGGAGCGTCGGACATCCCGCGAGCCTAGCCGAGGAGGATGGCCGTCCGGGGTCCGTCAGTGGTCCCGCGTACGGTGCGCGTATGACATCCCATGTCCCGGCCGCACCGGACAGCGCACTCGCCGATCTGGTGCTGCCCCGTCTGACCACGGTGTATGCCGCGGCCGCCGATCCGGTTCGGGCCGCCTCCGCGGCGGCGTACATGCGCGGAGCCTTCCCCTTTCTCGGCATCGCCACTCCTGCCCGGCGCACGCTGTCCCGGGAGGTCCTGGCGGGCCTGCCCCGCCCCGGCGAGGACGACTGCGCGGCCGTGGCGCTGCGGTGCTGGGCCCTGCCCGAACGGGAGTACCGCTATTTCGCGGTCGACTTCCTGCGTCGCCACATCGGCAGCTGCTCGTCCGCGTTCCTCGGCACCGCCCGGCACCTCGTGGCCACCGATTCGTGGTGGGACACGGTCGACCTGCTCGCTGCGCACGTCGTCGGGCCCCTGGTCGCCGCCGATCCGGAACTGGTGGCCGTCATGGACGCGTGGATCACCGACGGCGACCTGTGGATCGCGCGGACCGCTCTGCTCCACCAACTCACGTACAAGCACGGCACCGACGCCGAGCGGCTGTTCCGCTACTGCCTGCTCCAGTCGGGGCACCGCGACTTCTTCATCCGCAAGGCGATCGGCTGGGCGCTGCGCGAGTACGCCCGCACCGATCCGGACGCCGTACGGGAGTTCGTGGTCTCGGCGGCGGACCGGCTGTCGCCGCTGTCGCTGCGCGAGGCCACCCGGCGCCTGTGACTGCCATGCTGGGCGCATGCCCAGTGCCAGAGAGCACGACGAGGACCGTGTGCGCCGGAGTTACGACGCCGTGGCGGGGGAGTACCGGACGCGCATCGGCGGCGAACTCGCGCACAAGCCGCTCGACCGCGCACTCCTGTCCGCCCTCGTCGAGGAGACGGCCGACGGCGCGCCCGTCGCCGACCTGGGCTGCGGACCCGGCCATGTGACCGGCTGGCTCACCGCGCGAGGCGTGCGGGCGGTGGGGATCGACCTGTCCCCGCGGATGGTCGGGCTCGCCCGCGCCGACCACCCCGCCGCCGAGTTCCGGGTGGGCGACCTGCGCCGTCTCCCGGCCGCCGACGGCGAGTTCGGCGCCGCCGTCGCCCTGTACAGCGTGATCCACCTCGCTCCGGACGAACTGCGGTCCGCCTTCGCGGAGATGAGGCGCGTGCTGCGCCCCGCCGCACCGCTGCTGGTCGCGTTCCACCTCGGCGACGAGGTCCGCCACATGGCGCGCTGGTGGGACTACGAGGTGGACGTGGACTTCCACTTCCTCGACGCCGCGGACGTCCGCGCCGCCATGGAGGCCACCGGGTTCACCGTGCGGGCGGCCCTGGAGCGCACGCACTACCCGCACGAGGCCGCGTCCCGCCGCGCCTACGTACTGGCGCGCCGCGCCGTGTGACGCGGCGCGGCGTCGTGCCGTCGCGGAAATTGGGTGGCCCCGGGCCCGTCCCGTGCCGCATGATCGGCGGCATGTTCCGGTACGCCTTCCTCGCAGACGCCTCCGCGGTCGCGGACGCGCCGAAGGCTGCGCCGGCACCGGCTTCCCCGGTCCACGCGTTCGGCGGCGCCCGAACCTGACCCTCCCCGGACAGTCCGGCGGACCCCGCAGGGGGAGGGTCGGCAGGACGCAGGGGTCCCGTTCCGCAGATCGACTTGTCGACACCACAGACGAGTCGACTGATCGAGGAAGCACCTCACCATGCCCAAGCAGGCGTACCAGCGCACCAAGCCGCACCTCAACATCGGCACCATGGGCCATGTCGACCACGGCAAGACCACCCTCACCGCCGCCATCACCAAGGTCCTCAGCGACCGCGGTTCCGCCGCCTTCGTGCCGTTCGACCGGATCGACAAGGCCCCGGAGGAGGCCGCCCGCGGGATCACCATCACCATCGCGCACGTCGAGTACGAGACGGCCACCCGGCACTACGCCCACGTCGACATGCCGGGGCACGCCGACTACGTGAAGAACATGATCACCGGGGCGGCGCAGCTCGACGGCGCCATCCTGGTCGTCTCGGCCCTCGACGGGGTCATGCCGCAGACCGCCGAGCACGTGCTGCTCGCCCGGCAGGTCGGCGTCGGGCACATCGTCGTCGCGCTCAACAAGGCCGACGCCGGGGACCCCGAACTGACCGACCTGGTCGAGCTGGAGGTGCGCGAACTGCTCTCCGGCCAGGGCTATCCCGGGGACACTCTGCCTGTCGTCCGGGTCTCCGGGCTCAAGGCGCTGGAGGGCGACCCGCGGTGGACGGCGGCGATCGGCGAACTGCTCGACGCCGTGGACGCGTACGTGCCGATGCCGCACCGCTACACCGACGCGCCGTTCCTGCTGCCGGTGGAGAACGTGCTGACCATCACCGGCCGTGGCACGGTCGTCACCGGCGCGGTGGAGCGCGGCACGGTCCGGGTGGGGGACCGCGTCGAGGTGCTCGGTGCGGACACCGCGTCCGTGGTCACCGGGCTGGAGACCTTCGGCAAGCCGATGGACGAGGCCCAGGCCGGTGACAACGTCGCACTGCTGCTGCGCGGCGTCCCGCGCGACGTCGTGCGGCGCGGCCACGTCGTCGCCGCGCCCGGGAGCGTCACGCCCAGCCGCCGGTTCCGGGCCGGGGTGTACCTGCTTCCGGCCGCCGAGGGCGGGCGGCGCACAGCCATTGCGACCGGCTACCGTCCGCAGTTCTACGTGCGGACGGCGGACGTCGTCGGCGACGTGGACCTCGGCGCGGCCGGGATCGCGCTGCCGGGGGCGAGGGTGGAGATGACGGTCGAGCTGGGCCGGGCGGTGCCGCTGGAGACGGGTCTCGGCTTCGCCGTCCGCGAGGGCGGGCGCACCGTCGGCGCCGGCACCGTCACCGAACCGCTCGACTGACCGCCTGACGCGGGGGCCCGGGCCCGGCCCGGGCCCCCGCGAAGGGCCGCGTTCCGCGCTGGGACAATGGTCCGGTGGAGGACGACGACGAACGCATCCCGGTGAGCGAGGCGGTGGACTTCGGCGCGGCGAAACTGCTGCCCGACGTGGACCGGCCCGCCGGCTGGCTGCTGACCGTCGACGGTGCCCCGCAGTCGTACGTCGACCTCGACGACCCGACGCACCTGGAGTTCGAGTACACCCGGCGCCTGGCCTATGTCCTGGACGAGTCGTCGCCCGCCGGGCAGCCGCTGGACGTCGTCCACCTCGGCGGCGGCGCCCTGACGCTGCCGCGGTACACCGCCGCCACCCGGCCCGGCTCACGCCAGCGCGTGGTCGAGGCCGACCGGGCGCTCGCGGAGCTGGTCGCCCGCGAGCTGCCGCTGCCCGCGGACGCCGCCGGAGGACTGACCGTGGCGACGGACGATGCCCGCCGCTGGCTGACGGCGGCACCGGACGCCTCGGCGGACGTCGTGGTCGCCGACGTCTTCGGCGGCTCGCGGGTGCCCGCGCACCTCACGTCGTACGAGTTCCTCACCGAGGCCGCGCGCGTGCTGCGCCCGGACGGCGTCTACCTGGCCAATCTCGCCGACTCCGCGCCCTTCGACTTCCTGCGGCCCCAGATCGCCGGTCTGAACGACCTGTTCGGCGAGGTCTGCCTGATCGCGGAGCCCGGTGTGCTGCGCGGCCGCCGCTTCGGGAACACCGTGCTGGCCGCGTCCCGGCGGCCGTTGCCCGTCGCACGGCTCGTGCGGCGCACTGTCGCGGATGCCTTCCCGGCCCGGGTCGTGCACGGTGACGCCCTCACGGTCTTCGTGCGGCGGGCGCGGCCCGTTCACGACAGGGACGCGGTGCCCTCGCCGGAGCCGCCCGGAGGGTCGTTCGGGGTGGGCTGAGCGATGGGTGCGGGTCCGCCGCCGGTCACCTCGGCGGTGGTGTCCCTGCGCCGCAGTTGGCGCACCTCGGGGGCGAGCAGCACAGCGGCGGTGAGGAGGACGGCGAGCCCCGCGCACCCCCACAGGGCGCCGGTCAGCCCGAAGGCGCCGGCCGCGGGGCCCGCGAGCGCGGTGCCGAGGGGGATCATCGACACCGACCCGAACCAGTCGTAGGCGGCGACCCGGGACAGCTTGTCCTCCGGGATCTCCTGCCGCAGCGCCATCATCCACGTCACGCCGAAGACCTCCACGGAGAGCCCGGCGACGAGCATCGTCGCCGCGAGGAGCGGCACCGGCAGGACCAGCGCGAGCGCCACTGCGGGCAGGGCGAACGGGAAGACGCAGAGGGTGCCCGCGAGCAGGATGCGCCGCGGACGCCAGCGCAGCATGAGGAAGCCGCCCGCGATGTTCCCCAGGCCGAACGCGGCCAGCGCCGCGCCCCACGGGCCCGCGCCGCCGAGCCGGGCCTGTGAGACCAGGGGGCCGTAGACCGCCTCCGCCGCGACCATGACCGCGTTGACGACGGAGAACTGCACGACGATGCCCCACAGCCAGCGCCGGGACGCGAACTCCCGCCACCCGTCGTGCAGATCGCGCAGGAGGCCACCGCCGGGCGCGGCCGGCGCCGTGGGCCGTGCCACCCGCAGCAGCGCGCGCAGCGACGCGGCGAACGCGAAGCAGGCCGCGTCCACGGCCAGGACCCATCCCGGGCCGACGAGCGCGATGAGCGCCCCGGCGAGCGCGGCGCCGCCGACATTGGCACCGTTCACCCCCAGCCGGAAGACGGCGAAGGCCCGGCCGGCGTGGGCCCCGTCGACGGTGGACAGCAGCATGCCCTCGTTCGCGGGCGCGAAGAACGCGGTGCCCGTGCCGCCCAGCGCGGACAGTGCCGCCATCTGCCAGATGCGGGCGTCGCCGGAGAGCACGAGCAGGGCGAACAGGCCCTGGGAGACGGCGTTCAGGCAGTTCGCGGCGACCATGACCCGGTGCCGGGGCAGCCGGTCCGCGACCGCGCCGCCGATGAGCAGGAAGACCACCAGCGGCACCGTGCGTGCCGCCGCTACCAGGCCCACGTCCGTTCCGTCGCCGCCGGCGCGCAGGACGGCGAAGGCCGAGGCGACCACGGCGCCGGAGGTGCCGAGGTTGGTCACGAAGGCGGCCGCGGCCAGCAGGCGGAAGTTGCGCCCCGCCCAGTCGGGGAAGCGGGGCAGGCGGAGGCGGGAGGCTGCGGGGGTCACCCGGGGACTATGGTCGCCCGGGCCGCTGTCTGCCAAGTCCATTTCGCGCGGGGTCCGGCGGTACCGGGCCCGCCTACTACGGCGTGCTCAGCCGATGAGGCGGACGCTGTCGCGCACCTTGGCGACGGTCGCCGCGTCCGGACCCCCCTTGAATCCGTCCACGACCAGGATCCAGGAGCGGACCTCCTTGTCCTTGCCGAGGAAGGTGAAGCTGTAGGCGGTGCCGTCGGCCGCGCACTTGCCCTTCATGCCGGTCGCCCGGGTGCTGGAGATCCAGCCGCCGATTCCCTGGCGGTTCTTGTAGGCGCGGGTCGCGGACTGCGTGAGCTTGGTCCCGCCCTCCTGGTTGTACTTGGCGAACGCCCAGTTGTAGGCCTCGTTGGCCGCCTCGGACTGCAGGCTCTTGGCGCCCTTGCCGCCCTTCACACCGGCCAGGCCGCGCTGGTCGGTGCCGCACCAGTCCTCGCCGAGGGTGGCGGCACCGCCGGTGACGATGCGGTTCTTGTCCCACTCGTACCCGATGAGCAGGCCGGCCGGCTTCACGGTCCAGCTCGCGGGGACGTCGTAGGCGACGCCCATGTCGCCGCGGACCACGGTCCGCCACCCGGCGACCACGGGCTTGATCGCGCTGTCGCCGGGGTTGCCGCGGGCGTCGTCGGCGCCGGGGCCCTCGTCGGAGGCGCCGGCGGACGCGGGCGACGAGGGCGCCGTGGGAGCGGAGGACGCCTCGTCCGAAGGGCTCGCCGAGGCCGTTCGGGCGCCGCTCGCGGAGGGGCCGGCCTCGGGGCCGCCGGAGTCGTCGCCGGTGAGTTTCACGGCGATCAGCACACCGGCCGCGGCGACCGCCGCGGCGGCGACCACGGACACCGCGACGGCCACGCCCCGCCGGTTGCCGGGCGGCTTCGGCGCCCCGGGGCCGCCCGGCAGCGTCTGCGCGCCCCACGGCGGGGGCGGCGGCTGGTAGGCCGGGTGCTGCTGCGGTGCGTACGGAGAGGGGAACGGCTGCGGGGGCTGCTGCGGATACCGCTGACCCCCGGGTGCTTGCGGATACTGCTGTCCCCCGGGCTGCTGCTCTCCTGGCCACATGGCTGGAAACACTAGGGGTTGAGGCCTTCCGGTTCCATGGATCCCGTCATTACCAGCTGGTAACATCCGGCCATGTCCGAGAACCAGCCGCAGATAGCCGAGCTCCTGACGGCCACCGTGCCCATGGTGCGCACCCTCAACCTCGAGTACCTGGAGACCACCGCCGAGCGCGCGGTGCTCCGCCTCCCCGACCAGGCCGACTACCACAACCACGTGGGCGGCCCCCACGCCGGCGCCATGTTCACCCTCGCCGAGTCCGCCAGCGGCGCCATCGTGCTCGCCGCCTTCGCCGACCAGCTCTCCCGCGCGGTGCCCCTCGCCGTCCGCGCCGAGATCGCGTACAAGAAGCTCGCCATGGGCCCGGTCACCGCCACCGCCGAACTCGGCCGCCCCGCCGCCGACGTCGTCGCCGAACTCGACAAGGGCGAGCGCCCCGAGTTCCCGGTCACCGTCGCCATCCGGCGCGAGGACGGCGCCGTGACCGGTGAGATGTCGATCGTGTGGACCCTGCGCCCCAACTCCTGAGGCCCCTCCCGGGCGGCGGCCCCGCACCCCTCACCGCCGCCCGGAGCGGACCTCACGGCAGGCAGACCAGGACGGCCAGGGTGTAGACCCCCATGGTGGCCGAGGTCAGGTACGCCTCCCAGGAGCGGACGCCCCGCTGCGCCGAGTCCTCCATCGCGTGCGTCGTCCGCTGCACCCCCAGGAACGTCCCCGCCACGGCCAGCACGAGGCTGCAGGCCACGAGCCAGTTGACGCCGGTGGAGCCGATCCGGAAGTGGAGTCCCAGCGCGTAGAGGACGATCCCGGCGGCCGCGGGTAGGGCACTGGTGATCGCCACGCGGTTGGCCTTCCGGTAGGCGTCGTCCTTGCCCTTGATCCACTGTGACGGCCGCCAGCCCTGCCGTACCGCCGGGTCCCGCGGCCCGGCCTGCCAGCTGTCGCCGATGGCGAAGGACGTGAAGTAGGTGCCGGCGAGTCCGCCGACGCCCGTGGTGACGGCGAACAGCGTCTTCTCGTGCGGGAGGTAGACCGCCGCGAGGGCCTGGAAGGACGCCAGGATCGACAGCAGCGAGATCACGACCGGGACGGCGGCGTACATGACGGCCGCCGGGAGGTTGGCCGTATGGTCGCGCTCGGCCCCGATCGCGGCGAGCGCGATGGAACCGGTCAGGCTCGCGATCATGGCCACCACCAGCAGCCCGCAGGCCATCGCGATCAGCGTGTCCTGACCAGGGGGCCGTTCGGCGGTGAACAGGACCGTCACCGTGGGGAGGGACAGCGCGCCGAACGCCCCGACGATCGGCGCGTAGGAGGCCGCACCCCTGCGCAAGTCGTAGCGTCCTTCGGCGTCTTGGGCGTTTCCGCTGTTCGGCATGGATCGACGTTAGAGGTGTACACGTCACGTGCGGACAGGGTGGCGGACATGGTTATACATTCGGGACATCCACCGCGGTTCCGGACGTCGCCGGGTCCGGCCCGCGCCGCCGCACGGGCGCGGCACCGTGAACGACGGGTTGCCGGCAGCCCTCGGGGAACCGGCCGCACGGTCACCCGCGCCGCGCCGGGCCGTACGTCGGATACGCTGCAACGACGTGCGCGCGCGGCGCGCCGACCGGTACCCGACCGCCCCAGGGGAAGGAAGCGGCCTTGCACGTCCAGGAGTGGCTCGGGACGATCCCGCCCGTCAGCATCTATCTGCTGGTGGGCCTCGTGATCGGTGTGGAGAGCCTGGGCATACCCCTGCCGGGCGAGATCATCCTCGTGAGCGCCTCGCTGCTCGCCTCGCAGGGCCACGTCAACCCGTGGGTGGTCGGCATCTGCGCCACGGCCGGGGCGATCGTGGGCGACTCCATCGGCTACGCGATCGGCCGCCGCGGCGGACGTCCGCTGATGGACCGGCTCGGCCGGCGCTTCCCCAAGCACTTCTCCCCGGGCCACATCGCGACCGCCGAGGCGTCCTTCGAGCGCTGGGGCATGTGGGCGGTGTTCTTCGGGCGCTTCGTGGCACTGCTGCGGATCTTCGCCGGGCCGCTGTCCGGCGTGCTGCGCATGCCGTACTGGAAGTTCCTCGTCGCGAACGTGCTGGGCGGCATCGTCTGGGCGGGCGGTACGACGGCCGTCATCTACTACGTGGGCATCGTCGCCGAGCCCTGGCTCAAGCGCTTCTCCTGGGTGGGCCTCGGCGCGGCCGTGCTGATCGGCCTCGCGTCCTTCCTCGTCGTGCGCCGCCGGGCCAAGGCCGCCGCGGCCGCCGTCGCGGAGCGCGAGGAGCCCGAGGAGACTACGGTCGCCGCGACGGCCGACTGAGCCGCCGGCCTCAGCCCGCGGCGTCCGCCGCGCCCCCGGCGAACGCGGCGCGGTGCGCGCCGGCCAGCTGCACGTAGTGCTCCGCGTTGATCCGGATCATCTCCCGCTCCTCGGCGGTCAGTTCGCGCCGCACCTTGGCGGGCACCCCGGCCACCAGCGAGCCCGGCGGCACGCGCATCCCCTGCGGTACGAGCGCGCCCGCCGCCACCAGTGAACCCGTGCCGATGTGCGCGCCGTTGAGCACCGTCGCGCCCATGCCGACCAGCACGTGGTCCTCCACGACGCAGCCGTGCACCACCGCGTTGTGGCCGATCGTGACGCCCGCGCCGATCACGGCGGGGAAGCCCGGGTCGGCGTGGACCGTGGCGTTGTCCTGGACGTTGCTGCCCTCGCCGAGGGCGATCGGCGCGCAGTCGCCGCGGAGCACCGCGTGGTACCAGGCGCTGGCGCCCGCCGCCAGCGTCACCTCGCCCAGCACCACCGAGGTCGGCGCGGCGAAGGCGTCCGGGTCCACCTGGGGGGTGTGGCCGCCCACGGCGGCGATCAAGGCTCTCTCCGTCATGGGGATCACCGTAGCCCCGCGATTGCGGTAATCGCGGGGCGGGTAGCGCCTACAGCGTGCTGAAGTTCTCCGATGATGTGATCGCCGCGCTGGAGTCCGGCGCGCCCGTCGTCGCCCTGGAGTCGACGATCATCTCCCACGGCCTGCCCCGCCCCCGCAACCTCCAGGTCGCCCGGGAACTGGAGGCCGCCGTGCGGGACGCCGGGGCCGTGCCGGCGACCGTCGCCGTCCTCGACGGCGTGCCGCGCGTCGGCCTGGACGACAAGGAACTGGAACGCGTCGCCCACGACGAGGGCATGCGCAAACTCGGCCACCGCGATCTGCCCGTCGCCCTCGCCACCGGCGCCAGCGGGGCCACCACCGTCTCCGCCACGGCATTCCTCGCCGCCCGCGCCGGGCTGCGCTTCTTCGCCACCGGCGGGCTCGGCGGCGTGCACCGCGGCTGGACCCACGAGCAGGACGAGTCCGCCGACCTGCGGCTGCTCGCCGGAACCCGGATCACCATCGTCTGCGCCGGGGTCAAGTCCATCCTCGACGTCCCCGCCACCCTGCAACGGCTGGAGACCCTGGGCGTCACCGTCGTGGGCTACGGGACCGCGGAATTCCCCGGCTTCTACCTCAGCGGCTCCGGGCAGCCGGTCGACTGGACCGTCGGCACACCCGAGGAGGTCGCGGCCGTCATGGCCGCCCAGGACGACCTGAGCGGACCGCCCGCCGCGATCGTCGTCGCCAACCCGGTGCCCCGGGAGGAGCAGCTCGACCCGGAGCTCCACGACCGCGTGCTGGGGCAGGCGCTGGCCGCCGCCGAGGACCAGGGCGTGACCGGGCAGGCCGTCACCCCGTTCCTCCTCGGCCGGCTCGTCGAGGGCACCGCGGGGGCCAGCCTGGAGGCCAACCTCGCCGCGGTGCGCGGCAATGTGCGCCTGGCCGCACGGCTCGCCGTCGCCTGGTCCGAACGCGGCGCACATCACACCTGATCGACCGGCCGCGTGCGACGGCCCTCGATACGGTGAGCGGGTGCCGAAAAACGAGAACCTGTTCTCCCCGCTGGGGGCGTGGCGCCGCCGCGCCGCCTCCCGCCTGGTGCACCGCGGCTGGCGCTGGGTCCAGGGCGCGGGCGCGGTGACCGCCGAGCGCCCCGGTCCGCTGCGCTTCGGCCGCATCGGCACCGGGACCCGGCTGGCGTTCCCGCAGGGCACGATCTTCGGCGAGCGCTGGATCCACCTCGGCGACTACTGCATCATCGGCGAACAGGTCACCCTCACCGCCGGCATGATGCCCGGCCTCGACCTCGGCCCCGAGCCCGTCGTCCGCCTCGGCGACGGCGTCGTCCTCGGCCGCGGCAGCCATGTCGTCGCCTCGCGGCCCGTGGTGTTCGGCAACGACGTCTACTGCGGTCCGTACGTCTACGTCACCAGCGACAACCACTCCTACGACGACCCCCACGAGCCCATCGGGCGGCAGTGGCCGCGTTCCGCGCCCGTCGAGATCGGCTCCGGGAGCTGGCTCGGCGCGGGGGCGGTCATCCTTCCGGGAGCCCGCCTCGGGCGGAACGTGGTGGTCGCGGCGGGCGCGATCGTCCGGGGCGAGGTCCCCGACCACTCGGTGGTGGCCGGCGCACCGGCGCGCGTCGTGCGGCGCTGGGACCCCGAACGCGGCTGGGAGCCGCCGCTGCGCACGCCCGCGCCGGTGCCCGTGCCGGCGGGCGCGACGCACCAGCAACTCGCCGCCCTGGCCGCCCTGACCGAACTCGAACCGGAGGGATGACGCCGCCCCGCGGCCGGCGGGGGCTGTCCGCCCTCCGGATTGTGGGCGCGATCAACTGGGCGTCTTTGTTAGCGTGCCGGACATGCGCGCACCCATCGGTACCTTCACCGACGTATCTCCGGCCGTCCAGCGGCTCGACCTGCTGCCCGGGCCCGTCGCCGCGGCCCTCACCGCCTGGCAGGGCGACGTACCGGTGGAGGAGGTCCTCCTCGTCGACACCGACCCCGAGAAGGCGGACACGGCGGTCTTCGCGGAGGCCTACGGCGTGGGCATGGACCAGTCCGCCAACTGCGTGGTCGTCGCGGGCAAGCGGGGCCAGGACGTGACGCTCGCCGCGTGCGTGGTCCTCGCCACCACCCGGGCCGATGTGAACGGCTTCGTCCGGCGCCATCTCGGCGTGCGCAAGGCCTCGTTCGCGCCGATGGACACCGCGGTCGGCGAGAGCGGCATGGAGTACGGCGGCATCACCCCGGTCGGGCTGCCCGCCGCGTGGCCGCTGCTGGTCGACGCGGCGGTCACGGACACGCCGTACGTGATCATCGGCAGCGGCAGCCGCCGCGGCAAGCTGCTCCTGCCCGGCAAGGCGCTGGCCTCCCTGCCCGGCGTGCAGGTCGTCGAAGGACTGGGTGTCACGGCGTGACCGAGGTGCTGGCGCGCTTGGAGCGCTACTACGACGCGGTCCCCCGGGCCGCCGCCCGCGCCGAGGACTTCGGCCCGCTGACCCTCTTCGTCCGCGAGGGGATCGGCTGGCCGTACTACGCCCGGCCGGCGCTCGGAGCGGACGGCCGGGTCGGGCGCGCGGACGTGGACAAGGTGCGGGAGCGGCAGCGGGCGCTCGGCGTACCGGAGTGCTTCGAGTGGGTGGCCGAGACGACGCCCGGCCTGCGGGAAGCGGCGGAGGCCTCGGGCCTCCACGTGCACGCGCATCCGCTGATGGCACTCGACCCGGGGGCAACCGGCGCCGCTCCGGTGCCCGTCGACGGTGTGGACGTCCGCGTACTGGAGCCCGGCGACCCGGCGTTCGCCGGCGCCATCACGGTGCCCCACTTGGCGTTCGCGCACCCCGGCACCGCGATCGGTCCCGCCGGGACCTCCGAACTGGACGCCGCCCGGGTGCTGCACGCCGCCCCGGCGGCCCTCTCGGCGGCCGAGGCACGGGTCAAGGACGGCCTGACCGTCCACGCGGCGGCGGTGGACGGCACGACCGCGCTGTGCGCGGGGCAGTACAACCCCGTCGGTGAGGTCTGCGAGATCGTCGCCGTCGGCACGTTGCCCAGCGCCCGCCGGCGCGGCCTCGCACTCGCGGTGACCTCCGTGCTCGTGGCGCACGCCAGGGCACGCGGCATGGGCACGGTGTTCCTGTCGGCGGGCGACGAGGACGTGGCCCGGATCTACGGCCGCATCGGCTTCCGCCGCGTCGGCACGGCCCTCATCGCGGAACCCGCGGCCGGCTGAGGTCCAGCGACAGCGGTATGGAGTGCTCGGCGAAGCCGAGGCTGCGGTACAGCGCCTCGGCCTCGGGCGTGGCGTGCAGGTCGACCCGCGTGACGCCGCGCTCGGCGAACCACGCGAGCAGCGCGCCCGTCGTCGCCCGCGCGTGGCCGAGGCCCCGGTAGCGGGGATCGGTGCAGACGTTGAAGACGAAGCCGAAGCGCCCGTCCGGGTGCGAGGGCGCGGCCAGCCGCTGCTCCAGCCGCCCGACCGCGCACGCCGCCAGGTGCGGCCCGGCGCCGGGGTCGCCGTCCACCACGAACGCCCCGAGCTCCCTCCCGGCACCGCCGGCGAGCTGCTCCCGCGCCTGCCGCTCGGCGGCGGCCTCCCACGCCCCGGCCTCGTCCCGGCCCGTCATGGCCTGGAACATCAGCCGGCGCAGGCGCACCAGCTCGGCGGCGTCCTCGGGGCGGGCGGGGCGTACGGGGGAGTTGCCGGTCATCCGAGGCGCGGGATCTCGATCGCCGGGCAGCGGTCCATGACCATGACCAGGCCCGCATCCTTCGTGCGTGCGTACGCCGCGTCGTCGATCACGTCCAGCTGGAACCAGACGCCCTTGGCTGCGATCGCGACGGCCTCGTCCGCCACCGCCCCGGCCAGCTCCGAATTGACGAAGACGTCCACGACGTCGACCGGGAAGGGAATGTCCGCCAGCGAGGCGTAGCCCTGCTCCCCGTGCACCGTCTCGGCCTTCGGGTGCACCGGCACCACGCGCTTGCCGAAGCGCTGCAGCACCCGGGCGACCCCGTAGGCGGCGCGCGAGGTGTTGTTGGACAGGCCCACCACGGCCCAGGTGTCCCCGAGACCGGTCAGCAGCTCGCGTACCGCCGCGTCGTCTTCCCGCACGTCGTCCTCCCTCGGGCCTGCGATGACTCTCCGCAGCAGTCAACCAGAGGCCCCGTCCGGCCATTCCCGCGGGGATCCCGGGACGAGGCCCCCGTGCACGGCGCGGTCGTGGAGGCGCCGGTGCCACTTGTTGGCGGCCGGCCCGGGGGCAGCGGTCAGGACGGGGCCGGGACCGGTCTCGACGAGGTGCAGGAGCGTCCAGGCGGCGCCGTAGCAGTCGTCCGGACCGGAGCAGGCGACGAGGGCACGGGCCTCCTCCTTCGTGACCGGCTGCCGGCCACGCCTGGGGATGTCCTCCGGGCTCGCGTCCCGGTCGGGAAGCGGGCCTGTCGGCGACGAACGCAGGCGTTCCGGCCCTGCTCACCCAAGGGATTAAGGTGGCGGGGTGGTGGAGCGGTATCTGACGATCGGGCGCGCGGGCGTCCACGAGAGCGAGATCAAGCGGTCGCGCTTCCTGTGCGCCCTGGGGCCCGTGCCGAGCGAGGCGGCGGCACAGGAGTTCATCGCCCGCGTCCGCCGCGAGCATCCCTCCGCCAGCCACAACTGCTACGCCTACGTCATCGGCGCCGAGGGCCGCGTGCACAAGGCGAGCGACGACGGCGAGCCCGGCGGCACCGCGGGCACGCCCATGCTCCAGGTCCTGCTGCGCCGGGAGATCCGCGACGTCGTCGCCGTCGTCACCCGCTACTACGGCGGGATCCAGCTCGGGGCGGGCGGCCTGGTACGGGCGTACGGCGGCGCGGTCTCCGCCGCGCTGGACGAGCTCGGCACCGTCGAGCGGCAGAAGCTCGCGCTGGTCACCGTCGTCGTCGACCACCAGCGCGCCGGCCGCATCGAGAACGACCTGCGCGCGGCGGGCCGCGCGGTGCGCGGGGTGGCGTACGCGGCCGATGTCCGCATCGAACTCGGGGTGCCCGAGGAGGAGCTGGAGTCCTTCCGCGGCTGGCTCGCGGACGCCTCCGCCGGGTCGGCGGCGATGGAGGTCTCGGGCAGCGCGTACGTCGATGTCTAGGGCCGTCCAGCGCCCGCCAGGTGCACGGTCGAGGCGATGTCCACGACGGACAGGCCGTCGAGCGTGGTGATCGCGCAGGACGGCACGCCGTCGCGCGGCAATCCGGCCGGCACGGCGTCGTCACCGGCCAGGGTGCGCAGCAGGTCCACCGTCACCCCGCCGTGCGTGACGAGGGCGACCGGGCCGGGCACTCCGCCCAGGTCGAGCAGGCAGGCGCGCAGGCGCTCCGCCGCGGCACGGGAGGAGTCGCCGGACGCCGGGACGGCATCGCGGTCCCGCACCGAGGCGGCCCAGTCCCTGAGGAAGTCCTCCGCGGACTGCGACGGCTCCCAGTTCATCCGCTCCCGCAGGCGGGTGTCCTCCCGGACGGGCAGACCCGTCCGGGACGCGATGATCGCGGCGGTCTCGCGCGCCCGGCGCAGCGGGCTGCTGAGGACGGCGTGCACACCGAGGTGCCGCAGCCGGTCGGCGGTCCTCGCGGCCTGCCGCCGGCCCGCGGCGGTCAACCCCGGGTCGCCGGGCAGACGTTCCTTCTCGGCGCGCTGCACCAGATGGAAGACGGTCACACACGCAGCATGCGCCTCGGGCCCGTCCGCGGCCACCGCGGTACGTCACACGGCCGTGAGCTCGCTCAGCTGCTCCGCCGCGACGGTGTTCCCGGCGTCGGCGAGGCGGCGGAGCTCGTCCATGTCGCCTTGCTCGGTGGCGAGTTCGATGAGTATGTCGGCGGCGTCCCGGTGACCCGCGTCGGCGAAGGTGCGGAGCAGGTCCATGTCGTCGTGCTCGACGGCCAGTTCGATCACTTGGCCGATGGCGTCGCTGTCGCCGGCGTCGGCGAGGGCGCGGAGTCCGGCGGGCAGGTAGTCGGTCATGGTGCGGTCTCTCCTCGGTGTTCGTCCGGTGCGGGCAGGGTCCCGGCGGCCCGGAGGGCGTCGCGGTGGGCGTGCCATTCCTCCAGCAGCAGGGGGAGGCGCTCGCCGAGGAAGTCGGCGAGGGCGACCATCTCCTCCAGCGGCGCGCGGCGTTCGGCGGGGGCCTCGGTGAGCAGGGCCAGTCCCTCGCGGAAGAGGGCGGCGTGTTCCCTGTGGACGGCCGAGTCGAAGTTCTGCGGCTGCTGACTCGCCGGGTCGAGGACCACGCGGTCCACCCGCTCGCCGGCGGCGCGGGTGCGGCGCGCCATCCGGTAGGTCTCCAGCAGCTTGACGGCACCGGTGATCGCGCTGCGGCTCGCCAGCAGGGCGTCGCTCAGTTCGTCGATCGTCTGCTGGGCGGGGTCGCAGACGAACAGGTAGCCCAGCAGGCGCCCGGCCATCGGGGGGAATCCGTACTGGCGCGCGTAGAAGCGGCCTACGTGGTCGGCGAATATCAGCTGGGCGTCGTGGGGCACGATGAAGACGATATCAGTACCGACTGAGATGACAGAAATTAGTGTCATATGAATTATCCCGGCATGGCACCCCCCTGGTGCGTGCCCAGCACCAGCATGCGCCGCCCGGGCCCGCGTCATGGCGAACCTCCGCCGTGCCACGCCGAGCGGACCGCACCGGCCGCCGTCAGGAGCCACGCCGCCACCGCCACCCAGAGCAGCACGCGCCCGAGTACGTCCAGCCCGGGGAAGCCGGTCGGCGCGGCGGCCGACAGGGCGGACACCGCGGTCATGCCGAGCGGGAAGACGGTGGCCCAGCGGCGGATGTCGTACCGCCGCCGGGGCCAGCGGAGTTCGGCGTAGACCAGGACGGGCAGCCACAGGAGTGCGGCGGCCAGCAGGGCGAGGGCGGCGGCGCGCAGCGGGGCGTGCAGGGCCGGGGCCCAGCCCAGCGGGCCGTCGGGGTCGGCGGCGGCCGTCAGCCGGTCGCAGGCGAGCGCGACGATCGACAGGGCCCCGCCCGCGATCCAGTGGTCGCCGGAGCCGGTCCGGATCTGGTGCCGGTCGAAGCGCCCGAGCGCCACCCCGTAGAGGACGACGCCCAGCAGCGCGAACGCCAGCGCGGGCGCGCACAGCCAGTCGAGCCGCCGCGCCAGGGCCAGCGTCGCGGCCCCCACGGCCAGCGCCTCCGTCGCCACGCAGACGAGGAACACGACCCCGGGCAGCCCCCGCTGCCTGCCCCGGAGCACCGGCACGAGCAATGCCGGCCACAAGGCCGCGGACAGGGCGAGCGCGGCGGCCGCGGCGGTCTGCAGGCCCTGTTGCGACAGGCAGGTGCCCAGGATGCAGGTGGCCGCCACCGCGGTGAGCGCGGGAGGTGTCAGCGCCTCCTTGCGCCAGCGCTCCGGGCAGTGGACGAGCCGTACCGCGAACGTCGCCGCGAGCGCGGCCCACAGCACGCCGGCGAGCACGAGTGCCGCGACGGACAGCGTCCGGTGGCCGGTCAGCCCGAACCCCACGCTGATGATGGCGGTGGCCATCACGACGGTGCCGGCCGCGGGTGTCAGTACGTTCACCGTGCCCACGGTGGGCCGTGCCGTGCCGAGGGGCGCTTCCCCACGCCGTCGTACCGCCGTCCGGGCACGGCGTCGGGGCGGGTCAGGGCTTCAGGACGCGGGTCACCTTGCCCTGGAGCGTGGCCTGGACGTAGCAGGTGCGGTGGTCGTCCGTGCGGTACACGGACATGTAGCGCTCGCCGCCGATCAGCTCGGACCTGACGACCAGGTAGATGTTCTCCGGCTTCGCCACCCCGCAGTCCTTCTCGGCCCGCTTCATCAGGGTGGGGAGGGCGTTCCAGTTGATGGTGGCGAGGTCGATCAGGACGTCGTCGGCATGGATGGTCCCACCCGAGCCCCACTCGCCGATCTGGCCGTCGCGGTAGATGGAGCTGTCCGAGATGGTCTTGTCGGACTTGGTGGGGGCCTCGAAGGTCGCGAAGTCCGGGTACAGGGTGAGTTCCAGCACCTTGGTGCCGCCCGAGAAGTCCCGTACGACGTCCACCATGGAGTGGGCCCCGGAGACGCTGAGCAGCGTCCCGGCGGCGGCCTTCTCCGGTGCGGTCGAGGACGATCCGGCGGACGCGGGGGCGGAGTGCGCGGCGTCCGATGAGCGGGTGTCGCCGGGTGTCCCGGACGTGTGCGCGCTGCTGTCGTGCAGGCCCGGCAGGAGGTTCCAGAGGAGGACGCCCGCGAGCCCGACCGCCGCGACGGCGCAGGCGCCGACGACGGCCCGGCTGCGGCGGCGGGGCGGAGTGCCGCCCGGGACCCGGTGGACGTGCGGCGGGGGCGGGGCGGCGAACGGCGGCGGCCCGTAGGCCGCGGGCGCGGGTCCGAAGCCGCCCGGTACGGCGTCGGAGGGCGCCGGGTGAACCGGGACCGGGGCCGGGTGCGGCGGGCCGGACGTCCCGGCGCGCTCGGCCTCCGCGAGCATCCGGTCGAGGGTTCCCGCGTCGGGCCGCGCGCCCGCGTCCCGGACGAGCAGCGCGCCGAGCACCGGGGCGAGCGGCCCGGAACGCGCTGCCGGCGGCAGCGGCTCGTCGAGGACCGCGACGAGCGTGGCGATGCTGGTCTCGCGGCGCAGCGGATGGGCGCCCTCCACGGCGACGTACAGCATCATGCCGAGCGACCACAGGTCGGACGCGGGGTTGCCCTCCTGGCCGCGGATCCGCTCGGGGGCGATGTACTCGGGAGAGCCGATGAGGCCGCCGGTGGTGGTCAGCCGCGGGGCGTCGCCGAGCGTGGCGATGCCGAAGTCGGTGAGCACCGGGGTGCCGTCGGGCCGCAGCAGGACGTTCGCCGGTTTCACGTCGCGGTGCTGGACGCCGACCGCGTGAGCGGCGCACAGCCCGGCGAGCACACCGCGCCCGATGCGGGCCGCCTCCCGCGGCGCCAGCGGGCCCCGTGCGATCACGTCCTCGAAGGTGCCGCCGGTGACCAGCTCCATCACCAGCCACGGGTGGGCGAGGTCGGCCCGGTCCACGATGTGGTGGATGGTGACGACATTGGGGTGGTGCACCCGTGCCAGCGCGCGGGCCTCGCGCAGCACGCGCTCCCGCAGTTTCGCCGCCGCCTCGGGATCGGACACGGCCAAGTCCGGGTCGGGCGGGCGGACTTCCTTCAGCGCGACCTCGCGGTGCAGGGCGGTGTCCCGGGCCCGCCACACCAGGCCCATGCCCCCGCCGCCGAGCCGTTCCAGCAGCTCGAAGCGGTCGTCGACCAGGGGTGAGGGGGGTCTGCCGGAGTCGCTCGCCGTCATGGCGGTCATCGTACGGGCCGCCACCGACCGCCGCGGACGCCGCTTGACCGGTCTTGCCCGGTTTGGGACTCCCGCGGCGCGTTGTCACAGGTGGCGGATAGCCTGATCCACGAAGCGCATGGGAAGGGTGGGGACACCGGGTCCCCTGCGGAGCACGTTGCACACCGAGCACACCGAACGAGAGCCGGAGGAGCGGAACATGCGGGCGGGAGAGCCGCGATGAGGCTGCTGCACACCTCCGACTGGCACCTGGGGCGGTCCTTCCACCGGGTCGGACTGCTCGACGCCCAGGCGGCGTTCGTCGACCACCTCGTGGCCACGGTGCGCGCGGAGGGCGTCGACGCCGTCCTCGTCGCGGGGGACGTGTACGACCGGGCGCTGCCGTCACTGCCCGCCGTCGAGCTCTTCGACCGCACCCTGCACCGGCTCGCCGGCCTCGGCGTGCCGACGGTGATGATCTCCGGCAACCACGACTCGGGCCGCCGGCTCGGCGTCGCCTCCGGGCTCATCGACCGCGCGGGCATCCACCTGCGCACCGACCCGGCGGGCTGCGCCACCCCCGTCGTCCTCACCGACGCGCACGGACCCGTCGCGCTCTACGGGCTTCCCTACCTCGAACCCGCCCTGGTGCGCGAGGAGTTCGCCGTGGAGCGCGCCGGGCACACCGAGGTGCTGTCGGCCGCCATGGAGCGCGTGCGCGCCGATCTCGCCGGCCGCCCCGCCGGCACCCGCTCCGTGGTCCTGGCGCACGCCTTCGTCGCGGGCGGCGCGCCCAGTGACAGCGAGCGCGACATCACCGTCGGCGGTGTCGCCGCCGTGCCCGCCGGGGTCTTCGACGGCGTCGACTACGTCGCCCTCGGCCATCTGCACGGCGCGCAGACGATCACCGAGCGGGTGCGCTACTCCGGCTCCCCGCTGGCGTACTCCTTCTCCGAGGCCGACCACCGCAAGAGCATGTGGCTGGTGGACCTCGGCCCCGACGGCTCCGTGGCCGCGGAGCGGGTCGACTGCCCGGTGCCCCGGCGGCTCGCCCGGATCCGCGGCCGCATCGACGACCTGCTCGACGACCCCGCCCTGGCGCGCCACGAGGACGCCTGGGTGGAGATCACCCTGACAGACGCGTTCCGCCCGCACGACGCCATGGCCCGGCTGCGCGACCGCTTCCCGCACGCGCTCGCGCTCGCCTTCGAGCCCGAGCGCGCGGACGAGGACCCGCTCGCCTCGTACGCCGAGCGCCTGCGCGGCCGCAGCGACCGCCAGATCGCCGAGGACTTCGTGGCCCATGTGCGCGGCACCGCCCCCGACACCGCGGAACGGGCCGTCCTGCGCGACGCCCTGGACGCGGTCCGCACCGACGCCGCCCGCGCGGAGACCGACTGATGCGCCTGCACCGCCTGACCCTCACCGCCTTCGGCCCCTTCGCCGGCAGCCACACCGTCGACTTCGACGAGCTGTCCTCGGCGGGGCTGTTCCTGCTGCACGGCGCGACCGGCGCCGGCAAGACCTCCGTGCTGGACGGCGTCTGCTACGCCCTGTACGGAGGTGTCCCGGGCAGCCGGCCCGGCAACCGGCTGCGCAGCGACCACGCCGGTCCCGACACACCGACGGAGGTCGTGCTGGACCTCACGGTCGGCGGCCGGCGGCTGGAGATCACCCGCCGCCCCGAGCAGCCGCGCCCGAAGAAGCGCGGCAGCGGCTTCACCATGGAGAAGGCCGTCACGCTGCTGCGCGAGCAGTCGGCGGGGCAGTGGCGCGCGCTCAGCAAGTCGCACCAGGAGGCGGGCGAGGAACTGCTGCGGCTGATCGGCATGAGCCGCGAGCAGTTCTGCCAGGTCGTGCTGCTGCCGCAGGGCGAGTTCGCGACCTTCCTGCGGGCCACCGCCACCGACCGTGCCGCCCTGCTCGGGAAGCTCTTCGACACCCGGCGCTTCAAGGCGGCCGAGGAATGGCTCAAGGCCCGGCGCAACGCCGCCCAGGCGCGGGTGCGGGCGGGCGACGACGAGCTGCTGCGGCTCGCCCACGGGATGCAGCAGGCCGCCGGCGACGGTGCGGAACGCCTGGAGGCGTGGCTGCCCGAGGGCGCCGACGCGGGGCATCCCGACTTCGCCCCGCACGTCCTGCAGTGGGCGGCGGTCCTGCGGGCGGCGGCCCACGAGCGGGCCGCCGTCGCCGACCTCGCCACCACCGCGGCCGAGACGGCGCACGCGCGGGCCCAGCGCGCCGCCGAGGCCGTGCACGAACTCCACGCCCTCCAGCGGCGGCACGCCGCGGCGTCCCGCCGCGCCGCCGTACTGTCCGGGCAGAGCGAGCTCCGGGACCGCGAGGAGGCGCTCCTGGAGACCGCGCGGCGGGCCGAGGGCGTCGGTCCCGCGCTGGAACTGCGGGACACAGGAAGGCCAGATAGCGGCCGTCACGGGTGAAGACCGGCTGCTCGTCCTCGAAGCGG